>NZ_SOHF01000038.1:0-2283 GCF_004404045.1 Cryobacterium sp. Hh11 | reverse complement strand
TACCGAACTCAACAATCGACCCCGCAAAACACTCGGCGGCATCACACCCGCTCAAGCGATGCAACGACTATTGTCAGAGCCAGAAATACCCATCGTTGCGACGACCGGTTGAATTCGCCGTTCCGCTTGCGGGCACCCTCGGACCAAGGCGCCGCGCGGCTCGCCCGTTGCAATCCTCATACGGGGGGTGTCTCGCAACCTCAGTGTGTCCAAACACATGGGTTTTGACACACTTCGGTTACGAGCGACCGTGCCTCCGCGGCGTTGTCTGGATCGAAAACAGGACTGATTTCCTAGTAGACACGTCAGGCTTACGATTCTCAGTGAGATAGGAACTGCTCCATTGCTGGCGGCCAGGCGCGATTTAGATATAGCCATCTCACTGAAATCGTAAGGCGGAGACACATCCGGCTTGGGTCCAGCGTTCTCGGCAGATATTCGGGTGGCCAGGTGAAATGGAATGGCGTCCACTAATTTGGTTTTTGCCTCTCGTCGACATGGTTGCCGTGAACGGCCTCCTGCGAAGCTGAACGGCAGCTGCGTCTCAGCCCGGTCGCCCCAGCCGATGCCGCCGCCCTCATTGAGATTGGCGAAGTGGGCCTCGTGGCTATCAGCAAGTCCCTTTCGTGCCGGCCGACCTGTCAACGCTCCTGCTGGCACCCGGTGTGTGGTGCGATTGCGTCACCGTTCAGGACTGTTAGATCAGCTCGGCGTAGTGTCCGCACTGGCTTCCTGACCTGGCGGTGACGGCGTCTCTGCGCGCGGGACGATGAGCAGTTCCGAAATGCGCCGGCGATCCATCGCCGTGACCTGCAGACTGATGTCGTTGAGGTGGACGACATCACCGATCCGCGCGAGACGTCCGAGCCGTTCGATCACGAAACCGGCTACGGTATCGGATGCGCTTACGGGCAACCGCACGCCGGTCGCCTCTTCAAAGTCCTGGAAATTGAGGCGGCCGTCAAGTGCTCCGCCCTCTGACTGGAGGTCGCGTACGGGAGACTCGGTGTCGTACTCGTCGAAGATTTCGCCTACAACTTCCTCTACAAGGTCCTCAAGGGTGACGATGCCGTCGGTTCCGCCGTACTCATCGACGATAACGGCGATCTGATGTTTTTCTGCTCTCATCATCGTGAGGGTCGGGAGCACACGCGCGGTCGCCGGGAAATACACGATGGGACGCATGATTTCGCGAACCTGCGTGTCGGGATTCTTTGCGATCATCTCGTAGAGGTCGCGCACGTGGACAAAGCCGACGATGTCGTCGATGGTGCGATCGACTACCGGGTATCGCGAATACGGCAGGTCATGCACCTCGGTAAAGACCTCGCGAATGGATACCGTGCCGTCCAGGGCTGCGACTTCGGGACGGGGCCGCATAATCTCGCTGAGCTGGCGGTGCCGCAAAGAGAGTACGTCGTCGAGGATCCGCCGTTCGTCTTCGGGTAGCCCCTCATGGCTCGAAACGATATCTCGCAGTTCCTCCTCGGTCATCTCCTCACTGGTTTTGTGTGGGTCTCCGCCGAGTAGACGCACGATCACGTTCGTCGACCTCGACAGCAGCCAGATAACCGGGCGCATCGCGATCGCAAACCCATTAAGTGCGGGCGCGACCGCGTAGGCGAATGCTGAGTTGCGCTGGATCGCGAGACGTTTGGGGGCGAGTTCACCGAGCACCAGGGACAGATACGCGATCACTAAGGTGAGTGCGATCGTGGCAACCGTAGCCGCGAGCGCTCCGNGACGAATAACGGGGCTACCGATGGGGCGATTGAGGCGGCCCCGTAAGCGGCGGATGCAAACCCGGCTACAGTAACGCCGATCTGTACGGCTGCGAGAAACCGATTGGGGTTGCGCGCCAGAGCCGCGACCTTCTCGCCGCGCCGCCCGCGGGCCGCGATTGCGTTGAGTTGGCTATCACGGAGCGTGACGAGCGCCATCTCCGTGGCTGCGAAAACCCCGCCGATCAGGACGAAGATGAGGACGAGGGCGATGTTTAGTACGAGATCGCCGTTCATAATGTCTCGACCGTCGACATGGAGGTCGGGGTCGAGACGCGGGGTCTATGACCGTCGGGAGATGACTCTTGAGGAGTCTGATGCATGCGTAGAAGGTACCAAAGGTCTCCGGCAGAAAGCTGGATTTGAGATTGCCCGATTGCGTGTGGCGAATTCAACCGGTCGTCGCAACGATGGGTATTTCTGGCTCTGACAATAGTCGTTGCATCGCTTGAGCGGGTGTGATGCCGCCGAGTGTTTTGCGGGGTCGATTGTTGAGTTCGGT
>NZ_SOHF01000015.1:0-376621 GCF_004404045.1 Cryobacterium sp. Hh11 | reverse complement strand
TACCGAACTCAACAATCGACCCCGCAAAACACTCGGCGGCATCACACCCGCTCAAGCGATGCAACGACTATTGTCAGAGCCAGAAATACCCATCGTTGCGACGACCGGTTGAATTCGCCTTCGCCTTTCGGGCACTGGCCCGCAGGCTGCTGCACTATGGGGCGATTGTGGTGGCCTGCGACCAGCAGACCATCCAATGGCCATCTTGATGCTCGTAAACATCAGTGTGCCAGGCGCGGAATTCAAGCTCATCGGCTATGCCGACGCTGAGGACTATTCGTGCGATGTATCGCAGAATCATAAGGTTCCCCGACGATTTAACGGAGATTTCTGATTCGGGCTCGAACACAAGGTACTCGAGTCGCTTCGATTCCACGTCGCTGAGATAGGTCGATTTTGTCCGTGTGGATCCGTTGGGCGTCACAAGTTGGTAATCGGGCGCATGGAGGCGCTCCGCAACGGCCATGTCGCGTTCGACGAGCGCGCGAAGTCTCTCTCGCTCGATATTCACCACGGTCGCAGGATCGATGTTCATAAGTCCTGTCTAACAGCAACGGCGACCGCCAGCCTGTGCCGCGGGTGATTGACATACTCGGCGCCGTTTAGCATTGCCCCAGGGGGCCGACCTGGACCTTCTCAAATTCACATGGTGCATGATGAGAGGGATGTTCACTCCTACCCGAGCTGCCGGCCTCGAAACCCTCGGCCTGTTCGTCCCTCATGCGGGGTTAGATTACACGCGAGACCGCAATCACGACACTGGACCCTCCCGTGAAAACGTCTCCGGTCTCTCTCCGTACCTCCGCCACAGACTCCTGACCGAGCGTGAAGTGGTTTCGGCTGTGCTTGAACGGCATCGGTTCGGTGCATGCGAGAAATTTGTGCAGGAAGTCTTCTGGCGGACGTATTGGAAGGGATGGCTCGAACAGAATCCCGAGGTGTGGCGACGGTATCGCCGCGATGTGGCCGAGCCCGGGCTCGCGAGTGACACACGCTCCGGAGGTTACCGCGAAGCCATCGCTGGGCACACCGGCATTGATGCGATGGATGCGTGGGTGCGTGAGCTTGTGGACACCGGATACCTGCACAACCACACCCGCATGTGGTTTGCGAGCATCTGGATCTTCACGCTCGGCCTGCCGTGGCAACTCGGTGCGGACTTCTTCTATCGACACCTTCTTGATGGCGATGCCGCCTCCAACACGCTCTCCTGGCGGTGGGTTGCCGGGCTCCAGACAGCCGGAAAGACCTACCTCGCGACGGCATCGAACATTTCTCGCTACACCGAGGGCCGGTTCTCGCCATCGGGACTCGCCACGTCGGCACGAGCGATCATCGAAGAGCCACTGCCAACGCGGGCACCGATTGCTCCCGCCGAGTCCACCCCATTAGGCGCCCGAGTGGGGCTGTTGCTGCACGAAGAGGATCTGGACGCGGCAAGCCTGCGCGCCGAGTTTTCCTGGTTGGATTCGAACCGCCGACTCGTGGCTATCGCCGGATCCACCGATCCCGACGAGCGCTCGCCCTCCGGCGCCTCGGATGCAGTGCGGCGATTCACGGCATCAGCCCTCGATGACGCTGCCAAGCGGGCCTTAGACGCCCTCGGGCGACCGGGGAGAGTGCTGCCCGACGCGCTCCCCTCCACGGTTCTGAAGTGGGCGGAGTCCGAACGCCTCGATACGGTGGTTATACCGAACGCACCGGTAGGCCCGGTGCAGCAACGGATGCTGACGCTCGGCGCCGCTCTCGCCTCGGAGGGAATAACGGTCACGATCGTCAGGCGGCGCTGGGACACGCTCGCTTGGCCCTACGCCGCGCGCGGGTTCTTCCCTTTCCGCGAGCGTATTCCTGAACTGCTGCGCCAGCAGGGCTTGTAGACCCGGGACCCTGACACAGGGCGACACGATCAGCAGAGTCGAGCATCCGCCGGACACATCACGCGGCACAATGCTTAGAGCGTCGGTAACTGCTTACTAGTCGGTCTGGGGAAATCTGAAAGCTCAAAACCCACACTTCGGAGGTCAACGGGACACCGGCGGTGTTCAGTCAATACTGCGATGTATTTCACAACGCCGTGCCCACATTGGAGGAGCACGCGGAGAGTATCGTTGCAACCTCACATCGTCGAGGAAATGCCCTGTCACCAATGCTTTTCTGGGGATTTCGGCTACTGTCCCTAACCGTGCAGGAGACCCCGCAAGGGTTTCCCTCTGACACGGCCTCAGAGTATTCGACCGTTGCATGGATCAGCCCCAGATCTGTCGTGCTCGATGTCCGTCAAACGAGATGCTGGGGATGCTCTCTCCTGGCCAGGCACTCGACGGCGTACTGCCTCGAACGACACCCCGGGCCTAGGCTCGCGCTAGGTAGAGCGCTCAGGTGTCCGCGAATCGAGGGGTGGTCGAAATGGAATTCAGTGCTCTTTCGTGGTGGATCTTCTGGGTGGTGGTCCAGGTTCTCGTTGTGGTTGGCATCGTCGTGGCTCTGGGGCTTTTCATCCGCTGGGGACGGCGCAAGAGTGCGATTCTGGAGTCAAGCAATCCACGGGAGGGTCACGGGCCCGCTGCCACCGGAAAGTAGCGAGCGCATGGCTGGGCGCGATAAATGCACGCTTCCGATCTGGACAGGCATCATCGTTGCCACCTCGCGGTTTTACTCGACTACGACCGCCTTTCGCTGACCTGCTCTAGCAGCGCAGGCAGTGTTCTGGCGATATAGGGGGACTCGGAGAAGTTCGACTCGGTATACCCGTCGAGAAGCCAAGCTTCAAAGGATCGCTCCCAGGTGTCGAGAATCACACCATCACCTTTCGGGGTGAACGCCGAAACCCCACCTCGAAGTCGTTGCGCACACTCCTCAACGAGGAGATCATTCACCGCATCCAACAGCACATCATCGGTAGGGAACAGGGAACGAGAGGCGGGCGGATGAAGCCCAATCTGTTTGCAAACATCGCTGACCAGCCTCTGATTCACGCCACCGCCGGTCGCGAGGGAGACTCTCGCCGCGACCGTGATCCTGCGCCGAATGGATCCGCGCTGCCGCGCGATCCTCGCCGCTGGACTCACCTCAATGAACCGAAGCCGCTTCCACTCTGGTCGGCACCGATGCGCGCAGAAGATCAGCCGCCTTCTCGCCGATGATGATGGATGGAGCATTCGTGTGCCCCCGGATGATCTCCGGCATGATCGACGCGTCGGCGATGCGAAGTCCCTGCACGCCGCGCACACGCAACTCCGGGTCGACCACTGATCCAGCATCCGATCCCATGCGAGCGGTGCTCGTCGGGTGGTAGAGGGTCTGTGAGAACTCATCGATCACCGTGGCATCACGCTCGGCCGCTGTCTGAGCATCCGACCCGGCGGGTTGGATGAACTTGCCGTCAGTCCGCGTTGGAGCGAACGCCGTGGCGGCAAGAATACGCTCGCACACGCCGAGGCCCGCGAGTAAAGTGTCACGGTCTTCTCCGTTCGGATCGCCCAGGTAATTCGGATCGATCAGCGGTTTCGCGAGCGGATCGGCGGAGGCGAGTCGCACGCTTCCGAGGCTCTTGGGCCGCAGCAGAATAGCGCCGACACTGACGCCGTGCCGCGGCGCGGCCACGAGCCCCTCACCGATATATGGCACGGCGGCGAAGAGCACCTCGATGTCGGGGAAGGCGAGCGATGGGTCGGTCTTGACGAAACCGTACGCCTCCGCAACGTTGGAGGTGAGCATGCCGCGCTGCTGCGAGACGAAGTCGTTGAGCTGCTCCTCGGTCTCGGCACCGAAGAGGGTGTCATCGTCGGTCTCGACTGCCAGCGCCGCGAACAGGTGGTCGCGCATGTTCAATCCGACCTCCGGAGCATCGACGAGCAAGGTGATTCCGAAGGAGCGGAGGTGCGTCGCATCGCCGATGCCCGACAGCATGAGCAACTGCGGTGTGTTCACCGCTCCGCCGCTCAGCACGATCTCGCGGCGCGCGAAGACCGAGGTCGGGGTGCCCTCGCTGAGGTACTCGACACCGACAGCGCGGGTTCCGTCGAACAGCACTCGAGTGGCGTGTGCCCCGGTGCGAACGACCAGGTTGGAGCGCTCGGCTGCCGGCGCAAGGTAGGCGGCCGACGTGTTGTGCCGCATGCCGCCACGCTGGCTCACCATCGTTTGACTGACCCCTTCCGGGTTTGCCGAGTTCGGCGCGACAAGTGGCATTCCGACCTCGGCGGCAGCCTCAAGAAAGGTTGCGGTATGCGATCGAGGACTGCGTTGGTGCGAGATCGAATTCGCGCCGTCCGTGCCTTGGTCGGGATCGCTGTTGCCCTCCACTGCCTCCGCCTTGCGGAAATACGGCAGGAGCGCCTCGTACGACCAGCCGTCCCCGGCGAGCCTTGCCCAGTTGTCATAGTCGGCAGCGAATCCGCGCACCCACATCATGGCGTTCAGGGAGGATGAGCCGCCGAGCACCTTGCCACGTGGCCAGTAGATCGACCTCCCCGTTAGCTCGGCCTGCGGCTCGGTCTGGTAGTTCCAGTCGGCATCGGACTTGAACAGCTTCGGGAACGCGGCCGGGATGACGATTTCCTGCTTATCGTCGACACCACCGGCTTCGAGCAGCAGAACGGAGATACTCGCGTCTTCGGTGAGTCGAGCTGCGACAGCTGCTCCGGCCGATCCTGCACCGACGACGATGTAGTCGAATTCTTCAGCGTTGGTACTCATACGAGCGCTCCTTTTGACCGCAGATCCTTGCGCAGGATCTTGCCTGACGCCGACTTCGGGATGAAGTCGATCATTTCCACCTGTCGAACCTTCTTATGCGGGGCTACCCGATCGGCGACCCACATCATGATCTCCTCCCCGGTGAGCGTGGCCTCCGGTTGCAGTCTCAGGAATGCTTTTGGCACCTCTTCACCATCCGCGTCGATCACACCGATGACTGCGGCGTCGGCGATTTGGGGATGCCCCAGCAACAACGACTCAAGCTCTGCGGGCGCGACCTGATATCCCTTGTATTTGATGAGCTCTTTGAGCCGGTCAACGACAGTCACGTACCCCTCGGCGCTCACCGTTGCGATATCGCCGGTGTGCAGAAAACCGTCGGCGTCGATGGTCGCCCGGGTTGCTTCATCGTTTCCGAGGTAGCCCACCATTATGTTCGGGCCGCGGCACAGCAATTCGCCGGGCTCACTCACGCCCACGGCCGGGATCTCGATGTCGTCTCCGGTGAGCGGGTCAACGATACGGCACTGCACGTTTGGCACCGTCAGACCGACCGAGTTCAGGGGAATGTCGGTTCGACCTCGGGGTGAGGCATGCGATACCGGGCTCATCTCGGTCATTCCATAGCCTTGGAGAACCTCGCAATTCAGGCGCTCGGCAACAGCGCCGCCGACGATGCCGTCCAGGGGCGCCGCCCCCGAGAACACCGTGCGCAGGCTCGACAGGTCAAATTCGCTCACCAGCGGATGCTTCGCAAGCGCCACCGCGATGGGAGGAGCGATGAAGACGTAGGTGATGCGCTCGGACTGGATGAGACTGAGGAAATCAGTCAGATCGAATCGTGCCATGGTCACGAGGGTGCTTCGTTGTGCCAGAGAGATGTTGAGCAACACCGTCATGCCGTAGATGTGGAAGAACGGCAGCACAGCCAGAACGCGATCATCGGCGCTCACGCCGATGATGGGTGCCGACTGCGCAACATTGGCCACGAGATTGCGGTGGGTGAGCATGACGCCCTTGGCCTTGCCCGTCGTGCCCGAACTGTATGGCAGCACGGCCAGGTGCGTTGCCGGATCGAAATGTACCTCGGGCGCGGGATGCGCCTCCGCGATCAGGTCGGCCAGACTCGTGCTCCCGCTGACCTCATCGATGCTGATGATGTTGTCTGCTGCCACACCGGCGAGATCGCCGGCTTCCGCAGAGACGGCGAACAGCGTATCCGCTGCGATGATGGCTACCGCTTTGGAGTCGGCCAGCTGCGTGGCCATCTCACCGGCCGTCGACAGTGCGTTGACGGTCGTCGCCGTAGCGCCAGCTCGTAGAATGCCATGGAACGCCACGGCGAAAGCGGATCGGTTCGGGGAGTGCAGCGCCACGACGCTACCCACACCGATGCCACGAGCGGCGAGTGCCCCCGCAACTGCTTCGATCTGGCGCACCAACTCGCCGTACGTGGTGGTCTCACGGGTCGCCCCGTCGACGAGGGCAATGTGGTTCGCGGATGCGACTTCGAGTGAACCGAAGAGGTGGTCAAAGACGCTGAGATTGGGGATTTCGACGTCGGGAAAGGGACTGGTGAACACGGCGGCTCGCCTTCTGGCTGGGGATGAGTGTGGGGGAGCGTGCGGGATAACCGGAGGGTCAGGCCCGGAATGCCGCCAGGAAGATGGCGGGCATCTTCAGCCATGACGGCTTGGCCGCGAAACCCGCGAGACGACGTCCGGTCGTCGCGGCGGAACGCGCCTGCACGAACCACGGCGGCTTCGGGAAAAGAGTGAATTCTCCGTGTGCGAACGATCGCGGAAACGGCCGGAACGGGCCGCGAACGATCGTGCGCTCGGGCCGATCGATGAGCAGGGCGTTGTGCACGGTTCCAATGCCACTCTGCACGTTGTCGATGGTGGCACCGGGGAAGGCGCCCCACGACGCGGTTGCTGTGAGGAATCCGAGGCCGGTCCACGCATTGATGGCGATCGTGCCGTAGCGCAGGCGTGCAATGGACTCGAGGAACCCGGTTCCGAGCTGCCGGATGACCTGGGGCTCGACAATGAGATTCGCACCAAGGGTGCCGACGAACTCGTCATTGGCCAGCGTGACGGCGGCGTCAAGGAAGGCTTGCCCCGTGCCCGGCACTTCGACAACGCCCAGCACCGGGGAGAAATATTCCGTGGTGATCACGTTCGATGCGTCGTCTTCGGCTGTGACATCGATCAGCAGGCGGCAGCCGTCTTGGCCCATCCGCTCGGCGGTCGGATACGCGGCCGATGCGGCTCTCATGCGCCCATCGCTGCCGGGGTACCAGGCGGGGCGTTGAGGTGCTGCCGCCAGTGCCCGTCGGAGTTCGGCGAGGAACGCTTTCTTCTGGGGCCAGTTGCTGCTGACGACAACCACTTGGCCGGCAATGCAGTTGTATCCGCCGTTGTGCAAGCGCTGAGTAACGACGTGCTCGGCCTGATAGCGCAGGTCATGCTTCGTCCATGCGCTCGGAAGCACAATGATGGGCGATACTCCGCCGAGTTCGCTGGTGATCGGTTTGCCTAGTAACGGGGTGCCCGTTGCTTTGCGGCTCGCGGCATCCGCGCCCGTTCCCCAGACGATGGCATCGTGTGTTGCCGCACTCCCGGTGATGTGCACGTGCGCGATGCCGTTGTGCTGCGTGAGATACGCACCGACGTCGCCGGCGCCCTGCACGATACGAAGCACTCCGAATTTGATCAGGGGGGCGAGAGCCTTATCGAAAACGGATTTCATTCCAGCCATGACCGGATTGAGTTTGAGCAGCACCGACCGGTTGTTCGCGACGATCTCGTACAGCACGTCGAGCGGCGGAATCGACGTGATATTGCCGGCGCCGAGCACGAGTCCCACTCCGCCCGACCTTGTCGGCGTGAGCTCACCCAGGCCAGCGCTGGCCCGTACCTCCTCGGGAGAGCGGCCAGGAGCCATCCAAATCTCAGCGCTGAATCCGTGCAGCAGCAACCACTCGTACCCGTTGGTCGGAAGTACCGGGACGATGACGCGACCGCCGGGGGCCGTTCTGAATCGGCTGCTGGCAAGGGGGCTCCTCCCCGCAGCGAGGGCTGCGATGGACTGAGCGAGGGTACCGGCGCCTGAAAGGCTGGCATACGGGCCGGAGATCCACTCTTCCCCGACGAGCTGTGATGACGGGTCTAGTCCCTTGATCGCAGTGGCAGTCTCCGCCCATTCCTGAGCGGCCGCCGTCATGGCTGCGTGCACAGCTCCCAGTAATGCGGCTCGTTCGGAAAGTGGGGTGCTGGCCCAGCGCTTGGCACCCGAGGCCAGCTCGATGATGGCGGCGTCGAGTTGGTCGCGCTGCTGCTGGTCGAGGGGCCGAATGGGCTGTGTCCTCGACATCGGATCGGTGGTAGTCATCAATCTCCTTTGATTGTTGCCTGACGGCGACCCGGATTC
Source organism: Cryobacterium sp. Hh11 (assembly GCF_004404045.1). Lineage (NCBI taxonomy): Bacteria > Bacillati > Actinomycetota > Actinomycetes > Micrococcales > Microbacteriaceae > Cryobacterium > Cryobacterium sp. Hh11. The sequence continues at coordinate 368,491 of NZ_SOHF01000015.1, read as the reverse complement.
CGGGTTGCGGTGTCAGGCTAGTCTCGGCTCCACCGTCAGCGATAGCGATGGGCCGCCGCCGCGATTTCGGAACTGTGCATTGTGCGGCCGCACAACCAAACGGAAGAGTCACCGGATTACACTGTGCAAATGGAACGCAATGAAGCGCCGCAGAGCATGCCGACCCAGGATGTCATGGTGGACGGCGCTCGCGAGCTCTTCTCGGGCATGATCGACTCGGTCGGCGAGTTATCAGACAGCATCGTTGCCCAGATCATCAACGGCGAGCACGACTACGCCGAGAGCGTGCTCGGCGCCGGTGTGCTCGAAGGTATCGTGCATGACAACCTCGAGGCGATCCTGCAGTGCCTGCTCGGCATCAACGACTCGCTCGCCGCACCCCGCCATGCCGGCCGCGTGAAAGCGGAGCACGGCATCCCCATGGCGAGTCTCCTGCACGCATACCGGCTTGCCGGTCTACACCTGTGGGACGCGTTGATGGCGAAGGCGACGACGCCCGAACACGCAACAGCGCTGCTCACCGCGTCATCCGGAGTATGGGGCATTATCGACCGGTACTCGAGCGCCGCCGCGGAGACGTACCGAGAGGTCGTCGACGAACGGGAACGCAAAGACCAGCAGAGCAAGAACGTCGTGCTGCTCGCGATTTTGGAAGGCGAGTTCTCGGGGGATGCCGGTCGAGCGGTTCGTGCTCTTGGCCTTCCCAAGGAGGCAACCTTCGTCGTTCTTGCCGTTGAGATGCGGCACTCAGATGATGACCCAATTCCCGCCATAACCGACCGACTGCGGGGGATGGGGGTCAGCTCCGCCTGGGCTCCGTGGAAAGGTGAGTATCTGGGCCTCCTCGGAAGTGTGGCGGGTGCGCATCCTTCCGCCGCCGCGCACGCACTGGTCGGAACCGTCAGTTCACGAATCGGGGTGAGCCTGCCGATACAAGCCCTCGAGCGCGCGCCTGTCGCGGTGCGACAAGCGCTTTTGGCCATGCGTTGCATCGCCCCCGCCGCGGTGGGAGTGCATCTCTACGGCGCGGCCCCGATCGATACCATTCTTGTGTCTCAACCCGCATACGCTGCCGAACTCCGCGATGGCGTTCTCGGCGGGCGGCTGACCTTGATCCAGACGATGCCCGCGTGCTTCTGGACACGCTTGAATGCTGGTTCACCACCGACGGTTCGACCGCCGAGTGCGGCAAGCAACTTCATTGCCACCGAAATACGGTACTTCACCGACTGGGGCGGATAACCGAGATGACCGGGCGTTCCGTAGCCAAACCCGTGCAGGCGGCCGAACTTTTCACCGCCCTTCGAGCGGTACGACTGGCCGGTTTGTGGGCGACTCCCGTGCGCGCGCCCTTGCGGGCAGCCCCCCGGAGCGCTTGAGCGGACTCACGTCTGATGGTGTTGTCGCTCGCTGGGCACTGCAACGGTCGTCGCAGCTTTCGCGGTCGTCGTGGTCGCGATGAACGTTGGTCCTAGGGGAAAAGGACCATGGCTCTCCCCGGTCTGGGCGGCGGCGGCGCGGGTGCATGTTTTCGGGCCACAAGGCCACAGGGTCGTTGGGTGCGGCTGGGTCTATTTCAAGGCGGCTCGAGAGGAGAGGGCGGGTTACACAACAACGTGCAATCTTTCTCCTGAGCTACCTCAAGTTGATTATCAGACGGGGGAAGTCCTGAGAGAGGTGGGGGAGCCTCTGCTTATGGTCTATACCGCGCAACAGCGGAAGGGAAGGTAGCAGGCGCCCAACTGAGCTGCTCCGGAGAGTCTTCTTTTGTGGCGATAGTATTCGGCCCCGCCGGGGCTGTCTTGGGCGGCGTCCCAGGCATCCTCGAGGTCAGGCATGCGGACGTAGTGTGTTCGGATGCGGTGGTCGCGGGCGATGCGACGCCGGTGCAGGCCATCACAGGGTGGAAGGGGCTTTTCGGGTGGTGCTCAGCCACACCAGCGGCGCGAGCTGTCGATGGCGCTCACGTACATTAGGGGTGGAACTTACCGACGTAATTATTCAGGGGTGGGTTGAGCATTTCAGCACCACCCATTGGTGCATTTCAGCACCACCGATCGTGCGAGAGAACGCCAATCGTGGTTTGGCCGGGAGCCACTGACGCTATCCGTCATCAATCACGCGCTGGCCACCGCGCTGTGGTCCCTCATGTTCTAAGTACCCGTCTCCACCCAGACCGTGTTGTGGATGATGCGGCCCATGAGAACTCCGGGGCGGAGGCACTGGTGTCAGCCCTTCTGCTGATACTGAGTGCAGAAGCGCGTCGACCCAGCAGCGTGTCGCGTTTCGATTCCGCTGGCCAGTCCAGCGGCTACTCGCCGATGACCAACGGCGTGAAGAATGTATATTCACACAGGAACGTGCAGGCGCAGCCAGGAGTGTCGTGGGCTGCGACCCAGGCTTTCTCGAAGTCGGGCATCCCTGTGCCATTCGCGCCGATGCGGTGCAAGCTGTTAACGCGATTGAAAATCGTCAGCAATGAATATAGTTACGCGGAGGTTTTCTTAAGAGTCAACGTGCACTCTTGACGACATTCGGGCGGTCTTTTAGAATTTCGGCCGTGCTTGATCTCGGAAAGGCGCCGGGTCGCGATGGCCGTTCGCGGTGAGATTTGACGCACGCACATTTATTCAACGTTTATTGCCTCGAAACAGGCCGAAGCCAGTCCAGCTATTTCGAGAGAACGGAGGCCTCTAGACCGAAGAACTCCTCGTCAGGTCGAGAATACTCGAGGTTTTGGCGCGTGCCTTGAAGACTTAATAAGGAGCAGGGCGCAAACCGTCGGTCCCGGGTTCAAGTCCCGGCCGCTCGACTGTAAATCTAATCTGATCAAGGTTTCTTGTCTGTACCGAAAGGGCAAGACCTGACTCACCCATTGTCTATCCATTGCTGATTCCAAAAATTTCCGTCCTTCTGGGGTTCCCATAGAGAAGGTGCACGACCCGGTTCGAGTCATCTGGCATGACCTCGATCCATTCGGCCTCGGCGTCGTGGGCGCTGAGGAGGTTTCAGTCTGCCATCGCTGTTTCACCACCCCGGCGTGAGCCGCTTCCGTCTCGTACACGATTGCAGTCTGCGTCGACGCAGCATCCTGTTCGCTGCCCGGAAGCGCGCGATGGGCTCGGTCGACCTGATAATTGGTGCGCGCGAGGTCGTGGCCGACCTCGTTGGCGACGAACTCTTCGCGTTGGATGGCTTCACCATCGCGTTCGACCTGGAAGATGTGCGCTTAGCCTTCGGCGACGACGATGTGGCCTTTGGTAAAACGGGATGCCCGGTCCGCGGTGGCGCGGTCGGCGACGAGATTGTAAAGCGTCTGCTCGATGGCGGTAGTGCGATATACGCTGCGGAATCTGTCGGGCCTGTTTCGTCTTCGATTCGAATGAAAATCAACGGTTTGCACGCACGCGCCTTTCCAGCCTGTCCTGGACGGCTACGTCCGCGACGGGCCAGCGGTGGGCGACGTTTCGAGGTCGGTGGTGCCGCGCGCAATAGACTCGGGAAGATGCGGCGACAAGGGAGACGAATGAGCGAGCTGGAGCATCACGTTCGGGCACTGTGGACGTTGTTTGAGCCGATCCACGCGGTGACGTATTTCTCCCCGGAGGCGAGGGAGGCGTTCGCGGATATCGGACTCACTCGTTACTGGGACGGATACTTCGCCGGTCGTGCCGCCCCGCTCGGGGCGGTGACGGCTGCTCCGGTGGTGGCGATTTTCAGTGGGTTCGCTCCGTTCTTGGTCGAGCGGGTGCTGCCGGCTGTGTGGTCGACGGTGACCGTAGACCGGGTCCTCGACGCGCGGTCGCGGGGTGCAGCAACGACGTTGCGAAATCTCGTGCCCGACGAACGATCTGTCGCCGAAGCGGCTGACGTACTCGCCGAGATAGCGGCTCGTGTCGACACCATTGGTCGACCTCTCGCGGCGGCGAACAGCGCGCTGACGGTCGAGGCGGATCCGTATCGCCGGCTCTGGCAGGCCGCGGCCACGCTTCGCGAGCATCGCGGGGACGGTCATGTTATGGCACTGGTGGAGGGCGGGATCGCGGGCATCAGTACTATCGTGTTGCGCAGCGCGGTGGATATCGACGCGACGAGTGTGCGGAAGGCGCGTGGCTGGACAGAGGAAGAGTGGGCTGTCGAAGTCGAAGAGCTCATAACTCGTGGCCTGCTGACCGGCCAGGGCGAGATCAGCGAGAACGGCAGGGTGGCAGTGGAGCGCGCCGAGAACATGACCAACCAGCTGGCGGTCGGTCCGTGGCGCGAATTGAACGACGCTGAGATCGCACGTATCGCCCGCACGCTCGCGCCCATCGCGAGAGTGTGCCAAACGGTTTTTCCGTTTCCAAACCCGATCGGGATGCCCCGGCCCTGGGATCCGAATCTCGACCCGAACGCATCCGCCGTCCCGGTGTCGCCGCGGGCGAGTTGAAATGATTCCGCTGTGATATCGAGCAAGCCAACCGCGGCTCAGTAATTTGCCTGAAAGTGCGACGTCGGAGGTCCCGCTTGCGGGCCTGGATTGTGCTCGCTGCCGACGGAATACATCTGACGTCTGACGACACCAGCCGGCGAGACGTGACCTCGCTGATTGGATAGGTGGTTGCCCGAGCCGCGGTACGTCACGCCATCATGCCGACGACGATGCATCCCCACTCATCCGGTCGGAAGGCCACTTCCTCGCAAATTTTCAGAGATCATGCAGTCACCAACCGCCTGGTCGCGCGCTCCGCAAGTGGGGCCAGTTCAGTATTCGTCCCTGCGACGGTAATAAAGCCTTCGCCCCGCTTGACGGCGATATTGCCATCAGCTAATCTGAAGGGAATAAGACCTTCGCGAGGAGAATGTCATGGCTGCACGTGGAGAAGTGAAGGGTCCTGAGGGTCTCGGTCGAATGCTGCAGCAGGGCCGTCTCGTGCGCGGCTTGACGCAGCGTGATCTCGCGGACAGGTTGGAGACCGACCAGAAGTACATCTGGGGTTTGGAATCCGGAAAGAACACCATCGTGCTCGAGCGCATCTTTGCGATCATGCGGGAGACCGGTATTCGCATGTATATGGAGGTCGATCCAGGCACCGACGGGCCCCAAGACGACGTTGTGGATGAGCCCCGTGGGTGACTTGCGCGTCGAGCTATACGGCGAGCTGGTCGGGCATCTGGTCGGTGCGGACCGTCACACATTTGATTTCGTCACGGCGAAGAATGCCATCGAGACCTTTGGGCTCGGCAGCACGATCCTCTCGGCATCAGTGCCGTTCGACCTGGTCCGCAACCGCAGCCGGGCAGCGCGAAGACGCAACTCCTTCGCCGAACTCTTACCTGAGGCCACCGCTCTGGATACCCTCGCCGCTGAAATCAGAGTCTCCACCGACGACACCATTGCGCTGTTGGCAAGGTTCGGCCGCGACGTCGCCGGCGCTATTCAGATTTACGATCCAGAGGGGCCGGGGGAGCCGCGCACGCCGGCCGTCGCGCAGGTTGACAGGGTCGAAGTGGGTCGGATGCTCACCAATACTCAAACCGCTCCTCTCGGAAACCGGCCGCAGTCTGGGCGCACGTCCTTGGCCGGCGTCCAAGACAAGATCGTGCTCGCACGACAGGATGACCACTGGTTTCAAGTCCTCGAGGGGTACCCGTCGACCCACATCATCAAGCCACCGTCCGTGCGCTACCCGACCATCACCTTCGACGAAGAATACGGCTTCCGAGCGGCCAAAGCGGCCGGCCTCACCACGCTCCACACCTGGATCGAAGACTTCGGCGGAGTCCCCGGCTTGGTCATCGAGCGCTATGACCGATCACCGCACGCAGCACAGGGACGCATTCACCAGGAAGACATGAACCAAGCTCTCGGCGCATCAAAGAACGAGAAGTATCAAGAGTACGGCGGCAAGGTCTCCCTCAAGCGCATAGCGGATGTCCTCGTTCGCGACGGCGACCGAGCCTCCGTCGAGCAGCTCCTCCGGCTCCTGACCGTCTCGCAGGCCGTGGGTAACCTTGATATGCACGCCAAGAACATCAGCATGCTCCACCTCCCGGACGGCGGCACGAGGATCACCCCGGCCTACGATGTCGTTCCGCAAACACACCTCGACAGCGACGGAAAAATGGCTCTGGCCATCAATCGAAAATACAGCCATGCCGCCATCACACTCGATGACCTCGTCGCCGAAGGCGAGGCGTGGAAGGTGCGCGCTCCCCGGCTAATTATCACGTCGGTGCTTGAGACCGTGGAATCCTTTGCCCGTTCAGAAACTCCGGTTGAACAGTCTTACGCCGGGCTCCAAGACGACATTGCGCAGTTCACCAAGAATCTCCTCAGCGGACGCCCCACGGGTAGCAACGTCGACGCGTGAGGACTTGACGCACGCATGTTTATTCACCGATTATCGCCCCGAGACCCACCGAAACGCACCGTGGTATTGAGATAATGGTGAAAACGTCTCACGCAAGAAGCTCCAGGTCAGATCGAGAAAAGTCGAGGTCTGAATCCGGCCCGAGTATCCGACCGAGTAGTCCTGGCGCAAACCGTCGGTCCCGGGTTCAAGTCCCGGGAGCCTCGTCAAAACGACACCTGATCAGGTCTTCTCTTTACTGGCGAACGTGTCACATTCGGAGTATTTCCATTAGTTCTGGGTTCAAGTCTCAATACCGGGATTGGAATTCCCGTGATCAGGAATTTCCAGCCCGCACAGATGCATGACACCCGATGCTGTCAACGTTTATTCAACGTTTATCCCGGAAAGCTGCCTATTGTTAGCGTTAGCGCAGAAGTCGCTCGAGTCATCTTAGAGTTACTAAGAGCGACTGCGATCGCCGTCGGGGGAGTTATTCGGCGGCGTTGTTGGTGCGCATGGACAGGTGCTCGTGGATACCGAGCCAGGTTCCGCCTGTGAGTGAAAGCACGATGGTCTCAGATTCCTGACTTGTCGACCGTTCGCCCGCAACTTCGGAGACTGTCTCGACATCGTGGGTGAACACGGCGACGGAGCCAACCAGCTGAATGCGGCGGTTCGTAGACGTGCATGAGATGACCGTGAATCCGTCTGATTCCCATTCCAGCCAGAGCTGCTCATACTCTTCCCGCGACTCCAGGCGCCGCCCGACGTTGTGGAACATGAAGGTTGCCTGCGGGCTGAACCGGGCGAAATAGGCGTCGCGGTGGTGATGACCGAAGTCCGCGATGATCTGGTCGGCTGCGGCCAACGCATCCGCTGTCACTGCTTCGGACATGCTCACGTTGCGGATCCGACTCGGCGTGCTGCGACCTTGGCAGCGGTGGACGAATGGTCGGTTTCGATGGCAGGGATAGTCGATTCTCTGGTTGGTACGCCGCGTGCGCCTTGATCACCAAACACGAATCGGGGCTCGGGAAAGATCCAAAGCGCTCCAAGATAGAGAACGGCCGCCGAGATCACGGCGATCGCGAGGCTGAGATCGACGCCGCCGCCCAGATTGATGAAGGGTCCAACGATGATGGGCGGGTAGTTCGCAAAGAGCAGTCCGAGGGCAGCGGCTCCGATCCAGGCGACCATTCCGCGCCAGTTGACTCCGTTGTTGAACCAGTAAGCGCCGCCGATTTCACCGCGGTTGAAAACCTGGAGATCGCGCGGGCGAAAGCTGCCTCGGCGCACGATGTAGCCAATGGCCATGATGACCATCCACGGGGTGGTCGTGACGATGATGGCGCCGACGAAAGCGTTCACGGCGCCGAGCAGGTCGAAGAAGATGCGGCCGGTCAGGATGAAGAGGAAGGCGACGATGCCGATACCGATGGTGGCCTGGGCGCGGGTGAACCGAGGAAAGACCGAAGAGAAGTCGAGGCCCGTGCCGTAGAGGGAGGTCGTGCCCGTCGACAGTCCGCCGATGAAGGCCACTCCCATGAGGAGTACCGCGTACCAGATGGGCGATGCCTGGATGAGGGCGACGACGTAGTCGCTCTCGCCAGCGACGATCGTTGCGGTCGCCACACCGAAGAGGAAGGGAATGAGGGTGAGGGACTGGCCGATCAGTGTTGCGCCGAGGATCTTGCGAGGCGGGGTGGTGCGGGGGATGTAGCGGGACCAATCTCCGAGGAACGCCCCGAACGAGATGGGGTTGGAGGCCACGATGAGCGCGGCGGCGACGAATGTCGGCCAGAAGGAGCCGAGCGCAAAGGCCGCGGGTCCGGGATTGTAGGAGCTGTCAAACACACCGTTGAACGCGACGATAGCCAGCAGGATGAGGATCGTGTTGGCGATGACCGCGGTCTTGTTCACCAGCAGCATGAACTGATAACCGAACACCACCACGACGATGACGATCACTCCGATCACTCCGTAGACCAGGGTGCGAAGTCCGATTGAGTCCGGTATGCCTCCAAGCCGGGTGAGCGCACCCACGAGTGCGTCGCCACTGACCCACACCGAGATGGAGTAGAAGGCGATTGCAGTGAGAAGGGAGAGGAACGAGCCGACCACTCGCCCGCGCACGCCGAAGAATGCAGCGGATGACACCGCGTTGTTGGTGCCTGTTTTCGGGCCGAATAGTCCCATCGGCATCAGGAAGAACGTGCCGACGAGCACTCCGCAGATCGTTGCGAGGGCGGCTTGCCAGAAGGAAAGGCCAAGGACGATCGGGAAGGTACCGAGCAGCACGGTGGCAAACGTGTTCGCGCCGCCGAACTGGATGCGGAGGAGGTCGAGCCAGGTCGAGGTGCGGTCGGCGTCGGGAATGGTGTCGACGCCGAGGGTTTCAACCTCGGTGATTTTCGGCCGCGCGTTTAGCTCGACGGCGGGCGCGGTGTGATGAACGCCATTGTTGTCACTCATGGGTTTGCCTTTGACTCGTGGAGGGGGGCCGGCGGAGGCGGCAGGTTTTGATTGACACTAGCGGGATGTTGTCTCCTGTGCAATAGTTTTTGACTATGAAGACAAACAAGGTCGTGGATCTCTCCCTCCTGGTGAACGCAGACACCCAGGTCTATCCGGGAGATCCTGTGCCACGGTTTGACCCGCATAGCACGATCGAGCGCGACGGCTTTAACCTTCTCTCGGTGTTCATGGGGTCACAAACGGGCACCCACGTTGACGCTCCGTACCACTTTGATGATGCGGCCAAGAAACTCGATGAGTTGCCGCTGGACCGGTTCGTCGGCACAGGTGTACTCGTCGACGCCCGTGCCGCGGGCGCGCGCGGTCGCATCACGTGGTCGTACTTCAAGCCCGTCGAGGCGCAACTTCTGCCGGGAGCTATCGTGCTTCTCCACACGGGATGGAGCGCGCACTGCGGCTCACCGACCTACTTCGACAATCCATTCCTCGACGCCGATGCCTGCGCCAAACTCATTGCCCTGGGCATTCGCACCTTCGGGATCGACGCGATCAACATCGATGAGACACCGGACTCCACCCATCACGGTGAGGGCTTTCCCGTGCATCACCTCATTGCAGACGTCGACGGCGTGATCTGCGAGAACCTCACGAACCTTGCGTCGGTCGACTTCGATGAGCCCTTCATCTCCCTGCTGCCCATCGCCTTCGACGCGGCGGATGGAGCGCCCGTGCGGGCTGTCGCGCTGCAACTTACGCCATAGGCAGGCCGCACTCCCGGTCACCACCGGCTCGCAGATCACTCTTCCACCGATTCCCTCCAAGAAAGCTCCCATGAACAATCCGATCGGCCCATCCGACGCCAGCATTTCACCCCGCTATGCCGGCATCGCCACCTTCGCCCGACTTCCCCGCATCGAAGACGTGCCCAACGCAGACATAGCCGTTGTGGGTGTGCCGTTTGACAGCGGGGTCAGCTATCGCCCGGGAGCCCGCTTCGGCCCGGCCCACGTGCGCGAGGCCTCCCGGCTGCTCCGGCCCTACAACCCCGTGCAGGATGTAGAGCCCTTCTCCGCCCAGCAGGTCGTCGACGCAGGAGACATTGCGGCGAACCCCTTCAATATCGATGAGGCAGTCGCTCAGATTGAGGCAGAGGCAACCCGTCTCGGCGCTGGCGGAACACGACTGCTGACGATTGGAGGGGACCACACCATCGCCCTTCCCCTGCTGCGGGCGGTCACCAAGGTGACGGGTCCGGTCGCGGTGCTGCACTTCGACGCTCACCTCGACACGTGGGACACCTACTTCGGCGCACCTGTGACCCACGGCACGCCCTTTCGCCGCGCATCCGAGGAGGGTTTAATCGACCTCGAAGCCAGCCTGCATATCGGTATTCGTGGCCCGCTCTACGGCCGCAAGGACCTCACCGATGACGCCCGCCTGGGCTTCGCCGTCATTGCCGCCCACGAAGTCGAGACCGAGGGCGTTGCCGGAGTCGTGAAGCGGATGCTGGCCCGCCTCGGCAACTGCCCGGTATACGTGTCCGTCGATATCGACGTTCTCGACCCCGCTCACGCTCCCGGAACCGGCACCCCGGAAGCGGGCGGGCTGACGAGCAGAGAATTGCTGGCCATCATCCGTGCGCTGAGCGCCGTGCGGATCGTCGGAGCCGACGTCGTCGAAGTGGCCCCCGCCTACGACCATGCGCAGATCACGGCCGTTGCCGCCTCCCATGTCGCCTACGAAATCCTTTCGGCCATGACACCGCGCTAAGCCCGGCCCGCGGCGACGCCGGCCGTGCTTATGGCGGGGAGCGGTGAGAGATCGCGAGATACTGGGAAACAGTCCCACATCAGGTCGAAACGCGTTAAGAAAGGCAAGGCACTGTGCGAGCTCTCAACCCGGCACCATCGGGCGCACCGCTCGCGATCGGAGCGAAACTCCGGGCAACGCGGCTAGCCCAGGCCTTGACGATCGCGGATGTAGCCGAGGCAAGTAACCTCAGCACCGGCTTCATCAGCAGAGTGGAGCGAGACGAGACCTCGCCCAGCGTGTCTTCGCTCGTGGCACTGTGCCAGGTGCTTTCCCTTCAGCTCGGCTCGCTCTTCGAGGCGCCCGATAACGAGGTCATAGCCCTCGCCGATGCGGCACTCATCAACATGGGTGGGAAGGGCGCGATCGAAAAGCTGCTCACCCCACGGGGCGAGTCACGGGTGCAAGTACTCCGCTCGACCCTCGCCCCCGGAGCCTCAGGGGGAGACGCGCTTTACACGATCAACTGCGATGTCGAGGTGTTGCACGTGTTATCCGGGAGCCTCGTCCTTCGGCTGGTAGGAGGCGAAGTTGAGCTATCGGAGGGGGACACGATGACCGTCGCGGGGCGCCAACCCCACTCTTGGGACAACCGCAGTGGGGGACAGACCGAGCTTCTCTGGACCATCGTTCCGGCCGCATGGAGCGGCTCGTCCTGACCGTTCCCACAGTTCGGCACAACGGTTTGAGCGCGATCCGGTGCAGGAAGACTCCTCTGGGAAATGGTGTGCGCGATACTTTCGCCTGCCGACATCCGATTCTAAAATAATCGTAGGTAGCCTCTTTTATGCGCCGTCGCTCGTTGCGACGGCTTGACGACTCTCCGTCTTTCAGGTTCTTGTTGCCGAGCATCTGAAAAGCCGCGCCATGTTCGAACTTATGCTGGTCGCCACCGCCCGCACCTATTCTTTCTTGCGCCGGTTCATGCCGACCGCCATCGTGATCGACGCGATTAACACGGGGCGCGGGCTGAAGTGGGGCGTGTCGGCGATGCTGCTCGCCGTTCCGTAGGCGCTTGCAGCTATCTATTGCCGAGCACACATGCGCGTTCACGGCGCTCACCCGGCCGTGAACAGATAGGCAATCATGGGTAGGCTCGACGAGGTGCGTTTGCAGAACTTATTGACGTGCCGCTCGGCGGGCAATGTCCCGTCGTTCTCGGCTTGAACGTGAAGGAAACACCGTGTCTGATCAGGCAAGAATCAAGGGGCACACCGTGACCCGCACCGTGCACATCGAGGCTTCGCGCGCGCGCGTTTGGAAGGCGCTGACCGACCCCGAGGTGATGGTCAAGTGGTTTGGCGACGGTGTGGTGTTCACCGCCCTCGAGCCCGGTGCTACTGGCAGCATTGACTGGGATGACTACGGCAGCTTCCCGATCGAAATCACCGAGGTCGTGCCCGACGGCTCGTTCGGCTTCCGTTGGTCGGGCATCCCCGCCGAACAGCTCGACGAGTACTCGACGCACGTGCGCTTCACCATCGCCGATGCTGGTACCGGGACGGATGTCACGGTGATCGAATCGGGCTTCGATACCCTCCCCGGCGGCACCCGCTACCGTCGCGAACGTCTTGAGCAGAACCGAGAGGGCTGGGACGTCGAACTCGACGAGCTCGCGATGCTCTTCGAGGGTGTCGCTGAGTAGTTCACGCTCACGGGGGAGTCGCTCGACGAGTTGGCCACGTTGCTCGGCCGGTGGAGGACTATTTGGCGGAGCTCAGAGGATGTGCGTGAAAGCTCCCAAAATCTGCCCAGGGCGCGGTTCGTAACCCCGCAGACATCGACCTAGGCGTCATGGCGGATTCGGTCGATCAGGGCGGCGTTGCCGGATTGCTTCCCGGACCGCGTCGAGGCCGGCGACGTCGACGAAGGACGCTTCGATCCCGTACCGTTCCGGCAGCAGCTCAGAGAACAGTCGCCAGACGGCCTCGTAGGTGACGTCGGAGACGATCACGTGATTGCCAGTGCGCAGCAGGGTGAAGAATACCCCGTGTAGGGCCGCGACGCCGGTCGCGAACGCTACCGCCACCTCCCCGCCTTCGAGCGCTGCGATCTTTATTTCAAGGGCTTCCTGGTTGGCGGAACCATTCCGCCCGTAGACCAGCTGCTCGGTCGCTGATCAGTTCATCGATGCCGGGTCCTCGGGCAGCAAATAGGAGTTCGCCATCACCAGCGGGCTCCGGATCGCGCCCGTACCGGCGTCGATGCGGTTACCACCAGGGACGGCCCAGGTGAGGTCGCCAACGGTCGAGGCGTCGTGCTTGTCCGGTGAAGGCGTCATGGCAGTCCTGTTCCGGGAGGTAGAACGCGAGTGGCGAGGTCAGTTGGGGGTGGGGCGCGCGAGGATTCGTGATTCGATGACGACGTCGGGGCCGAGCCGGGCGAGGTGGGTGGCGAGGTCTTCGGTCGCTGTGTGCAGCTGCTCGTCGGTCATCGGGGCGAGCGCGTCCAAGATGAACAGGGCACGTGTGGTGCTGTCGCGCAGCTGCGTGCGGCGGCCTTGACGCCAGTTCCACCGTCGGCAGGTGACGCCGGCGTCATCGCACCAGACGACCTCACCGGAGTCGGGGTGCTCGGTGACGTCGGCGCCGCCGGCAGTGGTATCGAAAGTTTCGTCGCCAGCGGCACGGATGAGGCGGGGTGCGCCGACGTAACGGTCAAGGTCTTCGCCGCCGAGAGGCACCTGATGCAGGACAGAGATCGCGTTATAGAGGTCTGTCAGCCGGTTCACCCGTGGCAGCCCGTCCCCGGCCCGGCGAAGGAGCGCCTCGAGGCTGTTCCTCGTGCGTTGCGGTTTCGCACCGAAGCCACGGTAGGCATCCCGCCACGCCGCAACGTGCGGCACCTCCTCGACCGGTGCTGCTGCCAGGAGGTGCCGGGCTGTTGTCTCCGCCTCGTGCAGCAGAGCGTCACTGGCGTCGTCGCTTTCCCCCGGGGTGAGGCCAGACACCGTGAGGAGGCAGGCGCGGTAGTCCGGTCGAAGCGCGAAGATCTCATCGTCGACGTAGGCCCCGCTGAGGAGGTCGTGATAGGTCGTCATGGTGTTCCTGTCGTCAGGTGGTCTGGTGGGACGGGCGTGGGCTGGACGTACCGACGCCGGGCTCGAAGACGGCAAGTGTGAACTCCGCAGTGGAATTCGACGTGTTCGCGTAGGCGTGCGCTTGGTCGCCATCGAACGCGAAGGTATCGCCGGGGCTGAGGTTCACCTCATCGGGGCCGGCGGTGAGGTTCACCACGCCTCGGCCGACGTGCAGGATCTCTCGTGTGCCTGCAGCATGGGGCGTGCTTTCGTGGGTATCTCCGGGGGCAAGGGTCCACTGCCACAGTTCCAAGACGTCGGGCGAGGGGGTACCCGCAAGCAAAATTCCACTACCGCCGCTCGGGCTTGACCACAGTTCGGCGCCGTCGCCGCGACGCGTCAGTGCCGCTGGAACACCGTCCCGGGCTGCGACCAGCGTCGGAAGGCCGATTCCGAGCGCATCACTGAGAAGGAGCAGGGTCGCCACGCTCGGGTTGGCCTCGCCTTTTTCGACCGTGACGATCATCCGACGGCTGACCCCGGACTGCGCCGCCACCTCATCGAGCGTCCACTTCAGGGCATGCCGGCCCGCTCGAATGCGCGCGCCGATGACCGCCGCCAAGTCATCCCGTTCAACACCCATACGGTGCATCATAGTGCACTATGCTGGAAGGACTGCCGCAGCTACTGCCATCCGAATGGAGTGCCCATGTTCACCGGTCTGAGCGCCTTCCCCTTGACGCCGCTCCGCAACGACGCATTCGACGAGACCGCCTACGCGGGGCTGATCGGGAAGTTGGTCGCTGCGGGTGTCGACTCGATCACCGCTCTCGGCTCGACCGGGTCGTACCTGTATCTGGACCGCGAGGAGCGACGCCGCGTGGCACTGTGCGCCGTCCAGCACGCCGAGACGGTGCCAGTTATCGTCGGCATTGGTGCGCTCCGCACGTCGCACGTCCTCGCCCTGGCGGAAGACGCGCAGGAAGCCGGCGCACGCGCCGTGCTGCTGGCACCGGTCAGCTACCAGCCGCTCACGGACGATGACGTCTTCGGCTTGTTCGAGGACGTGACCTCGAACCTGTCTGTGCCGTTGGTCGTCTACGACAACCCTGGCACCACCCACGTCACCTTCACCGACGACCTGTACGCCAGCATCGCCCGACTCCCGCAGGTGGCCTCGATCAAGATCCCGGGAGTCCCCGGAGTGCCAGCCCGTGCCGCCGCCCGGGTGCAAGCAATCCGGGATGCGGTGCCCGCACACGTGACCGTGGGGGTCTCTGGTGATGCCTCGGCAGCGACCGGGTTGAACGCCGGATGCGACGCCTGGTACTCCGTGATCGGCGGAACACTCCCCGCCCTCGCCCTCGCGATCACACGGGCTGCACAACACGGCGATAGCAGCGAAGCCGAGCAACTGTCCGCGCGGCTCGAGCCGCTGTGGGCCCTCTTCGCCGAGCTCGGCGGGAGCTACCGGGTGGTTGCCGCGATCGCAGAACAACTGGGCTTGGTGGCCCCGGACTGTCTGCCGCGCCCCATCCGAGGGTTGAACGCTCCGGCACGCGCCCGCGTCGAAGCTGTGATGACCAGGCTGCAGCTCGGCGCCGAGACCGCGTGAGCTATTCGACAACCGCAGCCTCCACGGCCCGCAGGCCGCTGCGAATGTGGCTGTCCACCCGGTTTCCAAGGCCAGTTTGCCGGGAGGTGCACTGCTTGTGTTCACCGCGTCGTTCGGTGAACTGCTCCGGGTAGGTGTTGAAGGAACCAACTCCTGCGGAGCGGGACTGAATTGTCAGTGAGAGCCCGTCCCGGCAGACACAATTCTTAGACGGTTCTGTGACGTGACGGGTGAGTCTGGGGGGATGAGCTCAGAAACCCGTCCACTCCACAGCTTCGTTCGGACCGCTCTTCCCGCGGCTGGAGTCATTCTCACTGTCATAGCCACTGGGTTCGTGCTGACCGGGTCGGCGGGGTGGACGGACGGGGAGATGAATGTTCTCCGGCAGGTAAACGCTGACCACAGCGCGCCTCTGGACGCGGTGGCCCTCGGCATTGACTGGCTGTTCAGCCCCGCAGTGGGCGTGGTACTGGTCTTGTTGGCAGCCGGGTCGGTGCTGCTGTTGACCCGGCGACCCGGCGCGGCGATCCGCTTCGTGCTGGTGGTGATGATTCCCACGCTGGGCGCCGACGTGATCAAACTCCTGGTGCAGCGGGCGCGACCTGACATACCGTCGCTGCCGCACATCCTGCTGCTTGAACCGGGTGGTCTCAGCTTTCCGAGCGGACACACCAGCTTCGCCGCCTGCTTCCTGCTCGGGGTCGTCCTCGTCACGGCCGGTCACCGATGGCATCCGTTTGTGATTGGAACGGCCGCGGTGGTGGTGCTCGCCACGGCTGCGTCCCGGGTCTATTTGGGGGTGCATTACCCGTCGGATGTGGTGGCGTCGATCGTGTACTCGCTTGCTGCCGTGGCGCTGGTGAACGCCGCCTCGGTGCTACTACTGGCACACTGGAGCGAACGTCGATCCGGCCTCCACGCTGGACCCGTGCACGGAGGAGTCTGGAATGCCCGCTGAGAGCACAGCTCGCCCCCGGCTGTTGTTGATCGAAGATGATGCCAAGCTCGGCCCGATGATCCGCGACGTGCTCACGGAAAACTACGATGTCACCCTGGTCGCCGACGGCGCGGAGGGACTTGCGGCCGGTCTCGGCGGCGAGTTCGAGGTGATGGTGATCGACCGGCGCCTGCCGACGTTGGACGGCCTCGGAGTGGTGGAAGCGCTCCGCCGCAAACTGGTGACCACTCCCATCCTGCTCCTCACTGCGCTGGGAACGACGGGGGACAAGGTGGCCGGGCTGGACATCGGCGCCAACGATTACCTGGTCAAACCGTTCGAATTCGATGAGCTCTTCGCCCGGCTCCGGGCCATCCGTCGGGTCTTCACCGGAGAGGGCCGCACGGTGCTGGTGGGCGCCTGGGAGTACTACCCCGACAGTCGAACGATCTATTCCCCGTATGACGGGCGCATCCTGCTGACGGTGAAGGAGAACGAACTGCTCAAATTGTTAGCGGATGCCCCACAACGCACGTTCTCCCGCCAGCAGATCCTGCAGACCGTGTTCAGCGCCGCGGACACCGCCGGGACGGTGGACACCTACGTGCATTATCTGCGGCGCAAGACCGAAACCGACATCGTCCTCACCGTGCGCGGTGAGGGTTACCGCCTGGGACAGCCATGATCCGAAGCAGCACCCGCATCGTTGACAGCGACACCCTCGCCATCCGTCGGGCCTCCCGACTCGTCGGGACCCGCATCGCGATCGCGTGCGCTGCGGTTGTCGCGGTGGTCATCGTGGCCGTCTTCGTTTACATCCTGTCCGAGATCTCGCCCGGTGAGCTGTTCGAACCGGTGCCCGACACCGACAACCTGCAGGTCAGCGCAGTCAACCTGCTGCGGGCCGCGGGAGTGTTGGGCGTGTCATTGATCATTCTGGCCGGTGTGTTGAGCTTTCTGGTCACCCGCCGGGCCGTGCAACCGCTCGGTGATGTGCTGCGCATCCAACGGGCGTTTGTCGCTGACGCCAGCCATGAACTCCGAACTCCGCTTGCGGTGCTTGATGCCCGCCTGCAAATTCTGCAGCGCACCCTCCCCGCCGATGACCCGTCGTCCTCGGTCGTTGCGGAGCTCCGCAGCGATGCGAAGGACCTCATCCACATCGTCAACGACTTGCTCGAATCTGCTGAAGTCGGCGGCGCGGCCGTGCACGACACCGTCGTCGTCGACCTGGTCGCTGCCGTCGAAGCCGCGGTGCAATCGATGGCACTGATCGCCGTCGACAAAAACATCACCATTGAAATGGATGCGGCCCAGCCCGCGCCGGTGCGCGTGCCCGCCTCCAGCATCACCCGATGCGCGGTCGCGCTGTTGGATAACGCTGTGCGCTTCGCCCCCAGCGGGTCGATCGTCGCGGTGGGCGTGGCCGTGACTAAGAAGACGGTGGTGGTCACCGTGCGCGATCGCGGCCCCGGCATTCAAGGCATCGACCCCGCCCGCATCTTTGATCGGTTCGCGCACTCCGGCGCGGCTGTGGACGGTGGCGGGGACGCCCGAACGGGGTTTGGTATCGGCCTGTCCTTGGTGCGGGAAATTGCGGTGCGCTACGGAGGAGCCGTGCACGTCGTCTACAGCGGCGCCGCAGGCACAGCGATCAGCCTCACCCTCCCGCGCGCGAAGCCAGCCGCATCCTGATCCTGCTCCGTCGAGCAGGTCGCCGCTCAGCTGGTAAGAAAAAACGATTTCGATGATTGCCTTCTTCTGTGAGAAGTCTTAGACACCACCGTGTTCGCTGGTGTTACCGACCCCATCCCAGGAGGAACACATGTCCACGACCTCGACCCGCTCCACGACCGTTTCGCCCGTCCGGAACATCCTCACCAAGGTGCCAGAGGTCACCCTCATCTTCTGGGTGATTAAGGTACTCGCGACCACAGTGGGGGAGACCGCCGCGGACTTCCTCAACGTCGACCTCAACCTGGGACTGACGATCACGTCGATCATTATGGCGGTCCTGCTGGTCGCCGCGCTGATTGTGCAATTCAGATTGCAGAAATATACCCCGGCGGTTTACTGGCTGGCCGTGGTGCTCATCAGCGTCGTGGGAACTCTGATCACCGATAACCTCACCGACAGCCTCGGCGTTCCCCTGTGGGTGACGACGGTCGTCTTCGCCATCGCACTGGCCGCGACCTTCACCGTCTGGGCCATCTCGGAGAAGACCCTGTCCATCCACTCCATCTTCACGACTCGGCGGGAGTCGTTCTACTGGCTGGCCGTGTTGTTCACGTTCGCCCTCGGGACTGCGGCGGGCGACCTCGTCGCCGAAGGACTCAACCTGGGCTTCTTCGTCGCGCTGCTCGTCTTCGCCGCCGCCATCGCGCTGGTCGCTGTGGCGTACTTCGTCTTCCACTTGAACGCTGTGCTGGCCTTCTGGATCGCCTACATCCTGACCCGCCCGCTGGGCGCATCCACCGGCGATCTGCTGTCTCAGCCTGTCGCTGATGGCGGCCTGGGGCTGGGGACCACGGGAACGAGTGTGCTGTTCCTGGCCGTGATCCTCATCCTCGTGATCGTGCTCACCCGCCGCGCCCGCACCGCAGACGCCCAGCCGGAAGACGCCCAGCTCACGGCCACCGCCTAAACACCTCGCGCAGCAGCGGATGCCCGGATCGCCTTCAGAAAACTCAGAGAAAGTCCCTGCAGCATGAACACCATGATCGCCACCGCACTACCCACGTCCGGTTTTCTGGATCCGCAATCTGTGATCGCCGGCGCCGGCGTCTGGGGTCTCGTGGTCGTCTGCGCGATCGTGTTCGTGGAGACGGGCCTGCTCGTCGGGTTCTTCCTGCCCGGCGATACCCTGCTGTTCTTCACCGGCGTGCTCGTCCTCAGCGGGGTGATCAGCCAGCCGCTCTGGATCGTGATCCCGGCCATCGCCCTATCGGCGGTGCTGGGCGACCAGCTCGGCTACCTCATCGGGCGCACGACGGGCCGACGCATTTTCGACCGGCGCGACTCCGGCCTGTTCAGCCGAAAGAGCGTCATCCGAACGCAAGGCTTCTTCGATCGGTTCGGCCCGGCGGCCGTCACCATCGCCCGCTTCGTACCGGTCGTGCGCACCTTTGCCCCCGTCGCGGCCGGCGTCGGCAAAATGCGCCGGCGGGTCTTCACACTGTTCAACATCATCGGCGCCGTGCTCTGGACGACCGCGGTGGTGCTCCTGGGCTTCGGGCTGGCACACATCCCGGGCGTCGCCGACTTCGCCGCACGCTACATCGATCTCGTGCTGATCGGCATCGTTGTGCTCTCCGTGGTTCCCGTCGTCATCCGAGCCCTCGTCTCACGCCGCCAGAATGCTCGGGTGTGAGGATCAGCGGAACGCGGCAGTGCATGCCGCAGTGATCGCCGTGAGGTTTCGGGCTTCTCATCCTGGTCTCATCGGCCACGGTCTAGGGTCGAGGCTATGACCATCACCCGCTGCCCGCCACGTCCGCAATCGGTCGGGCCGGGCAGCGTATGAAGGTGCTCGTCGTCGAGGATGACGTCCGCATCGCGGACGTCATCCGTCGTACCCTCACCGAATCCGGCTACGCCGTCGATGTTGCCCACACCGCGCCCGACGGCGTCCAGGCCTTCGAAATTGACACCTACGATCTGGTCGTACTAGACCTGATGCTCCCGGGACTGCCGGGCGGAGGGATGGACGTGTGCCGACGCATCCGCTTGATCAATAGCGACGTGCCCGTGCTGATGCTGACCGCGCTGGATTCGATGCGTACCAAGGTTGAAGGGCTCGACGCCGGCGCCGACGACTACATCGTCAAACCGTTCCACCTGGTCGAGCTGTTGGCCCGCGTGCGGGCGCTCCTTCGGCGTTCTCCGCGGGCGCACGCACCCGTGCTGCAGGCGCAAGGAGTATTCCTCGACCCCGCCACCCGCACCGCGGTCCGGGCCGGTCGCACGATTGTGTTGACGGCGAAGGAATTCGCCGTGCTGGAATACTTGATGAGCAACGCCGGCACGATCATCAGCGCCACCGAGCTGATCGACCATGCATGGGACAGCAACTACGAGGGATTCAGCAACGTCGTGCAAACCTACATCCGCTACCTGCGGCAAAAACTCACCCTCCCCGGCGAAACGGACATCATCGAGACCCGGCGCGGCGCCGGCTACCTGATCCAAGCGGACAGCTGATGTTTCGCCGCGCGCTGGTTCGACTCACCGTCACCTACACGATTGTGCAGCTGGTGCTGTTCGCCGCGTTCGCGGTTGGCATCTACATCTTCGTCACCGGAACCTTCGATTTCGACGCCGCTGAATCGGACGGTGCCGGCGCCCTCAACGCGGCCGAGCAGGGCTTCGCCAACCTCCGCACCGGCCTGCTCGTGCTCTACGCCGTCTTGTTGGTGCTGATCCCGATCGCGAGTTTTCTCATGGCTCGCGCTGCCCTGGCACCGTTGCAGAAAAGCTACGAGCTGCAGCAACGCTTCGTGGATGGCGCCTCTCACGAGATGCGCAGCCCGCTCAGTGTCATTCAGGGCGAACTCGAACTCGCCCTGCTCAGCATCCGCACCCCGGCCGAGTATGAGCGTGCGATGGAGACCGCGCTCGACGCCGTCGGCGGCCTCACCCAGCTCACCAATGACCTCCTGCTGCTATCGCGCGGCGCGGGAGCCGAGTTGAAGAAAACGTACGAACTCGTCGACCTGAATGACCTTGTCCGCCTCGACATCGACGCGCGCGCCAGTAGGCCAGTGGATGCCGCCCGGCTGGACGTTCACCGGGGGCGGGACGCGGCCGTTCTGGGCTCCCCGGCCCTGCTCGCTCGAGCGATCGCGAACGTCATCGACAACGCGTTGAAATTCACCCCGCCGACGGGCGTCATCACCGTCAGAACTGCCGTCCAGGACAGCACCTGCACCGTCACCGTGCGGGACACCGGCATCGGCATGGACAACAACGACCTGAAACACGCCTTCGACCGGTTCTGGCGATCGGACCGGGGGCGATCACAGCCCGGGCACGGCATCGGCCTCAGCCTGGTGCAGCAGATCGTCCAGGCGCACGACGGGCGCATCACGCTCACCTCACAGGTCGGCATCGGCACCACCGTGACAGTGAATCTTCCCCTCCGCCCCTAAAGTGACTCAGTAGCTCTGGCTCTCACGCTCATCTCACGTGCCCCTCTCTAGCTTGGAAGTATGGCCCCGCAGTCGCGGAGCTCACTCACGAAAGGCACACACCATGCAGAAGAAGACGAAAATCGCCGGTGGCGCAGCAGTCGCTCTGGCTCTGGCCCTCGTCGGCGGCATCGCTCTCACCGCCGGCGCCCAGTCCACTCCCGCCAGCCCCTCATCGTCCACCTCGCACGTCGAACGAGGCGTCAAGTCGGCCGACACGGATAACGTTCAGGACGAGGTCGAAGACGGCACCAACGACGGCGAAACCGCCGACGAGTCCGGCACCGAGTCTGGTACCGAAACCGAAACCGACACCGAGAACACGAGCGACGACATCAACGGTGTCGCCGTCGAAGACGGCACACAGGACTAACCCCTAATTAGGGATGGCCGGGGCACACATGCGCCTCGGCCATCCCTCCGTCAGCATCGGGTTTCCCCCAATGCTTCGGGCGTCCACAGAGTCGTCCACAGAGTCGTCCACTGTCCCGTGCTGTGCGTGGCAACATTTTGGCAGCACTTGAATGAAATCGCATCGGTGTCACGGGTGTTCAAAAGATTGAAAAACCCGATAATCCTGCTGATCTGGGCGCGGTCCGCCGTCTGATTAGGGACGGTCTAGTTTTCAAATCCCACCGGTACGGTGGAGACCACGTCTCACAAGCTGGCGGCTGACGCCGCGATGGGACAGGTCGACGTTGCGCGATAGTGACGAGCGCCACGGTCGACATCCTTCTCGGTGATCGGGTTGTGGGCATCGCAGTCTGAAGGCAATGTAAGAAGCGGCGTGTCTCGCCTCGGTTGTCAACACTATGCAGGTAGGCAAGGACGGTTGCGAGACATCGGGAGGCGTCAATGACGAAGCTTATTGGGTCTGCGCGGGTATCGACCAAGAGCGAGACGACGGATCAGCAATTCAGCGATCCGCTCGCTGCTGGCGTTCGCTGCCCCAGGCCCGTGGTCTGGGAGTTACGCCAGCGCAGTTGGTTCGGCTTTCCCTTGACCCCCGGCCGAGAGCGTCCGAGCGCCTCGTGTCACCCG
Source organism: Cryobacterium sp. Hh11 (assembly GCF_004404045.1). Classification (NCBI taxonomy): domain Bacteria; kingdom Bacillati; phylum Actinomycetota; class Actinomycetes; order Micrococcales; family Microbacteriaceae; genus Cryobacterium; species Cryobacterium sp. Hh11. Next base: position 346,074 of record NZ_SOHF01000015.1, on the reverse strand, counting down.
AGCTGGCGGTTGTTTCTCACGAATCCTCCGCTGCGCTGCACGGCATCGGAAACCTGGATGCCGACGTCTACGAGCTCACCTTAGGGGGCCACAGAACAGTTCGCTCAGGACCGAGCCCCGGACCTCCTGCGCCAGCTAACGCGCAGCGCTACTTGACCGTGAACGCGCCAGGGATGATTGGATAAGAGGATGCGTGAGCCCCGGTACGCCACGCCCGCCGCGTTCCAGCGCGCAGAATGCCACTTCGGGTCTGGATGTCGGCCTTTGAGGCAAGATTGGATCCGCTTGAGGTTGCGGTGTTCTTAGCGTGGTGGTCTCGTAGTTTGGGCCGCTAGATGCTGCGGTGGTCGCGCACCGCGAGTTCGAGGGCTTCGAGGCCGGGAGCCAGTGCGGCATCCACGGCCAATGGGTCGGTGAGGTTGAGTTCCTGCATTGCTCGGCGGCCCTCGGGTGCGGTGTTGATTTCATGCTCACCTGCCTGCAACGCAGCGATCAGATCGGTGATGACGTCGGCCAGGCTGCGGCGGTCCCAGCCGAGGTCGGCGCCGGCGTTCTGCGAGGTCATCATGGCGGTATCGGTGGCCCCCGGGTAGACGGTCGCAACGTGCACGCCCGTTCCGATCAATTCCCGGCGCAGCGATTCGCCGAACTGGGCTAGGCCTGATTTCGTGGCCGCGTAGATCGAATAGAACGGCATCCCGACGAGGGCTATCCCGCTGGAAACGTTCAGGAGGATGCTTCCACGGCCCTTACCGCTCTGACGAAGCGCCGGCAGGAGGGCTTTGGTGAGCAGGATCGGAGCGGTGAGGTTCAGATCGATCATTGAATGGACATCCGCATCGCTGGTGAGCTCGAGCCGACCCGCGCGTACATTGCCGGCATTGTTGACGAGCAGGTCAACCGTGCTCCACGGTGCAACGGTGTCGGTGATCCGTTCAACAGCGCCAGGCTGAGTCAGGTCTTCGACGAGGATTTCGGTTGTTCCGCCCGCGGCGGCGACGAGGCGGGCGGTTTCGGTGAGTGTGGCCAGTTGGCGGCCGACCAGCAGGAGGTGACCACCGCGTCGACCAAACTCGAGGGCGATGGCCTGGCCGATGCCTTGTCCTGCGCCCGTGATGATTCCGCGGCGATTGGCGAGATCCAATTTGTTGAGGTCCATGGCGATCTTCTTTCCGTTGAGTTGAGCGACGGTCCGTCGGGCGGCATTACACCCGCCGATTCCGATACGTCTAGAAGACAACCATGAGGCAGGGGAGGAATTCCCGGCGGTGCATCCCACGCCTCACAGGATCAGTTTTAGGGCGCGGGCGAGGTTTTCGTAGACTGGAGGTCCGTGGATCCATGGATCCGTGGATCGCATCGTGTTCGCTGCCGTGACTCTGCCTATTGGGTGGAAGGGGTCGACCACATCGTTTGTCCGACTTCGTGTTTGAGTCGAGGCACGACCGGCGTGAACAGACGCCGTCGGTTTCCGATCTCGGGCACGTTGATCAATCTTAAGGAGCCCATCATGAATGCAGCCGCGTCAGTAATCGTTTTCGATGTCAATGAAACCCTCTCGGACATGTCACCAATGGAGAATCGTTTCGTGGAGGTCGGTGCCCCGGGTTATCTGGCCCGGATCTGGTTCGCATCATTGCTTCGGGACGGATTCGCCCTCGCCGCGTCTGGCGACAGTGCGAGATTCTCCGTGATCGGCACCGCGATCCTGCATGATCTGTTCCGCGGCATCGCCCTGACGCGCACTGTCGATGAGGCCGTATCCCATGTCTTGGAGGGCCTCGGGACACTGAACCTGCACCCGGATGTCGCAGACGGGGTCAGGGCGTTAAAGGTCTCGGGGTACCGCCTCGCGACCTTGTCCAACGGGTCGGCACGGTTGGCACAAGCCATGCTGTCCGAGGCGGGGATTCGAGATAACTTTGACGCCCTTCTCACCGTCGAGGACGCACCGGCGTGGAAACCTGTGGGTTCCGCCTATCACTACGCCGCGAATGCTCTGGGGGTTCAGTCGGCCGACATGCTCCTGGTCGCCGTGCACCCCTGGGACATCCACGGGGCAGCCCAAGCGGGCCTCAGCACCGCTTGGATCAACCGAGGCGATGCCCCTTATCCGAGCTACTTCGCGCAACCGGACTACACCGTTCCCACCCTCCACGAGTTGGCTGCACGCCTAAACGCCTAGGCAGCTGTGTGTTTGGGGCTCGGCAGCACGATCCTCTCCGCTTCGGTGCCGTTCGACCTCGTCAGCAACCGCAGCCGGGCGGGGCGAAGACGCAACTTCTTCGCAGAACTTTTGCCGGAAGGCACCGCCCTGGACAACCTCGCTGCCGAGATCAGAGTCTCCAGCGACGACACTATTGCGTTGCCGGCCCAGTTCGGCCGCGACATAGCCGGTGCCATTCAGACCCACGTCATCAAGCCACCGTGCCGACATCGGCATAACATTCATCTGATCCGCAACACGTTCAAGCGCTTCGAAGACGGATTGGGCGGTGCACCGCCCGCACGATATGGGTGGTGCACCGACTGCTCTAACCTGCCTGTCGGACTATTTGCTGAGGTAGCCGTTCGGGTCCAGGACATACTTCGTGGCGGCGCCCGCATCGAATTCCGCGTACCCCCGCGGGGCATCCTGGAGTGAAATGGCTGTGGCGTTGACCGCCTTGGCGATCTGGATCCTGTCATGCAGGATCGCCATCATCAGCTGCCGGTTGTACTTCATGACCGGACACTGGCCGGTAGCAAAGGAGAGGGACTTCGCCCAGCCGGTGCCCAAGGATAGTGACAGGCTGCCCTTTTGGGCCGCCTCGTCCGCGGCGCCCGGATCCCCGGTGACATACAGGCCGGGAATGCCCAGGGACCCGCCGGCGGCGGTGAGATCCATCAGTGAATTGAGCACGGTGGCCGGCGCCTCCTGGGCCCCGGCACCATGTCCGTGGCCGCGGGCCTCGAAACCGACCGCGTCGATACCGGCATCGACCTCCCGGACCCCGAGAAGCTGCTCGATCTGGTCAGCCGGGTCCCCGTTGGCCACATTAACGGTTTCGCAGCCAAAGGATCGGGCCTGGGCCAGGCGATCCTCATTCAGATCCCCCACGATGACCACCGCAGCCCCCAGCAGTTGGGCGCTGGCTGCCGCGGCCAGCCCCACGGGACCGGCCCCGGCAACATAGACGGTGGACCCGACGCCAACACCCGCAGTAACGGCCCCGTGGAAACCGGTCGGGAGGATGTCCGAGAGCATGGTCAGGTCCATGATCTTTTCCAGGGCCTGGTCCCGATCGGGGAACCGCAGCAGGTTCCAGTCCGCGTAGGGGACCAGGACGAACTCCGCCTGCCCGCCGACCCATCCGCCCATGTCGACATAGCCGTAGGCGGAACCGGGACGGTCTGGGTTCACGTTCAGGCAGATTCCGGTCTTGCCTTCCTTGCAATTCCGGCAACGTCCGCAGGATATGTTGAAGGGGACGGAAACGATGTCCCCGACCTTGATGAACTCGACGTCGGGCCCGGTCTCGATGACTTCCCCGGTGATCTCGTGCCCCAGGACGAGACCGGCCGGGGCGGTCGTGCGGCCACGAACCATGTGCTGGTCCGAGCCGCAGATGTTGGTGCTCACGGTGCGCAGGATGACCCCGTGCGGGATCTTCCGGCCGACATTGAGGGGATTGACGCCTGGGCCGGCTTGCAGTTCGAAGGTGGGATACGGGGTATCGATGATTTCCACGATCCCCGGCGCCTTGTATGCAACGGCTTTGTTACCTGACATTAAATGGCTCCTATGGGTTGGCGATCGAACCCTCACGGTGATGCTGGTCGCATCAGACTGCCTGTGAGGACGTTGTTGTCACTTTCGTGAAGCAAATCGGGTCTATTGATACGCTCCCGGGGGGAGAAGCTGGAGGCGGCTAGGCATCGATCACTAAATCAGTGAGCGCGGTCGAGCAGCAGGGCAGGAACTTGCCTGCATCGATTTCCCGAGCCCGGATCCCGCCCTGGTGGTTCATGTCGACTTCCCCGGAAAGCTTGACGACTTTGCAGGAGCCGCACATGCCTTCCCTGCAGTTCGCGCCGATCCTGACGCCCGCACGCTGGGCCACCCCGAGGATATGTTCGGCGGGGTCGATGCGCACGTTGATGCCGGTGCGCAGGAAGGAAAGGGTGAGACTTCCCGTGCCGACCGTGTCGAAGCTCGAGACATCGGTGGACCCGGCCTCCGGCCTCACATCCGAACTGGCGTCGGGGGCTTCGGGACAGGACGAGTCCGGGTCGACGGTTTCCAGCGGCAGTCCCGTGGCCTCCAGGGTTCCCTCGGCATCGTAGCCGGGCTCGTAGAGCCCGAATGCTGCGGGCTGGCTTTCGTAGTAGTCCTCGGCGGAATCGGCGATTTCCTCGGCGATTTCCTCCGCAATGTCCACTGCAAGCGCGACCTCCGCCTGGTATTCAAGAATGGTCTGGCGGTCTCCCGAGAAGAATTCCACGTGGATGGAGGTGTCGTCGACGCCGACTTTCTCAAGGAGCTCGGTGGCTGCGTTCAGGTAACCCTCGGGGCCGCAGGCATAAACCTGGCGGCCGTTGGCATCCGGGGCTACCTGGTCGAGCATGGCCGCCGTTAGCCTTCCGGTGAGCCCTTGCCACCCCTCGGGTTCGCTGCGGTCGCCCAGGGAGTAGAAGACCTTGACGCGCGAGTCCACGGAGGCGATGTAGTTCAATTCCTGGTGGAAGGCAAACCCTCCAGCCTCCGCTCCGTGGAAGAGCAGCACGACATCGGCCTGTCCGGGCAGGGAGTGGATGGTCCGCACCATCGACATGATGGGGGTGATGCCGGAGCCGGCCGCCAGTAAGAGGTACCGTGCCCGCCGGTCGACGTCGGGCAGGTGGAAGGCCCCGACCGGCCCGAGCATCTCCAGGACGGTGCCGGGTTTGACGTTCGCGTGCACCCACGGCGAGACCTGCCCCGTGGGGTCGCATTTGACTGTTATCTCAAAGGTCCACGGCTTGGTGGGCGAACTGGACAGCGAGTAGCTGCGGTCCACGGCGTCCTGGTCTTCGCCGTTCACGGGAAAGGCGACATTCACGTACTGGCCCGGACGGAACGCCAGGGGCGCCCCGTCGGAGCGGCGGAACACGAAGGTCATCATGCCGCCCGCCTCGGGAATGGTCTCGACACATTCGGCCATAAGCTCCTGCGGATTCCAGGGTCCCAATGCGCGGGCCGCACCGGCGGGTCCATCGGTGCTGCCCAGCACCCTGTTCCACGGCATCTCCAGGCCGCGAATGCGCTGTGGCTCCTGGATGGCCGTGACGGTGCCGAGTTCAATCATGCCAAGTGCTCCTGCACGCGCTGTACATACCAGTTGATGAATGCCTCGACCTGGTATTCACTCTTCATGTACGGGCCGGGCTCGTAGGCGGGGCTGCTGGCGCCCTTCTGGCACAACTCCACGAACGCCTTGTCCTGCAGATTGGTCTGCTTCCAGGTGTGGGTGAGCTTCTCCAGGTCGTAATCGACGCCTTCCACGGCGTCGTCAGCCACCAGCCAGGTGGTGCGTACCAGCGTCTGGTGCTCATTGACGGGGAAGACGGCGAACGTGATGATGTGGTCCGCGACGAAATGGAACCAGCTGTTGGGCTGCAGGTGCATCGAGCAGCGGCCAAGGCGGAAGTCGCGCAAGTCGCCGAGCAGCTTCTTGGAGAGTCTGCGCCCGTCGGGCGAGAACGATTCGCCGTCGCCGTCGAGAGCGTCTCGTGAGATGCGGATTCCCCCTACGCGGGTGTCGAGTTCCTCGACGGCCTCATAGGGAAGGCCATAACGGCGGCAACGGTCCTCGAGCGAGGACTGTGCTTCCTTGTTTCGGCCCCACACCTCCTCAAGATGGAGCGGGATCAGGCCCTCCGTCAGGCCCCAGGTGGGAAAGAGGGAGCAGGCGAGTTCTGGGTGGCCGTCGCAGTGGTAGCACTCACGGTTGTTCTCCATGACGAGCTTCCAGTTGCCCTCCTCGACGATGTTCTGCTGGTAAGCGATTTTCGTCTTCGATAGGTCGTGGGGCGCAAGGTAGGGTTCGAAGATCTTTCCGGTTTCGTCGAAGTCCGTTGGCGGCTCATCCGCAATGCAGACGAAGATGAGTCCTGCGAACACGCGGCTGTGGGCGCGCTTGAGACCGAAACAGCCCTTGTCGAACTGCGTTTCCCCCGGTGCCGAGGCATGGACCAAATCGCCGCGGGGGGAGTAGGTCCACGAGTGATAGCCGCAGACCAGGTTGCCCGTGGTCCCCGAAGCTTCGGTCAGGACGCGGGCGCCCCGGTGGCGGCACACGTTGTGCAGCACGTTCACGCCGCCGTCGTCGTCGCGCAGCACGATCAGGGAATACGGGCCGTAATCGACAGTGACGTAGTCTCCTGGTTCCGGGAGCTCGGCGATGCTGGCGGCAAAGATCCAATGCTGGCCAAAAATGGCCTTCATGTCAATGTTGAAAATCGTCGGATCGGTGTAGAAGGGGGCATTGAGGGAATATCCCACCCGCCGAAAATCAAACAACTCGGTAATTTCCGCCATCTGCTCGGCTGGCAAGTATGAAGCGAGTCTTCCACGTGAATTGAGGGGCATGTGTACTGGAGCAGCCATGGGTTTCCTCCCGAGAGGGTTGGATGAGTGTGCGATGAGTGAGACCCGGAGTGGGGGGGCAACCGGCGTTGTCGAAAACAGCTAATCCTGAGATTAGGGAGCATAGATCTGCAACAAAAGCGCAAGATTTAGCAAATAACAGTGCAGAATAAGTGCATGATCGATCCACGGCTTATAACACTTCGGGTATTTGGCCGGTGCGGCACCGTTGGGGCTACGGCGGCGCTCACGGGTTATTCTCCCTCCGCGGTCTCCGCGCAATTGCGGGAGTTCCAGCGTGTGCTCGGAATGCAGCTGCTGACGAAGGACGGTCGAGGGGTACGGCTAACCGCCGCGGGCCGCTATCTCGTGGCGGGCTCGGACGCGCTCATTGCGGAATGGGAGAGCCTGCGCGCCGCGGCCATGGAGGCCGGCGACCAGGTGCCGTCCCGTTTGGGGCTCGGTGGATTCTCCACGGCGGCTGCCCAGCTGCTCGCGCCGCTGGCCGCCACGCTGCGCTCGACACGCCCCCTGCTGGAGGTACAGGTACTCGAGGCCGACCCGGCTCGCTGCTTCGACTTGTTGGTTGCCGAGCGAATCGACCTCGCGGTCATCGTCGCCATGCAGTCCGACACCCCGGTTGAGGATGATGCGCGCTTCGAACAGACTGTTCTGCTCGACGATCCCCTGGACGTGATCATTCCCGCTGACCATCCGTTGGCGTCACGGCAAACGGTGACGCTCGAGGAGCTGGCCACGGAACCCTGGATCACCGAGGCCGCCGGTTCCACGTACCATGCCCTATTTACGGCGGCGTTCACGGCAGTCGGGGTAACACCGCGAATTGCCCATGAGGCCGTGGAATGGGAAACCCAGATCGCCTTCGTTGGTGCGGGGCTGGGCTTGGGACTGCTGCCGCGACTGGCGCCGCTGCACGGTGCCGAAAACGTGGTTCGACTGCGCATTGCCGGCAAGGGCAAACCCTCGCGCCGCATTGTCGCTGCGGTGCGCAAGGGCAGCATCACATCGCCCCTGATCCAGGAGTCGCTCGGCATTTTGCAGGTCAGCGCCAATCGGATCCTCACCGCCCGACCCGGAGACGATCTCTGAGAGCGGATGCCCACGATTCGTCGCAGACAGGGCCAGCAGATCCGCATGGTGGCGACACGTTCGCGCTGCCCGAACAAGGAGCTGAAAACAAGTCACTCACCCACCCACGGATTTCCGGTGGGTGGGTGAGTCTACCGACCCGGCTGAGATCAGTGAGACAGCCCAGGGAGGACTCGCCGCCGCATAATCTGAACGTTCTGGACTAGTTGAGCCAGGCGTTCACAGCATCCTCGTTAGCATCCACCCATTTCTTTGCCGCCTCCTCGGGCATCATGCCGCCCTGGATATCCGTAGCAACCGCATTCTGGTCCTCATTGGTCCAGTTGAATGATTTCGCAAGCTTGGCTGCGGGCGATCCACTGTCCGCAAACTTCTTCGAAATAATCTTGTTGAGCTTGTATTCCGGGTAGTCACAGGCGACTTCTTCCGCGTTCGCGTCGCAGCCCTCGGTCCACGCCGGCAAGTTGACCTTTTTAAGCGGCACCTGGGCCAGGAACCACTGCGGCTCGTAGAAATAGCCCAGAATCGGCGTCTTATTCTGCTCCGCTGTACGGAATGACTGGATCAGGGCGGCCTCCGAACCGGAGAACACCACCTTGTAGTCCAGATTGAGGTTCTTCACCAGCGCCTCGTCATTGGTGACGAAGGCGGGATCGCCGTCGAGTAGCTGCCCTTTGCCTCCGGATTCGGACGTGGCGAGCATCGAGGCATACTTGTTCAGGTTCTCCCATTCCGTGATGTCCGGATATTTCTCGGCCATCCAGGGCGCCACGTACCAGCCGATGTAGCCCACGTTTCCGGTGGTGCCAGCGTCGACGGCCACTTTCTGATCGGTGATGTACTGCTTGGCGAGATCATCGTGGCCCCAGTTCTCGATCACGATGTCCACCTCGCCGGAGGCAAAGCCCTGCCACGAAATCTGCTCATTCAGGTCCTTCTGCACCACGGTGCAGCCCAACTCGTTCTTCGCCACATAGCTGTACACGGCGGCATTGGCCGTGTACCCCACCCAGGCGTTCATTGCGACGTTGACCGTTCCGCAGGCCGTCGCGCCATCGGCAGCCGGGTCGGCAGCCGACTGATTGACGGAGGCACCGCCGCAGCCTGCGAACAGCATGATCGCGGCAGCAGCTCCAGCCGCTGCCGGGACAGTTCGATTCAACAGCAATCTAGCTTTGTTCATTATCTGATCTCCTTATTGGGGGGAATGCGGGGGTCCACCGCGCCGGGCGCAGGGCGATCATGCGGTCAGGTTGTCGACGTTTTGGGCGAAGGGATTTTTCGCGCCGGTGTGGCTGCGGCGGCCTGGGTCATCCTGTCCAGCAGTATGCCGAGGAAGACGATGGCAAGGCCTGCAGCGAGGCCCTTGCCGAAGAGCGAGCTTTGCACGAAGCCAGCAACGACGTCGTACCCGAGGCCGCCTGCGCCCACGAGCGCACCCACCACCACCATGGCCAGGACATAGATCAGGCCCTGGTTCGCGGCGAGGGCCAGGGTCTGCCTGGCCATCGGAAGCTGGACCTTGGTGATGACCTGCCAGGGGGTGGAGCCGCTGGATACGGCGGCTTCGACAACGGTGGGGGAGATCGCCGCGATGCCGTCGGCCGTGATCTTGATGGCCACGGGGGCGGCGTAGATGATTCCGGCGATGATCGCTGTAAAACGGGTGGCGCCGAAGAGGCCCAGGAACGGGACCAGGTAGACAAAGGCGGGCATGGTCTGGCCCGCGTCCAGCATGGGCCGCATAATCTGGTCCACCCGAGCGGACCGTCCCATGGCGACGCCGAAGACTATACCCAGGACCATGACCACCGTGGTTGCTACCAGCGTTGCGGCCAGGGTGACCATGGAGTCGCTCCAGAGGCCGAGGTAGATAATAACGCCCAGGCAGGCAGTGGTCAGGGCCGAGAGCTTCCAGCCGCCCAGGGCGTAGGCGGCTAGGGCAATAGCGGCCACCAGGATGTAGAAGGGCGTCTCGGTGAGCAGCGACTGGAACGGGTTGAGGATCCCGGTGGTGACGGCTTCCCGGAAGGAGACGGTGAAGAGGGATAGGTTGGCCTGCGTCCATTCGCTGGCCGAGCTCACGGCTTGGACGATCACCCGGCCGATGTCAAGGTTGGCCGGGAATGCGGCGGCCCACAGCATGGTCCGGGATAACTGCACCATGACCAGGGCTAGCACCAGGGTTATGCCCAGGAGGATGAATCTGGTCCTGCGGGAGACCCTGCGGTTGCGGGCTGCCCCTGGTTCCGCGCGGCGGCTTGCGGCGGTGGTCACCCGGTCCAGCATGATCGCCAGCAGGACTATGGAGAGTCCAGCGTTGACGGCCGTGCCGACGTCCAGCGACTGCAGCGCCCGGACCACCACCTGGCCGAGCCCGGGGGCTGCGATCAGGGCGGCGATGGTGACCATGGACAGGGCAGCCATGGTGCTCTGGTTGATTCCCATGACGATGGTGCGGCGGGCCATGGGAAGCTGCAGGGTAAGGAGCCGCTGCACACCAGTTGTGCCCAGTGAGTCGGATGCTTCGCGGGTGTTCTCGGGGATGCCGCGGATGCCGTGCGCCGTCAGGCGGATCACGGGCGGAGCCGCGTAGATCACTGTCGCGATAACGGCCGATGCGGGGCCGATGAGGAAGATCAAAGCCAGGGGGGCCAGGTACACGAACGTTGGCAGCGTCTGCATGAAGTCCAGTACCGGCGTGATCAACTTGGCGACGCGGCCGTACACGCCGGCCAGGACACCGAGTGGGATTCCAACCAGAAGGGTCAGCAGCACAGCGGTGACGACCAAGGCGAACGTGTAGGTGGCTTCGAGGAACAGGCCCTGGAAGCCAAAGAAGATAAAGATGGTCACCGTCAACAGTGCGACCCGGGCATTTCCGATCGCCAACGCGATCCACCCCAGCAAGCCCACCGTTCCGAGCCAGCCGATTTCCGGCAGACGAAGGCCCGTGGAACTCGCCGCAAAGGTGGTGATGAACAGGTTGGCCACGGCGTCGACGCCGGCACGCAAGGGCGTTAAGACGTACAGGAAGACGGGGTTGTCCGCGCGGTTTGCCGCTACCCAAACGTTGAACTGGTTGAGGGAGCGGTGCAGGTCCGTCAGCTCAGAGGCCGGCAGCGTCAGGGTGGAGGTTCCATGCAGGAAAACGAATCCCAGGATCCAGACGACGACTGCGCTGGCCAACAGGATGGTGCGTCTGGTGGGCCTGCGGCGCGGTTCGCGGGTACGGGAGGGGGAGGGGAACGGTGCGGGCTGCGCCGTGGCCCGATCCCGAACGAGGACGGACACTAGGCCGCTGCTTCCGTGCGCTGTAGTACCGAGAGGATGCTGTCACGGTCGATCTGCCCGGTGATCCGGCCGGAATCCTCCACCAGGACGGGGCAGGGGGACTGCATGACCGCCGCGATGGCATCGCGGATGATCATCCGTGAACTGAGAACGGGCGCGTCAGCCGGTGTTGCGGCCTCAACGGGCCGGGTGATCCACTTCAGGGTCAGGACATCCGCGCGGAGGACTTCGGACACGAAGTCCTCAATGTATTTGTCCGCCGGGGACCCCACCAGCTCATCTCCCGTGCCGCACTGGACCGTCTCTCCGTTTCGCATGATCAGGATGCGGTCGCCGAGCTTGAGCGCCTCGGAGAGGTCGTGGGTCACGAAAACCATGGTCTTGCCCATTTCCTTGTGCAGCCGGATGACTTCGGCCTGCATATCACGGCGAATGAGCGGATCCAGGGCGGAGAAGGGCTCGTCGAAGAGGATGGTGTCCGGATCCCCGGCAAGGGCCCGGCCCAGGCCCACGCGCTGCTGCATCCCGCCGGACAGCTGGTCCGGGTAGTGCTGTTCGTAGCCCTTGAGGCCCACGAGTTCGATGATCTCCCGGGCCCGGGTGAAGCGTTCTTTTTTGGCCGCCCCGCGGATCTGCAGCCCGTAAGAGACGTTGTCGAGCACGGTGCGGTGCGGGAGGAGGCCGAAATGCTGGAACACCATGGACATCTTCCGCCGGCGCAGTTCGCGGAGCTCGGCCATGCCTGCCTGGAGAACATCCTTGCCGTCCACCAGGACCTGCCCGGAGGTGGGTTCGATCAGCCGGGTCAGGCACCGGATCAGGGTGGACTTGCCGGATCCGGAAAGTCCCATGACCACGAAGACCTCGCCTTTGGCGACGTCGAAACTCAGGTCACGGACGGCAGCGTTGCAGCCGGTACGTTCCAGCAGTTCCGCTGAGTTGAGGCCCGAGAGTTCGGGGTTTCCGGGAATCTGGTCGCCCCCCGGTCCGAAGACCTTCCAAAGGTTGCGCACGGAGATGTCGGGACTATTCATTGCTGTACTCCTGCCGGTGGAGACTCGAACCAGTGGCTGGGCTGGGGGTTGATGTTTTGCCAGATGTGTTTGGTTTCTCGGTACTCCGCGAGACCCTGAAGCCCAAGTTCGCGGCCGTTTCCCGACTTGCCGAACCCGCCCCACTCAGCTTGGGGAAGGTAGGGGTGGTAGTCGTTGATCCACACCGTTCCGTGCCGGAGGGATCCGGCAACGCGCTGGGCGCGGGAACCGTCATTCGTCCAGACGGCGCCAGCCAGCCCGTAGGCGGTGTCGTTCGCCAGCATGATGGCTTCCTGCTCAGTGCTGAAGGTCTCCACGGTCAGGACCGGTCCAAACGACTCTTCCTGGACGGCGTTCATGGACGTGTGGCAGTCATCCAGGATGGTGGGAGGGTAGTAGCTGCCGATTGCCAGCGCGCCGGTGTCGGGGATATATCCGCCGCACAGCAGCGTGGCTCCTTCCGCGATGCCGGCCTGGACATAGGCGTGGACCCTGTCACGGTGCGCGGCCGAAATCAGCGGGCCGGTTTCCGCGCGCTCGTCGAAGGGACCGCCAAGCCGGATGGACTGGGCGCGCCGCACCAGTTCGGCCATGAACTCGTCGTGGATCGATTCCTCAATAATGAGCCTCGTGCCGGCCGAGCACACCTGCCCGGAATGCAGGAACACCGCAGTGAGGGCATTATCCAAAGCAGACTCGCGGTCGGCGTCAGCGAAGACAATGTTCGGATTCTTCCCGCCCAGTTCCAGGGCGACCCGCTTCACGGTGTCGGCCGCGGCCTTCATGATGCTGATCCCGGTGGCCAGGCCGCCGGTGAAGGAGACCAGGTCAACGTCCGGGCTTTCGCTCAGGACGGCGCCGACCTCGGGGCCCGTGCCGGTGACGAGGTTTGCGACGCCGGGCGGCAACCCGGCTTCCAGGAGCGTTTCCATCAGCAGGATGGCCGTGGAGGGAGTCAATTCGCTGGGTTTCAGGACGAAGGTATTGCCGGCCAGCAGGGCCGGGGCCACCTTCCAGGAGGCCTGCAGGAGGGGGTAGTTCCATGGCGTGATGAGTCCGCAAACCCCGACCGGTGCGTGGACAACGCGGCTGATGCTGCCGGGATTTCCGGTGTCGATCACACGGCCTGCGTCCGTCCCGGCGATGCCGCCGTAGTACCTGAAGCATGCGGCGATATCGTCGATGTCGTATTCCGCTTCGACGTAGCGCTTGCCCGTGTCGAGGGCCTCGGCCCGGGCATACAGGGCCTTGTCGCGCTCCAGCAATTCGGCGGTGCGGAGCAGGACCTGGCCACGCGCCTTCTCGCTGGTTCCCGGCCACGCTCCGCTGTCGAACGCTCGACGGGCGCTGGCGACAGCTTCCCCAGCGTCGGCGGCCGTGCATTCGGCAACCTCGGCGACCTGTTCACCGTCCGCCGGGCAGCGGATGACCCGGGTGTACCCGGCGGCCGTTTCAGTCCACCGGCCGTTCGCAAACAGCCCCGGCACCGGTGAGGCATCGGGGACCGTGACGGTTCCAAGGCCGGTCAGCTGAACACCCTGAACGCGGTTCATGCGAGACCCACACTGGGCGCGGCCTCGGTAGTAGCTGCAGGTGCGTGCCGGTAGAAGTCGGCGTGCTGGGGTGCCAGTGGCGTACGGTCCAGGATGAGGTCCGCAGCCTTTTCGGCGAGCATCATGACCGGTGCGTAGATGTTGCCGTTGGTCACATAGGGCATCGCGGAGGCGTCAGCCACGCGGAGCCCCGAGGTCCCGTGGACCTTCATGGTGAGCGGATCCACCACCGCCAGGGGGTCAGAGGCAGGGCCCATCTTGGCGGTACAGGAGGGATGGAGCGCCGTTTCGGCGTCCCGAGCCACCCAGTCCAGGATTTCCTCGTCCGTCTGCACGGACGGGCCGGGTGAGAGTTCGCCGCCGCTGTAGGGAGCCAGGGCCGGCCGGCCGAGAATGTCGCGGGTAACCCGGATAGCTTCGACCCATTCGCGCCGGTCCTGGTCCGTGGACAGATAGTTGAATTGCAGGGACGGGTGCGTGGCCGGGTTCGTGGAGATGATCTTCAGACTGCCCCTGGTGTCGGAGTACATGGGGCCGACGTGGACCTGATACCCGTGTTTGGCATCGGCCTTCTGGCCGTCGTAGCGCACAGCCACCGGCAGGAAGTGAAACATCAAGTTGGGGTAGGTGACGTCATCGTTGGAGCGAACGAATCCGCCTCCTTCGAAATGGTTGGTGGCAGCCGGGCCCTTGCGGCTCAGCAGCCACTGGAGTCCGATCAATGGGTAGCGCCAGAGGCTGAGGCTAGGCTGCATGGACACGGGCTGCTTGCAGGAGTGCTGGACATAGACCTCCAGGTGGTCTTGCAGGTTTTCGCCGACACCGGGCAGAGCCACGACAGTCGTGATGCCCAGCGACGAGAGGTGGGCCGAATCACCAATGCCGGACAGTTGCAGCAACTGGGGCGTGTTGATGGCCCCGCCGCACAGCACCACCTCCTTGGCGCTGACGGTGTGCAGCCTCCCGTTCCGGCGGTAGCTGACCCCCGTTGCCGTTGTGCCGTCGAAGTTGACCCTGGCCACCAGCGCCCGGGTGCGGACCGTCAGGTTCCGACGGCCCTTGTTGGGGCGAAGGTAAGCCCGGGAAGCCGACAGCCGCTGGCCCTTGTGGATGTTACGGTCGAACGGGCCGAAGCCTTCCTGCCTGTACCCGTTGACGTCATCGGTGCGTTTGTGACCCGCTTCCTCGGCGGCGCGGAAGAAGGCCTGGAACAGGGGATTGCGGGCGGGCCCGCGTTCCAGGACCAGAGGTCCGTCATGGCCGCGCAAGTCATCGTCCGGAGCTGCGGCCAGCGTGGTTTCCATGCGTTTGAAGTAGGGCAGACAGTGCGCGAAGTCCCAGGTCTCCATGCCGGCGTCCGCTCCCCAGCGTTCGTAGTCCAGGGGGTTACCGCGCTGGAAGATCATCCCGTTGATGGAGCTGGAGCCGCCGAGCACTTTGCCGCGGGCGTGGGCGATCTTCCGACCGTGCATGCGGGGTTCGGGGTCGGATTCGTATTGCCAGTCGTAGAACCTGTTGCCGCTGGGGAAGGTTAGGGCCGCCGGCATCTGGATGAAAAGGTCCCACGGGTAGTCGCTGCGGCCCGCTTCAAGGACCAGCACCGTGTGCTGTCCGTCGGCGCTCAGCCTGTCTGCGAGGACCGATCCGGCGCTTCCACCGCCGACTATCACGTAATCGAAGCTCTCGTTCGTCATAAGGTAAATCTCCTTGGGCGTGATCTGGGAGTCATTTTGGAGGGCCAGCAATGTTAAGGACGAACGGACAGGATCTGCCGTTTGCTGAGCCGTGTGTGGATGCGGTATTCGCGGATGTGGTCCATTGCGCGTCGCTGTCGAAACAGTTCCGAAAATGCGGCCGGGCGCCAAGGACTGTTAATCAGGGCGCGGAACGCCGCCGCAGTCAGCGAGGACCGAGGTCACTGTCAACATACGAGCCCGGGCGGTTCCCGTGGTCGTGTTGGCAGTTGCAGCCGCCATCCAGTTGCAGCTGAACAGTGACTGGATTTGAGCACTCCAACTGGATATCCACGAACTCCTTACCGGCGCTGCTAATCCGTAGAGTCTCGTGTTGGTCTCGGAGCTGGGACATGTAGATACCTTTGCTATTCGTTGGGGGTGGGTGAGGCTCGGCGGCACGGGCCTGAAGAAGCCGCGTGCCGCCGAGGTGGGCTGCTACCTAAGGTGCGCCGCTATTTACCGTCCGGGCCCGGCTGCTGGGGCTCGAAGGTTGGGATGCTCCCCGTGCGAGTGCCCCCCGGGCAGTCCGAGTCGGAGCATTTCTCGGCGCAGTCGTGCTTTGTCACGAGGTCGAACTGCAAGCCGCCGTGTTGTTCCACGCCGGTGCGCATTGCTCGCTCTACGACGGATGTGGCCAGGCGACGCCGCAGGAAGAGAGGATCGCGACGCAGGTCCTTGGTGAGAGCGAAGCAGAGCAACACCATGACGATGACGAACGGTAGCGCTGCCACGATGGTTATTCGTTGCAGGCCAGCCAAGGCTTCCGATGGTGCATCGCCGCCGGCCAGCAACATGACCGCCGCCACGGCACCGGTGAGGCAGCCCCAGAAGATGATCACTCCGCGGCGGGGGTGCTCGGCGCCATTGGAGCTGAGCGATCCCATCACGATTGAGGCAGCGTCGGCACCGGTGATAAAGAAGATAGCGACCAAAACCATGGCCAGCACGATAACGGCAGTAGTGGCCCAGTCAGGCATGCTCAGGTTCTTGATCAGGTCGAAGAGTGCTCCGTCGAAGTTGACGGTCGGTGTCCCGTCGACCACGGTGACCAGGCCCGGGGTGTTGGTTCTGTCGGCTTCCTGCTGAATTTGGAAGGCTGCGCCTCCGAAGACGGCAAACCAGATCACGCTGACGACGCTGGGCACCAGAAGCACTCCGGTGACGAGCTGGCGGATGGTGCGACCGCGGCTAATGCGGGCGATGAAGAGACCGACGAACGGGGTCCATGAGATCCACCAGGCCCAGTAGAAGATTGTCCAGCTGCTCATCCAGCTGCGCAGCGACTCATCGCCGACCGCTTCAGTCCGGGACGACATTTCGGCCAGGTCGCGGGCGTACTCGCCAACTGCAGAGGGGATCAAGTTAAGGATGAAGAGAGTGGGGCCCGCGACGAAGACGATCAATGCCAGGACGACGGCCAGGACCATGTTGATGTTGGAAAGCCACTTGATACCGCGGCTGATTCCAGAGACGGCTGAAGCGACGAAGCACAAGGTCAGGACAGCGACAATCGCCACGAGCACGGGGGTGCCGATCTCGCCGAACCAACCGTTGGACGTCATGCCGCTGCCAATCTGCAGGGCACCAAGGCCCAACGATGCAGCGGTTCCAAACAAGGTGGCGAAAATGGCCAGGATGTTGATGAACTTCCCGACTGGCCCTTCGACCGTCCTGACTCCGAAGAGTGACGTGAATGCGACGGAGATCAATTGCCTGCGACCCAGGCGGTACGTCCCGTAGGCAATTGGGATGCCGACAATGGCATACATGGCCCAGGGGTGCAGCGTCCAGTGGAAGATCGAGGTGGCCATGGCAGTCTGGATGGCTTCGGGGGTTCGTCCGTCCACGGTGCCGGGCGGGGGAGAGATGTAGTGATAAAGGGGTTCGGCCACGCCGTAGAACATCAGCCCGATGCCCATGCCGGCGGCGAACATCATTGCGATCCAGGAGACAGTGCGGAATTCGGGCCTTTCGCCGTCCTTACCCAGCGGGATGTTGCCGAACTTACCCAGGGCCAGCCACAGGACAAAGATCACGAAGAGCGATGCCACGAGCATGAAGAGCCAGCCGGTGTACTCCATGACCCAATTGAGGGCACCCGTGGAAGTGCTGGACAAACTATCGCGTCCCACAAAGCCCCAGACAACAAAGGCAATGGCGATGGCGCCGGTGATCCCGAAGATGATTTTGTCGAGACTGAGCTTATGGTTGCGGCGATCCGCAACTGCCTGCTCGGTCTGGGCATGACGCAATTCTTCGAGGATTTGCCCGTACTCGGCGTCCGGCACGGCGCGTGCGGGGATTGTGTCTACTTCGCCGGAGACACCAATGATTGCATTACTCTTCTCCCCCCTTCGGGACTCGTCATTACGCGGAGTCTCTGCCACATCTTTGTTAGCAGGTAAGTCCTTGGGTGTATGGGATTTCAGGTCACTACTAGAGTGCATAAGCGTGTCCTTTGTTCGGTGTGGCAGGGGCCTGCGGTTAGATATGGCCCTTGGTAGTCAGATCGGGCAGAAGGTTGAGGACCTCGTCCGATTCGATGATCATGATGCTGTCTTCTACGACTGATATGCCTAAATCACCATTTCAGATATATCAGAAGCAGCGTATTGCAGGACTGGGTGTGTGTCCAGAGATTTCTTAGCGCCCGTATATCACGGCTGAGCGCTTCAGTCCGGGCCGCCGGCAGATCTAGCTCCCCGCGGACGGCTAAGTGATGGTCTTCGCCCGGGCTTGAGGACACCGCGCATCGACCCAGAGAGGTGCTCGCGCTCAACCACCTGGATGGCCCCCGGGGCTCTTAGCCGCGCAGCCTGGACATTGTGGGGTCGTAGAGCGGATCTGCGGTGACCGTGGCCTGAATGCGCCGGCCGAAGTACTCGATCTCAACAGAGTCCCCGACAGTGACAGCCGCCGGAAGGTACGCGTAAGCGATCGGTTTAGCGACGGTGTAGCCGTAGGCGGCGCTGGTGACGTAGCCGACCGCCTGGTCCTTGTAAAATACCGGTTCCTTGCCCAGGACGATACTCCGGCCGTCGTCGACCGTCAGGCAGCACAGGTTCCGTTCGGAGTTTTCCTCGCTACGGTCTTCCAGCGCTTTTTTTCCGACGAAGGATGCCTTGGCCATCTTCACGGCGAATCCCAGTCCGGCTTCCAGGGGGTCGTGCTCGGTCGTCATGTCCGTGCCCCAGGATCGGTAACCCTTTTCAAGACGCAGCGCACCAAAGGCTGCACGGCCTGCCGCTATGACACCGTGAGGCTGGCCGGCCTTCCAGAGCGCATCCCAGAGGCGCTGACCGTTGTCGGCACTTGTGTAGAGTTCCCAGCCCAGTTCGCCGACGTAGGACAAGCGCATGGCCGTTACGTTGACGCCGCCGATGACTACCTTTTTAGCGCGGAAGTATTTGAGACCTTCATTGCTGAAATCATCGCTGCTGACGGTGCTGATCAGGTCCCGAGCGAGGGGCCCCCAGAGGCCAATGCAGCACGTACCGCCCGTCGTGTCGCGCACCTGTACCCAGTCGCTGGCGCTCCCGCTTTCAGTCTGATGGCGGGCTGCCCTTTCAAAATAGGCAGTGTCGATGTTTCCGTTGGCTCCGAGCTGGAAGGTGTCTTCGCTCAACCGGGCCACGGTGATGTCGCTTCGGATGCCGCCGGCGTCGTCCAGCAGGAGGGTGTACGTGACTGCACCGGGCTTCTTGGCCAGGTCCGCAGTGGTGAGTTCCTGCAGCAGCTTCAGAGCGCCCGGGCCGGAGACCTCAAGGCGCTTGAGCGGAGTCATGTCGTACATGGCAACTGCCGTGCGGGTCTTCCAGGCTTCCGCGGCAGCAATGGGCGAGCTGAACATCCCCGACCACGCGTCGCGAGCTGGCGGCAGCCAGCTGTCCGGCATCTCCTTCAACAGCGCCGCGTTTGCTTCGAACCAGTAGGGGCGTTCCCATCCGCCGCTCTCCAGGAAGAACCCGCCCAACTGCTTGTGGCGCGCGTGGAACGGACTCACGCGGAGGTTGCGGGGGGACAGCTTGGACTGGAGTGGGTGGAGGACGTCGTAGATTTCGACGAAATTCTGCTGTGATGTTTCGCTGACGTATTCCGGGGTTAACTGGACCTCTTCAAAGCGGTGAATATCACAATCACCCAGATCGATCTCCGACCTTCCGGTGGTCAGCAGTTGGGCAACGGCGCGGGCGATACCGGCAGAGTGGGTCACCCACACGGCTTCGGCAACGAAGAAGCCGTCCAACTCCTTGGACTCGCCCACCAGGGATCCGCCGTCGGGGGTGAAGGAGAAAATGCCATTGAAGCCATCCTCTATATTGCTTTCCGAAAGCGCGGGCAGGATCCGCTTGGTGGCCTCCCAGGCCGGAAGGAAGTCATCCACGGTGAAGTCCAGCCGGGAGGGCATGTTGTGTTCGCTGATCGTGGCGGGCTCAAAGGTGCCGAGTTCGTCGAGGTCCACGGGCATTGGGCGGTGGGCGTAGGAACCGATGCCGTAGCGCTCGCCGTGCTCGCGGTAGTACAGATCCTGGTCCTGGTGTCGCAGGATGGGTAAGGAGGCCCCGTTGGGCAGGCTGTTCTTGCCCTTCAACGCTGGTACCGGAGTGGTCGTGACGTACTGGTGGGCCAAGGGTAGAAGAGGAACGGACATGCCGATCATTTCGCCGATCTTGGCCCCCCAAAAGCCTGCGCAGGAAACCACGATGTCCGCGGGGATAACACCGTCGGACGTCTGGACACCTGTGACGCGCCGGCCGGACTGTTCAATACCCGTGACAGTGGTGTTGCCCAGGTACTGGACGCCCGCGGCTTCCGTGCGCTTGATCAGCAACTGAACGGCGCGGGCGGCGTTGGCCAGGCCGTCGCTGGGAACATGTAGTCCACCGAGGATATCTTCCTCGTTCAGGAGCGGGTAGAGCTCCATGCACTCTTCACGTGAAAGAATTTTTCCGGTAATTCCATACGATGCTGCGTATCCGAGCTTTCGCTTCAGGTCAGCGAGACGGGTCTCGGTGGTGGCGACTTCGAGGCCGCCGACCTGGTTGAAGCAGTTGACGCCGTCTTCGGTCAAGGAGAGTAGCTTCTCCACCGTGTATTTGGCGAAGAGTGCCATGGATTTCGAGGCGTTTGTCTGGAAGACGAGGCCGGGGGCGTGGGACGTTGAGCCCCCGGGCATGTGCAGCGGCCCTTGGTCCAGCACAGTGATGTTGTTCCAACCCCGGGTGACGAGTTCATCGGCCAGGTTCGTTCCGACTATTCCAGCTCCGATAATGACAATGCTTGGCGTCGATGCCATATGGTTTCTCCTCCTGATTTTTGTGTGTCAATACCTGCTGGTTTGGTGGCTTCTACTTACCGGAACACGACGGTGCTGTTCCGATCCAGAAGTACACGGTGTTCGCAGTGCCAGCGCACGGCCCGGGAGAGTGCCAGTGCTTCGGCGTCCTGTCCGACTGTTGAAAGAGCGGTCGGTCCATAGCTGTGGTCGACCCTGATGACTTCCTGTTCGATGATTGGACCCTCATCGAGTTCCGCAGTGACGTAGTGGGCCGTGGCGCCCACCAGCTTTACGCCACGGTCGTAGGCCTGGTGGTAAGGGCGTGCGCCCTTGAATCCCGGGAGAAAGGAATGGTGGATGTTGATAGCGCGGCCTTCCAGCGAGCGGCAGAGGTCATCGGACAGAACCTGCATGTACCGGGCAAGCACGACGAGGTCGATTTTCTGCTCCTCCACCAGTTCCAGTAAGCGCCGCTCGGCGTCCAATTTGGTCGCGGGAGTCACCGGGAGGTAGATGAAGGGGACGCCGGCGGCCTCAACCATTGCCCGGTGGGTTTCATGATTGGAAACCACAAGGGCAATGTCGCCGTGGAGGCTTCCGCCCCGCCAGCGAAAGAGTAAGTCGTTCAGGCAATGCCCGAACTTGGACACCATGACCAGGATGCGTTGCTTCGTCTCGTCATGAAAGCTAAATTTCATGTCGAAGCGGGCAGCAATCGATCGGAATTCTTCCTCGAGATCGTCCGGGGTGTAAGTAGAAGGGCCCGAGAATGCGGTGCGGAGATGCAGAGTCTCTCGGAGGCCGTCATCGAACTGCTGGTGTTCTTCAATGTTGAAGCCACGCTCGAACAGGAACGTTGTGACCGCGTGGACGATGCCTGCGCGTTCGACGCACGACAATGTGAGAACGAACTTCTTCGTCTGCTCTTGCCCAAGAACCTCCGATTGAGGCAGTGTGCTGGTAGATGAGTCTGTCGAAATTAGCGTCATGTCTCCGCCCCTATATATATTGGCAGTATTACTACTGATATATCTGATTTGGTGATCAGCGTATACTGGCGACTGAGATAGGTCAATAGCCTTCTTGCTCGATTTGAAAGGGGTCAACGAATGGCGGTTGAAGCTTGGGTGAGTGCTGGTGCTGGTGCTGATGCCGCACGGAGGTCGTTGGCGGATATAGCCTACGAACGCGTTCGCGATCGGCTGCTGACTCTGGACATCAAGCCTGGCGATCTACTCAGTGATGGCGAGCTCGCCAAAGACTTGGGCGTCGGGCGCACGCCGGTGCGCGAAGCCTTGAAACGGCTGGAGCTCGATCGCCTCGTTGTGTCCTACCCGCGGAGAGGAACTTTCGCGACCCGCGTGGACGTTACTGACCTTGCGTTCATTTCCGAAATCCGCACGCAGCTGGAACCCCTTGCCGCTTCCCGGGCTGCCCGCGTGGCCACGGTGTCTGCCAGGGAACAGTTGCGGGAGGTCATGCGCGCCGTCGAGGGATTCGACGCGAGCGCAGCGTCCGTCGTCGAAACGCTGCGGTTGGACGCCAGCGTGCACCGCGGCATTTATGCGGCGGCCGCCAATCCCCACCTCGAAGATGTCCTGATCCGCTACGACAATCTTGCGACACGAATCTGGTGCATGGTCCTGGATCGCCTGCCTGACCTGTCCCGGCACGTCCATGAGCATGTGGACCTGCTCCGTGCCGTTATCGACGGAGATGAGGCAGGTGCCGCCGAACTCGCGCGGATCCACGTGAGTGGCTTCGAGCAGGCGGTACGCGAAGCTCTTTTCGCCGCCTGAGGCAGGCGCCGCCCACCAGGAACCGTCTAAAGGGCGGTGCGGATGGTCTTCTCAAAGTTGGTCACGTGCTCGAGGGCCAGCCCAGCGGAAAGTTCGCCGTCACCGTCGGCGATGGCCTGGAGCAGCTTGACATGCTCGGTGATGTGCCCGACCACGGATGGGATTTTGTCGAGCACCAGACACCAGATGCGCGTTGCCAGGTTGTCGTAGCGGATCAGCACGTCTTCCAGATGCGCATTGCCGGCTGCGGCATAGATCTGCCGGTGTACTTTGATGTCAAAGCGCATCAGGTCATGCTGGTCCGAGTTGCCAGGTTCTGAACGCGCAATACTAGCGGCTAAATCTCGGAATTTTGCGCGCATTGGCGCGGTGGCGTTCTGCGCCGCACGTCGGGCCGCGAGTGGCTCCAGTAATTGGCGGATCTCCGAAATGTCTGCCAACTCGGTGAAGTCGACGCGGGTGGCAAAAGTTCCGCGGCGCGGGTACGAGACGACGAGGTGATCGCTCTCGAGTCGCTTGAGCGCCTCGCGCACGGGGGTGCGCCCAATACCGAGGCTCGCCGCCAGGGCTGAATCGTTGATGGCATCGCCCGGGCGTATCTCCAGCATGATCAGCTGGTCGCGCAGACTGCGGTAGGCATGCTCTGACAACGACAGATCTGGCTCAGCCGCTGCTGTAGCGTTCGTCATGGTTTCTCCTCGGGTCGCTTGCCCCAGAGGAAGTCCTTGACGTCGAACTGGCCGCACTATATTGTTGCACTTAATCTAATATATCAATTGGCTAATAGTTACGTATTAGCGGCGATTTGCAAGGAGCTAACCCATGGCCGATGTGCTCACCGGTACTCTGTCCAGCGTAGATGCCGAGGTCGGCGAGGCCATCACTCGAGAGCTGGCTCGTCAGCAATCGACACTGGAAATGATCGCCTCTGAAAATTTCGCCCCCGCAGCCGTCATGGAAGCACAGGGCTCGGTACTGACCAACAAGTACGCGGAGGGTTACCCGGGCAAGCGCTATTACGGTGGCTGCGAGCACATTGACGTGATTGAACAGCTGGCGATCGACCGAGTGAAGGCACTCTTTGGTGCCGAGGCCGCCAACGTGCAGCCACACTCGGGCGCGCAAGCGAACGCCGCCGCCATGGCGGCGCTCCTAAACCCCGGCGACACCATCCTGGGATTGGACCTGTCCCACGGCGGGCACCTGACGCACGGCATGCGGCTGAATTTCTCCGGCAAGTTGTACAACGCCATTGCGTACCACGTGCGCGAATCAGACATGACCGTGGATATGGCCGAACTGGAAGCGCTGACATTGGAACACCAACCCAAACTGATCGTGGCCGGGTGGTCCGCATACACCCGACAGCTCGATTTTGCGGAGTTCCGCCGCATCGCAGACCTCGCCGGCGCATATCTGATGGTGGATATGGCGCACTTCGCCGGGCTGGTAGCTGCTGGTCTGCACTCGAACCCGGTTCCGTACGCCGACGTCGTCACCACGACGACACACAAGACCCTGGGTGGCCCTCGGGGCGGGGTGATCCTCAGCCGTGAGTCCCTAGCACGAAAGATCAACAGCGCGGTGTTTCCCGGTCAGCAGGGCGGCCCGTTGGAACACGTCATCGCCGCGAAGGCGGTCGCCTTCAAAATTGCCGCCACGCAAGCTTTCCGCGAGCGCCAAGAACGCACCCTCGAGGGTGCCAAAATCCTCGCCGAACGTCTGCTCGCCCCGGATGTCGCGGAATACGGAATCTCCGTGGTGGGCGGCGGTACGGACGTGCACCTCGTGTTGGTCGACCTGCGCAACTCCGCCCTTGACGGCCAGCAAGGCGAGGATCGGCTGCACCGCATCGGCATTACCGTGAACCGTAACGCCGTTCCGTTCGACCCGAGGCCGCCCATGATTTCCTCCGGGCTGCGGATCGGCACACCGGCACTGGCCACCCGCGGATTTGGCCGTGCCGAATTCACCGAGGTCGCTGACATTATCGCGGCCGCCATTTCGGGTGACCTGAGTGAGGATTCCGCGATCCTGTTGCGCGAGCGGGTTCGGAAGCTGACAGAGAAATTTCCGCTGTATCCGCAGCTGTCCGCGCCGGTATCGTCCGAAGCACCAATCGTGGCCGTGCTGAGCGGAGTCGCTCAGTGAGTACCCAACAGCTGAAGGAGCACCCGGAGTTCCTGTGGCACAACCCCGATCCCAAGAAGTCGTACGACGCCGTGATCATCGGTGGCGGCGGTCACGGGTTGGCGACGGCGTATTACCTGGCGAAGAATCACGGGATGACGAACATCGCGATCCTGGAGAAGGGCTGGCTGGCTGGCGGGAATATGGCCCGCAATACCACCATCATCCGCTCTAACTACCTGTGGGATGAGAGCGCGGCGATCTACGAGCAATCGCTCAAACTCTGGGAGATCCTGCCGGAAGAGCTCGAATACGACTTTCTCTTCAGCCAGCGTGGCGTCATGAACCTCGCCCATACTCTTGGGGACGTTCGTGAAAGCATCCGTCGGGTCGGCGCCAATCAACTCAACGGGGTCGACGCCGAATGGCTCGACCCGAAGCAGGTGAAGGAACTCTGCCCGATCCTGAACATCAGCGACAACATCCGTTACCCGGTCATGGGTGCCACCTACCAACCCCGGGCCGGCATCGCCAAGCATGATCACGTGGCGTGGGCGTTTGCCCGCAAATGCGACGAGCTGGGGGTCGACATCATCCAGAACTGTGAGGTCACCGGCTTCATCAAAGACGGCGAGCGGGTCACTGGCGTGGAAACCAGCCGTGGCACCATCAGCACCGGCAAAGTGGGACTGTGCGCGGCCGGACACAGTTCGTTGCTCGCCGAAATGGCCGGGTTTCGGCTGCCGATCCAGTCCCACCCGCTGCAGGCATTGGTGTCCGAGCTGCACGAACCCGTGCACCCGACGGTGGTGATGTCGAATCAGGTACACGTGTATGTCTCCCAGGCCCACAAGGGCGAACTGGTGATGGGGGCCGGAGTCGACTCGTACAACGGCTATGGCCAGCGTGGATCCTTCCACGTCATCGAAGAGCAGATGGCCGCCGCCGTCGAGCTGTTTCCGATCTTCGCCCGGGCCCATGTGCTGCGCACCTGGGGCGGCATCGTCGACACCACAATGGATGCCTCGCCCATCATCGGGACCACACCGGTTGAGAATATGTACGTTAACTGCGGGTGGGGAACCGGCGGCTTCAAGGGAACGCCGGCAGCGGGCCTGACCTTCGCCCACACCATCGCCACCGGGGCCCCGCACGCCCTGAACAAGCCGTTCTCTCTGGAACGTTTCGAAACCGGCGCCCTGATCGACGAGCACGGCGCCGCCGCCGTGGCTCACTAGAAATCGACCCCTCAGAACGTAAGGAGCACGCCATGCTGCTGTTTCCATGCCCCAACTGCGGGCCGCGCAACGAAACCGAATTTCATTATGGGGGACAAGCCCACGTGGCCTACCCCGAGCATCCGGCAGAACTCACCGACCGGGAGTGGGCGGAGTACCTCTTCTATCGCCAGAACACGAAAGGGCTCTTTGCGGAGCGATGGGTGCACAGTGCGGGATGCCGAAAGTGGTTCAATATGCTCCGGGACACCGTGAGCTATGACATCACGGCCGTCTATCGCATTGGCCATGAGCCGCCAGCCCTGCGGACGTCGCAACCCACGACGGGTCTGGCCACGAGTACTACCCGCCAAGGAACACCGGAAGGAGTCCAGCTATGACCGGTCAGCACACTCAATCCAATCGGCTCAGCCATGGCGGACGAATTGACCGCGGTACGGTCTTCAAATTCACCGTGGACGGCGTCGGGTACGCTGGCCATCCTGGCGATACTCTGGCCTCCGCGCTGCTCGCCGCAGGCCGCGTGTCGGTTGGCAATTCTCTGTATGGGAACCGACCGCGCGGCATCATGTCCGCCGGCGTGGAGGAGTCCAATGCGCTGGTCAAGGTGGCGGGACGATTCCCCGGCCACGTCGCCGAATCTATGCTCCCAGCCACGACCGTGGAGCTGGTTGACGGTCTTGAGGCTGAATTCCTGTCCGGTCTGGGTCAGCTCGACCCGAGCGATGACAAAGCGGTGTACGACAAGAAGTATGTTCACGCCGACGTTCTTGTGGTCGGCGGCGGTCCAGCCGGGCTGGCAGCGGCACGGGAGGCGGCCCGCACTGGCGCCCGCATAATCCTCATCGACGACCAGCCCGAGCTGGGCGGAACACTGCTTTCCGGCCGTGATGAGCAGGTAGCCGGCGTCGATGCCCTCGAGTGGGTCGCCGACATCAAAGCCGAACTTGCCAGCATCCCCGAGTGCACGATCCTGTGCCGCACCACGGTGTTCGGCTCCTACGACAGCAACTTCCTCATCGCCGTCGAGAACCGTACCGACCATCTGCAGACGGCCCCGGCCGACGGCGTCTCGCACCTCCGCATCTGGCACATCCGTGCGAACCAGGTGGTGCTGGCGACCGGCGCGCACGAACGACCGATCGTCTTCGAAAACAACGACCGCCCCGGCATCATGCTGGCGTCTGCTGCCCGCACGTACCTCAACCGGTACGGTGTGGCAGCGGGCTCCCGCGTCCTGATCGGGACCACAAACGACAGCGCATACCTGCTCGCGTCCGACCTGTGTGCGGTGGGTATAGAGGTGGCAGCGGTAGTCGACGCTCGGCCAGCGCCGTCGGCGCTCGCAGCGCTCGTGACGGCCAAAACGGGCGTACGCGTTCTCTACGGCAGTGCTGTCGTTGACACCGTGGGTGAGCAGCGCCTGGCGCGGGTCTCGGTCGCCCGGATCGACGACGACGGTGCGCCGGTGGGTGGCATTGAGGAATTCGAGGCTGACCTCCTGGCAATCTCCGGCGGTTGGAGCCCCGTGGTACACCTGCACAGTCAGGCCCAGGGCAAGGTGCGTTGGGACCAGGATCTCGTCGGATTCGTACCGTCGACGGTGGTTCGCGACCAGCAGGTCGTCGGCGCAGCGCGGGGGAGCTATGCACTGGCCGACTGTATCGCCGAGGGTGTATCCGCGGGAGCGATTGCCGCTGTCAACGCCGGATTCTCCACGGGAGCGGCCGTAGCTGCTGCCATCGCCACGTTGGCCCGTCCCGCTCGTCCGGCGCAGCCCGTCGCGCCGACCCGTGCCCTCTGGCTGGTCGGCGGAACCAAAGGGACGACGTCCGACTGGAACCATCACTTTGTCGATTTTCAACGCGACCAAAGCGTGGCCGATGTCTGGCGGTCTACGGGGGCGGGGCTCCGCAGCGTGGAGCACATCAAGCGCTATACCTCTATCAGCACCGCCAATGACCAGGGAAAGACCTCTGGTGTGAACGCGATCGGCGTCATTGCTGCTGCTTTTCGCCGACAGGGCACCGCCGTTGACGCCGACATCGGCTCGATCGGCACCACGACGTACCGTGCTCCGTTCACGCCGGTGTCGTTCGTGGCCTTGGCCGGTCGAAAGCGCGGGGACCTGTTTGACGCCGCTCGCCGGACGTCCATCCACACCTGGCATGAACAGCGCGGTGCGCTGTTCGAGGACGTCGGCCAGTGGAAACGTCCGTGGTACTACCCGCTTGCGGGCGAGGACATGGACGCTGCCGTGCTGCGCGAATGCGCGGCTGTGCGCGACTCTGTGGGCTACATGGATGCCACGACTCTGGGCAAGATTGAAATCCGCGGCACCGGAGCGGGGGAGTTTCTCAACCGCATTTACACCAATGCCTTCAAGAAGCTCGCGCCCGGCTCGGCCCGTTACGGCGTCATGTGCACCCCCGACGGCATGATCTTCGACGACGGCGTGACGCTTCGACTGGATGACGACCGCTACTTCATGACCACCACAACCGGCGGTGCAGCGAAGGTGCTGGACTGGCTCGAGGAATGGCTGCAGACCGAGTGGCCGGAGCTGGACGTGAGCTGCACGTCAGTGACGGAGCAATGGACCACGATCGCCGTCGTCGGGCCGAAGTCCCGTGCGGTGCTCGGCAAGCTGGCGCCGGGGCTTGATCTGTCTACTGAGGCCTTCCCTTTTATGACGTTCCGCGAAACGGTGCTCGCCTCCGGCGTCGCCGCTCGAATCTGCCGAATCTCCTTCTCCGGTGAGTTGGCTTACGAGATCAACGTTCCGGCTTGGTACGGGCTGCAGACTTGGGAAGACGTGACGGAGGCCGGCGCAGAGTTCAAGATCACCCCATACGGTACGGAAACCATGCACGTGTTGCGCGCAGAAAAGGGATACCCGATCGTCGGCCAGGACACCGACGGTACCGTCACCCCGCAGGACGCGGGCATGGAGTGGGTGGTGTCCAAGGTCAAGGACTTCATCGGCAAACGCTCATACGAGCGTGCCGGTGTGCGCTCGGAGGGCCGGAAACATCTGGTGAGCGTAATGCCCACGGATGGGACGATCCGGTTGCCGGAAGGTACCCAACTCATCGACCACGGTGTGCCCATCACCCCCGCAGTCGGACCCGTTCCGATGCAGGGTTTTGTGACGTCGAGTTATCATAGTGCTGCCCTGGGCCGGTCCTTCGGGCTCGCGCTGATCACGAACGGTCGAGACCGGATCGGGGAACACCTGGTGGCCGTCTTCGGAACAGAGCGCGTGGACGTCGTCGTTGGGGAAACAGTACTTTTTGATGCCGAAGGGAAGCGCCGAGATGGTTAACACGATTGAAAGCACGGATGCTCAAATAACGGATGTCCACCAAACGCACCTGACGGCGCGTCGCCACAGTCCCGCGGAACATCTTTGGGCGGAATTCGCGAAAACCGCGTCGGCCGAGGCTCGGGTCTCCCTCCGGGAGATCCCCTTCCAAGTCATGGTGGGCATCCGCGTCGACCCACTCTCCGAGGGTGGTCGCCGCATCGGCGCCGTCACCGGAGGGCTGCCGACCGCGTGTGGGCAGGTGACCGCAGGGGTCGCCGGAATGGCCGTGCTGTGGCTGGGGCCGGACGAGTTTCTGCTGGTTGCCGAGGAGGAGGCACTTGACGGCACACTCGCTGCCGAGCTAGTGGCGGCCCTCGGCGATGGAGCCGGACAAACCGTCGATCTCTCCAGCAACCGCACGACGTTCGAACTAGCCGGCCCCTCCGCCCGGGCAGTGTTGGAGAAGAGCTGCGCGGCCGACTTGCATCCCCGCGCCTTCTCGACCGGCGTGGCAATCGCCACCGTGATCGGCAACGTTCCGGTCGTCCTGTGGAAAACTGAGAACGAAACGTTCCGCGTATTCCCTCGGGCATCATTTGCCGACTACCTGGGACGCTGGCTCCTGGACGGGATGCGCGAGTTCACGGTAGCGGAGAGCACGACATGGCATTGAGCGTGTTGGACCTTTTCTCCGTGGGCATCGGGCCCTCGTCCTCCCACACGGTGGGTCCGATGCGCGCGGCGAAACGCTTTGCCGAGGGTCTGGCTCGGGACGGTCTGCTCGACGGAATCGTGCGGGTTCAGGCAGAGCTGTTCGGCTCGCTGGGCGCGACCGGCCGTGGCCATGGCTCGGACAAGGCTGTGGTTCTCGGGCTCCAGGGCCTGGACCCGGAAACCGTGGACACGGCAACGGCCGACGACCAGGTGGCGGCGGCCGCACTCGACGCACGGTTGATGCTGGCCGGTCGGCACGGCATTGACTTCAACTTCACCGAGGACGTGCTCCTACATCGGCGCAAATCATTGCCCGCACACCCGAACGGCATGATCTTTCGGGTCATGAGCCACGATGGTGGCGTGGTGCGGGAGCGCACCTACTACTCCGTCGGTGGAGGCTTCGTAGTGGATGAGGATGCCGTGGGTGCGGATCGTGTGGTTGTGGATGAAACCGTCCTGCCGCATCCGTTTACGACGGCCGATGAACTGCTGGCAATCTGCGCCCGGGAGGGACTCGGCATCTCCGACGTGATGCTGGCCAACGAGCGCACCTGGCACACGGAGATCGAGCTACGCACGAAGCTGCTGAACATTTGGTCCGTCATGCAGACGTGCGTGGCCAACGGATGCGCTGCCGACGGTATTCTGCCTGGTGGCCTGCAGGTCACGC
The DNA here is from genome assembly GCF_004404045.1 of Cryobacterium sp. Hh11. Taxonomy (NCBI): domain Bacteria; kingdom Bacillati; phylum Actinomycetota; class Actinomycetes; order Micrococcales; family Microbacteriaceae; genus Cryobacterium; species Cryobacterium sp. Hh11. The sequence continues at coordinate 315,601 of NZ_SOHF01000015.1, read as the reverse complement.
GCCGGGCACCGGGGCTGTTCCGCGCGCTGCAGGCGCCGGAGGACACCACCGACCCCCTGCGGGCGATGGAATGGGTGAATCTTTTTGCGCTGGCCGTCAACGAGGAAAATGCGGCCGGTGGGCGGATCGTCACGGCGCCCACCAACGGGGCGGCCGGGATCATCCCAGCCGTGCTGCACTACTACGTGAAGTTCGTCCCGGGGGCCGACGACGACGGCGTCGTGCGTTTCCTGCTGACGGCCGCGGCGATCGGAATCCTGTTCAAGCTCAATGCGTCCATCTCAGGCGCTGAAGTCGGTTGTCAGGGCGAAGTCGGCGCGGCCTGCTCCATGGCCGCCGGCGCCCTTTGCGAAGCGCTGGGAGGAACTCCCATCCAGGCGGAGAACGCTGCGGAAATCGGAATCGAACACAATTTGGGCCTGACCTGCGATCCCGTGGGCGGGCTCGTGCAGATCCCGTGCATCGAGCGCAACGCTATTGCCAGTGTGAAAGCCATCAACGCTGCCCGCCTCGCCCTGCACGGAGACGGCAGCCACAAGGTATCACTCGACAAAGCGATCAAGACCATGCGGGACACCGGTGCCGACATGATGACCAAGTACAAGGAGACGTCCCGAGGTGGCCTCGCCGTGAACGTGATCGAGTGCTGAAGGAGCATCCTCTCCACCCGATGCCGATCCCGACGATGACGGGCACCGTGCCGGCATGCTGCACAGTGACTTGAGCGGCGCGATGGCGCTCGTCTCGATCGAGGTACATGTACCAGTGCGGTGATCGAGTCGACTCCGGCGAGGATGCGGTCAGGGCTGGCGCTGATTCGCTTTCGGCTGCCGACTGTCGGCCATGAGGCGAAGGCCATCCCTGTCTGTTTCATATTCGGATGGGCCGTTTCGCGTCATGCTGTCGAGGATAGCGTTCGGTCAACCGTCGAGGCCACGGCGCTGACACTCGACGGCGCCCTGGCGAATAGTGCGCTCGCCACGGATGAGCGCGAGCCTGTGTCGGGAGCGCGGGCCAGCATCCGCTCTGAAATTGCACGCGCGGAATTTGGCGCCATTGACCACGCACGCCGTCGAAGCGATAGTGGGTCATGGCCACCGCGCTGAGAACGCCGACGCCAGCGCCTTGACGGGAGTGATTCCGATCCCCGAGCTCAGTGCTGCATAATCAAATCAGCTGACCCGCACGGTGACGATGAATTACACCAACCGGCGGGACGTGACCTCCACGTCTGAATTGCAGCGCTAAATGGCGGTGAATTCGCACCGATTAATGGCGTGAATGAACGTTGTGCGCTAATGGTGAGCTTGGGTGAAGAGGTGACAGACACTGCCCGCTTCGCAATCGCCCGGATCAAGAGGTTGGCTCGCTTCGATGAGGTGGTGCAACTCTGATTCAAGAAGTGCAAGTTCCTGCTGGCGGCGGTGCACATCCGTCAGTTTCGCCGAGAGAAGGTCTAAGACGTGCCCGCACGGCACCTCGCCTGCTTCTCTCACCGTGATGATGCTGCCAATTTCGGACAAGGTTAAACCAGCCGTCTTGGCAGACCGAATGAACTGCAGACGCGAGAGGGCCGCGTCGTTGTACCGCCGGTACCCGTTCCCCGCACGTTCGGCGGGATCCAACAGGCCGCGCCGCTCATAAAACCGTATGGTCTGTGCGGTTGCGCCACTCGCGATGGCCAGGTCTCTAATTTGCATAGTCCCATTCCACCACTTGACCTTGCACCATGGTGCAACGTCTACGGTAAGGGCATGGATATTACGTTGCAGTACTTCGATGGGTGCCCGAACTGGAAAATTGCCGCTGAGCGGCTAGCGGTTATCGCAGTCGAACGCCCCGGCACCGTCGTGACCCGGCGGTTGGTCGAGAATCTGGAAGACGCAGAGGCAATCAATTTTCGGGGATCCCCGAGCATTCTGGTGGGGGGAACAGACCTTTTTCCGGACCAGTCGGCGTCGGTCGGGATGGCGTGCCGCATTTATAAGACTCCCACGGGATTAGCCGGCGCCCCCACTCTGGAGCAACTGCGCGATGCGATCACCACAGCATGAGCGACACGTTTGAGGAATACGACCTGTTTGTGATCGGCGCCGGAATGGCCGGCACCACAGCAGCCAATAGGTGCGCTGCACAGGGATGGCGCGTGGGGATCGTTGATGCCCTGCCGTACGGGGGCACGTGTGCGCTGCGCGGGTGTGACCCGAAAAAGATTCTCCGTCGGGGAGCGGAAGTGATCGACGCCGCCCATCTGATGCAGGGCAAAGGCATCAGCGAGAATGAGCTCACGCTGGACTGGGCGGCGCTGATGCGTCACAAGCGCGGCTTCACCGACGGTGTGCCTCAGAGCATGGAAGACGAACTTCTGCGCAACGGTGTGAGCACTTTTCACGGTGCCGCTCACTTCACCGGGCCCCATCACCTCGAAATCAACGGCGTGCGGCACCAGGCGAAGCGGTTTCTCATAGCGACTGGTGCCCGACCGCGCCCCCTCGATTTCCCCGGACACGAGCACCTCATCGATAGCACCGACTTTCTCAACCTCGAGGAGCTTCCCGGCCGGATCGTATTCGTCGGGGGCGGGTTCGTCTCCTTCGAGTTCGCCCACATCGCAGCCCGCGCTGGTGTGGACTGCGTGGTCATCGATCACGGGGCGCGGCCGTTACGCGCGTTCGACCCCGATCTCGTCGATCTGCTCGTGCAGCGCAGTGAGCAAGCCGGCATCCGCGTCAAGCACAGCACCACGGTCAGTGCAGTGGCGCGCACCACCACGGGGCTTCAAGTGAGCGTCGCGCAGCACGGCGTCACGACCGTCGTCGAGACAGATCTGGTGGTGCACGGCGCAGGCCGGGTGCCCAACATCGACGGCCTGAATCTGGCGGCGGCAAACATTGCCTGGGGCCCGAAGGGGATCGATGTGTTCGGACACCTGCAAAGCCGCAGTAATCCGTCGGTCTTCGCCGCCGGCGACGCCGCCGACACCCCCGGAGAACGCCTCACGCCCGTCGCCGTTTTTGAGGGCAAGGTGGCAGCATCCAACATGCTCAAGGGCACGATGACCGTGCCGGACTATGCCGGCGTCCCCACCACAGTGTTCACGATCCCGGAACTGAACCGCGTCGGCATGCTCGAGCACGAAGCCGTGCGTGATGGCCGTAATATCGCTGTGCGCTACAACGACACCAGCAGTTGGTACGCCAATTACCGAGTCGGTGAGACCGTCGCGGCGACGAAGGTCATCATTGATACAGCAACCGATCAGATTCTCGGCGCACATTTGCTCGGCCCCGGCTACTCGGAAGTGATCAACATCTTCGGCCTCGCAATCAAGCTGGGCCTAACCACCCGACAACTAAAATCGGCGACCGCGACATATCCGTCCGTCGGTTCCGACCTTGGCTCCATGCTCTGACCCAGGTCTCCGCAGACGACCGTCCATGGAGCTTCCACGCTCATCAATGCGTGTATGTGGTCTTTGGCGCTACTTGGTGGCGTTCTGAGGTCGCTTCCTCCCAGCGTTGGCGGGCGCCACCCGGGAAGGCGGGTGCACCGGTCGGGTGTTGAGCTCGAATGCCCGCAACGCAGCTGATGTCTTCATTGATCGCTTCCCTGGAAGCTGAGTTTTAGACGAGTTCTTGTGCCATGGTGCTGGCCTGGCGCACGAGTCCAGCGTCGCGGCCCACTTTAGCGGCCGTGATGGCCGCGTCGTAGAGCAGAAAGAGGCGAGACACCAAGGTGGAGGTTGGGTCCTCGCCGGCGATGGAAGCGAGGTGGGCGCGAACGACTTCACGGTAGTGTTCGGCTACCCGGCGCACGCTGACGCACTCGGGCAGCTCGATCACCGCGTTGGTGAACGGGCAGCCGTGAAAGGTGTGGGATTCGACTGAGACGGCCAGCGCTTCGAACAGGGCAGCCACGCGTTCCGGGCGCGCGCCGAACGGGTCGTCCAGAGAGCGCGAGTGCTGAACCCAGCCGTCCAACTCTTGTTCCAGATAGGCCACGACGAGCGCTTCCTTGCTCGCGAAGTTGTTGTAGAGGCTGGCCTTTGCTACTCCTGCGTTGCGAACGACGAGGTCGATTCCGGTCGCGTTGATGCCGCGTTCCTGAAACAGCTGAGCCGCGGATGCCAGCAGGCGTTCCCGGGCGCTGCGTGTCGCAGCGGTAGTCGTGGATCCCATGATTGGACAATACCAGACAGATCGGTATAGTTATAAGTGGCCAGATCGGTCTACCTAGGAGGTACATGTTTATGTCTGAACTCAAGATCGCCGTTGTCATCTACGAGCCCATCGGCTCCGACACCTCACGCGTTTACCGCGGCCTCAAGACCGCCCTCGAATTCAAGGAAGCCGGCGATGAGGTCGTGGTGGTCTTTGACGGCTCCGGCGTTGAGTCTCTCGCCGCCATCTCCGACCCCAAGCACAAGATGAACCCGCTCGCCGTCGCGCTTCAGGACAACATCCTGGGTGCCTGCGGTTTCTGCGTCAACTCCCACGGAGTCTCCGACGCGATCGAGACCGGCGGATGGCCATTACTCACCGACTACAAGGGCGAAGCGAGCACACGCAACCTGGTCGTTCAGGGCTACCAGATCCTCAGCTTCTAGACGCTGCACCAACCCCACCTGATCGGAGCATCCATGGCACTCACCGTTTTACTCGACCTTCGTCTGAAAGCAGAGGCTGTCGCCAATGCACCGGCCATGCTGAGAGATATCCTCACCGGCACCCGGGCATTTGACGGCTGCCTCGGTGTCGACGTACTAGTCGATGCCGAAAATTCCTCCCACCTGATCCTGCTCGAGCGATGGGCCTCCGCCGAAGCCGACTCGGCCTACCGTGCCTGGCGTGCGGGCGCGGGTGCGACCGAGCTCGGCTCACTCCTCGTCAGCGCCCCGCAGGTCTCGCAGTTCGAGATCGCCACCGACATCTAAATCACGCCCTGCGGCGCAGACCTGAGGCACACCTCGGTTCTGCGCCGTTGTGTGTCGCGTGTCACGGACGTGGAGCCTGGAGGGCGCCGACGCCTGATGCAGGCGCGGGTCCAAGGGCGGAGACCCCGAGCAGGCTCACGACTTGTTGGCCTAGTGGCCGTTGCGGCGGGCCTGTAACGGGCAGCGTGCAGGCGGTCAAGGTTTTGTGATGGCCGGCCCTGCTGGCTGGACCACCGCGATCACGTTCCTCGTATGCACTGCCGGTGCATCCGTTGATGGAGTCCTTACCGCCATCGGAAATACGCGTACACGCCCCTGAGCCGCACCGGGACGCCAGGGCATTCCCGGCTATGCGTCCCGCAAGACGTTCCCCATCCGAGGTGACAGCGACGGTCGATGCCGGCAGAATGACCAGTGCAAACGAGTACTGACCCACGCGACCAGTCCGACGCTCACTGCACTGTTCCTCGTATTGGGCAGCGAGTCCAAGGCGGTCGCGTCCGATCGCGCTGCGCTGCTCGCGGCGATCCCCGACCGCACAGCGCAGCTGGAGGCGACGCTTCGCGCGTCGCTCGGTGCGAAGTAACGTCGGCGGGGCGTGGAGAACGACTTCCGTCCGTTCACTCCGGCATCGCTGGATCGCGTCACGTGCCCGACGCTGATCGTGCACGCGCGCTCGGATAATACGTTGCCACCGTCCAGCGCCGAGCATGCCCATGCGCATATTGTCGGCTCCGAGCTGTATTGGACGGATGGACGGATGGACGGACGGACGGATGGACGGACGGACGGATGGATCGGTCCTCGCGTTCGCTCTCGAGGCCGCCGACACGGCTCCGGGGTACGTACTGAACTGGCTGCGCAATGCCGGCTAGTGGTGCGCAAGTGCGGTCGCCACCAGTTCGATAAATTACCGTTCCTGGCGGCGGCCGCTACCTTACGTACGTGAGTGGGCGGAGATATGATCTTTTCAGATTTCCATTACTGAGTGCCGTACGGCCCATACATGTGGGCGGAGCAGTTTGGTTCACAAATCATGACGACAACAATGCCGCCCGACGTGGCGGAAAACCTGATCGCTTTCAGAGCAGCGCTGGCCGCAGTGGTGCCGCCGAAGCACCCCGCCGATCTACTGATCGCGACCTGGAACCTTCGGGCATTGGGGGATCTGACAGCCAAGTGGCACGCCGAACCGGGGGATACTCCCAAGCGGGACTGGTACTCCGTCGCGTGCATCGCTGCGGTCGTGGCCTGCTTTGATGTGATGGCAGTTCAAGAAGTGCGTCGCAACACAACCGCCCTGCAATTTCTGCTCGAGTTACTCGGAGATGACTGGAGAGTGGTCGTCTCCGACGTCACCGAGGGCGGTCCAGGAAACGGAGAACGGTTGACGTTTCTGTATGACTCGACTCGGGTGCAGCCTTCGGGACTGGTGGGTGAGATCGTGCTGCCAGCACAGGTCGAGGGGCCGGCCGAACAGTTCGCCCGAACGCCGTACGCCGCCAGTTTTGTGCGCGGCTCAGCGGAATTCACCTTGACCACCGTGCACGTCATCTGGGGGGCTGACCCGACTGCGCGGCTGCCGGAGATCACGGCGTTCGCGGAGTGGATGCGTGCTTGGGCGGATCGGACCGACCGATGGAACCAAAACCTTCTCGTGCTGGGCGATTTCAACCTCGACCGCATTGGTGACCCGCTGTTTGAAGCATTTGTATCGACCGGGCTGTGGCCTCCGACCGAGCTGAATGACATCCCACGAACGGTGTTCGACAACGACACCTCGAGGCACTTCTATGACCAGATCGCATGGTTCTCGGACCCAGACGGAAAATCCCTGCTGACCTCCCTGACCTACACCCTGCAGGCGGGTTCGTTCAACTTTCTGCCACACCTGCTCGGCAGCCTGACACGCACCGAGGTCTCCTGGCGGATCTCTGACCACTTTCCGTTGTGGGTTGAATTCCAGCTGGCTCCGTGAGCCACCTTCTCTCAGCGTGTGCAAAACCGGGGAGCGAGCTCAGGTATTCCGCGATCAGAATCCTCTCTTTGACGCATCGGCGATCTGCTCCGGTCGGCGCGCCAGGCAAAGAGAACGCCGAGGCCCGGCGTCGTATTTGATCGAAGAAGTTGACCAGCCCGGATGCAGCGCCTACATCCGCTTACACCCGCCTAAATTGGGGGCATGGATCTGCTGGCAAAAGGAAGACCATGAGCATCACCTGCAGCAAAGAAAAAAGCTGCCCAGCAAAAGCCGCAAAGGCGGGCGACGATCTGGAGGCCGCGCGCCGCGCAGCGATATAGCAGCCGACCGGCACGGCCCGACTCACCTCGCGCCGCTTTCATGCTCGACATTTGGTAAAACTTGTCCCTGTTTATTCTGGTGGAAACATCAGAAACGATTCGCGGCACGTTCCTGCGGTGGCTGAAAGCGCCGCTGTCACATTAAGCGAATGCTTCTGCCGGACGCACATCTCGACGAGGTCGACTTCTGGCCGATCTCTCTGCCGTGACCAATCTGACCGCTGACGAACAGGACCAACTTGTGGCACTTCGGGAAAGGGCCGTCAGGTTATCGGCACACCCGCGTTCCTATGTCGGCGCAGAGTTCAAGATTGCAGCTTGATATCGATTCAGTGGATATGCTCTGCCGAGCTGAACCAATCGGCATGGCATCTCGTTCTAATTCACGTAGCCCCTCGTTACGCACCACGTGATCACGCACCGCTCAATCACGCACCATTTCAAAGCAGTGCACCGAGAAAAGGAAGCAATCATGAACAGCAAAATATGGCTCAAGGTCGGGCCTGTCGTCGGGGCGCTGGCGATCAGCGTCCTCGCACTGACCGGATGCTCGCAGGGCGCGACGCCGCCGGCAGACGAGTCGAGCTCGTCAAGCGAAGTAGCCGAACCGGCCGCCGACGCGACACTCGCGACGGCCGACAGCGACCTCGGCACGATCGTCGTCGACAGCGCCGGAATGACCCTGTACGTGTTCGACAAGGACGTTGCCGACTCCGGTGAGAGTACCTGCGAGGGTGACTGTCTCGTTAAGTGGCCGCCGGTCGTCGCGGAATCGGACACCCCGACGGTCGACGGAGTCACCGGTACCGTTGGCGTGATCACCCGAACGGATGGCACCAAGCAGGTCACCCTGAACGGTCTCCCGCTTTACTACTGGGCTGGCGATGCGGCGGCCGGTGACACCACCGGTCAGGCTGTCGGCGACGTCTGGTGGGTGGTGTCACCCAGCGGCGACAAGATCGCCGGCTAGACGGCACGCACAACCCCCGCACCCATCGGCACCACGAAGCCGATGGGTACGGTGCCGTTCTGCCCGGCGCCGTGAACAGGTCAGCCACGCTGAATCGGGCAGAATAGGAGGGTGTATGTACTGGTGCGGCAGGCGGGCGGTGGCGACCTGGTCGTCGAACCCCGCGATGAGGCCGGAGCTTCGCTGCAACCGCCGCGCCGGCTGAGTCTGGACGAATTTCGAACGTTTGTGGCCGCCAGGGAATCCTCGGCCATTGAAGGCCGCCCGCGCTGGGTCTGGGACGACACCGGCCACACCTATCCGCTGCTGCTCAGTGCCGGAATCCGGGTGGAGCGCTGCCACGATCTGCGCCTGTGCCACGTGATCCTCAAGAATTCCGCCCTGACCCAGTTGAGCGAACTGGCCCTCGCCGCGCCGGATCGCTGGGACGCAGCGAGCGCGGTGACAACCGACCAGATCGAGCTCCGGGCGACCCTGTTCGAGTTTGATGTCGACGATGACCATGGTGGTGACGATCTCGCCGACCACGCCGCTGACGGCACCGGCGACTCTGGTGGCACCGAACCTGGCCTCGATTCTCGCGCCCCCGAATCGACGTCCGGGCGTGAGTTCCGCCGGCAACTCGACGCCGTGGCATCCGCTGCCGAACCGGGCCGGTTGCGCCTGCTGCTCGCTGCGGAATCGGCGGGCGCGCTCGTGGCCGCCGAAATGCGCTTCGCTGGGCTTCCGTGGCGCACCGACGTGCACAATCATCTGCTGACGCGGGAGCTGGGACCCCGCGCCCTGCCGGGTGTGCGACCGGACCGTCTTGAGCTGCTCGCCCAGCGGATCCGGCTGGAACTGGATGATGATGCCCTCAACCCGGACTCGCCGCAGGAACTGTTCAAGGCCCTGCAACGCGCGGGACTGGCCGTGACCTCGACCAGGGGCTGGGAGTTGAAGAAGCTCGAGCATCCGGTGATTGAGCCCCTGTTGCAGTACAAGAAGCTTTCCCGGTTGCTCAGCGCCAACGGCTGGACCTGGATGGAGTCCTGGGTCGTCAACGGTCGATTCCACCCCGACTACGTGCCGGGAGGCGTGGTGACCGGCCGCTGGGCGACGCGCGGCGGGGGAGCGTTGCAGCTGCCCAAGCAGATTCGCGGCGCGGTGGTCGCCGATGACGGCTGGAAACTCGTCGTCGCCGATGCCGCCCAGTTGGAGCCGCGCATTCTCGCCGCGTTGGCCCAGGACGAGCGAATGGCTGCGGCCGGGCGTGGAACCGACCTCTATACCGGAATCGTTGCGAGCGGCGTCGTGGAGACCCGCGATCATGCCAAGGTCGCCATGCTCGGAGCCATGTATGGCGCCACGACGGGGGAGAGCGGTCGGCTGTTGCCGCGCCTGGCGCGTGCCTACCCTCGGGCGATCGCCCTGACGGAGTTGGCGGCCCGGGCCGGCGAGCGAGGCGAAGTCGTCACCACCCGGCTGGGGCGGTCGTCGCCGGTACCCGGGCAGGGTTGGCATGAGGTGCAAGCTCAGGCGTACGATCCGGCGGCCACAGCGACCGATGAGCGCCGGGCCCGCAGCCAAGCGAGGGACTGGGGCCGCTTCACCCGAAACTTCATCGTTCAGGGCAGCGCCGCGGAATGGGCGCTGTGCTGGATGGCCGAGATTCGCCGAGAACTCGCCGCCCTCCCGGCCGCCGGTGCGACCAGCGCACTCCGACGAGCGGATGCTGGGCCCGGCCTGGCTGCGTCGGCCGAGCGTCCCGCGGCACCAGGGCGGGCACGCGCGCCCTTCGATTACGCGCCGCACCTGGTGTTCTTTCTGCACGACGAGGTCATCGTGCACACGTTGGCAGCCCAGGCGGAGGTCGTGGCGAAGATCATCGTCACGGCTGCCGAAACCGCCGGTCGGCTTCTCTTCGGCGACTTTCCGGTCGATTTCATGCTCACGGTTGCGACCGTCGACAACTACGCCCAGGCCAAATAGGGCGAGACCACCAGCGCGCCGACGTGACCAGGCCCACGGGACGCGCCCATCCCGTCGGTCGAAATCTCAACAGGCTGGGTCCAAGCCCGGCATACGAGGCTACGTCGATCAACGCAACCGATCTACGGGGGAGGCACGCAAAAGGGCGGGCCCCGCGGGCTGTGTGCACGTGGGGTCCACCTGGTTTCCTGCGAGGAATTCTTAGTGGGAGCTAGCCGGGAGGTGAGTCCTGCGGCTTAGGCGCCCTTGCGGCCGGAGGCGGATCTGCCACTCGCGATCATCAGATCGTGATGCCCGCGCCCGCTTGTCAATCCACAGCTCCCTGGGGCATAATGACGCTATCGACTGCACGGGATCTCCATTGGGGTGAACGCGACTGCCGCACAATTTCACATCCACCATCGTGCTCACAGCCTCAGGTTGGGAGTCCGGTCGTTCCGAGGTCGTTGGGGAAGACGCACCTACAGAACGGAGAAACGCGATGGACGCAATACAGAACCGTCGGGCGCCGATCGCGCGGGGGGTGCTTTTCGTGCACTCTTCTCCGCGCGCCTTGTGTCCGCACGTCGAGTGGGCCGCTGGGCGTGCGCTCGGCGAGGCGGTGAACTTCGACTGGTCTGAGCAGCCCGCGCTGCTCGGTTCCCAGCGGGCTGAATATTACTGGCAGGGCGCCCCGGGTACCGGCGCTGTTCTCGCTTCTAGCCTGAGAGGCTGGGACCACCTGCGCTTCGAAGTGACCGAAGATGCCGGGCGGGGAACGGATGGCGGCCGTTGGCTGCACACACCGGGTCTGGGCATTTTTCATGCCCAGACGGACAGCGTGGGCAACGTTGTCGTGCCGGAGGACCGCATCCGCTCTGCTATGGACAACGCCGGCGCCAATGCGATCGACCTGCACCGCGAGTTGCGGCTCGCCCTCGGGCAATCCTGGGACGACGAGTTGGAACCATTCCGGCAGGCGAGCGACCTGAACGCGGTGGTCTGGCTGCACCAGGTGGGTTGAACCGCCAGGCCGCGCAACGTGCGGTTCGCCGGTAGTGGCGCGGCCTGTCGACCGGTGACTTTACCCGGCGGCAAGATCACGAAGTCTCCTGAACCGCCCGACAGAAATGACCCCGTCCAGCTGGACGGGGTCATTCTCTATTCGCGCAAAACTAGACCGAGCGGAACGCGACGACGGCGTTGTGACCGCCGAAGCCGAAGGAGTTGCTCAGGGCGAGCAGGTCTCCGGCCGGCAGTGCGCGCGGCGTCGTCACGACGTCGAGCGGGATTTCCGGGTCCTGCGACGTGAGGTTGATCGTCGGCGGCGCGGTGCGCTCAGCGAGGGCCTTGACCGTGAAGAACGCCTCGAGGGCGCCGGCACCACCGAGCAGGTGGCCGGTCGACGCCTTGGTGGCCGACACCGGGATGCCGTCGAGCAGATCTCCGAAGACCCGCTTGAGGGCGTTGTATTCGGCAATGTCGCCGACCGGGGTGCTGGTGGCGTGGGCGTTGATGTGCGATACGTCGGCGAGCGAGGCGCCGGCGTTTTGAACGGTCGACACCATCGCGCGGGCGGCTGCAGTTCCCTCGGGGTCCGGCGCGGTCACGTGGTAGGCATCGCTGTTGACGACACCTCCGACCAGTTCGGCGTAGATGTGTGCGCCACGTGCCTTGGCGTGCTCTTCGGTTTCGATGACGAGTGCGGCAGCGCCCTCACCGAGCACGAATCCGTCGCGGGTGACGTCGTAGGGGCGGCTCGCGGTTGCCGGGTCGTCATTGCGCGTCGACAGGGCGTGCATCGCCGCGAAGGATGCGATGGGCAGCGGGTGGATCGCGGCCTCAGAGCCACCGGCGATGACGATGTCGGCCAATCCAGCCTGCAGACGGTTGTAGGCGTTGACCAAAGCCTCGGTACTGGAGGCACAGGCGGAGACCACGGTGGTGATGCCGGCACGGGCGTGCAGGTCCATGCCGATGGCCGCTCCCGGGCCGTTCGGCATGAGCATCGGCACGGTCATCGGCAGCACGCGACGGGGGCCGCGTTCGCGCAGGGTGTCCCAGGCGTCGAGCAGGGTCCAGACTCCACCGATTCCGGTGGCCCAGTCCACGGCCAGGCGTTCCGGCTCCACCTCGGGGGCGCCGGCATCCGCCCAGGCTTCGCGCCCGGCGATCAGTGCGAACTGGCTGGACGGGTCAAGACGTTTTACCTCAAAGCGCTGCAGCACGTCCAGGGGCTTCACGCGGGCCTGTGCGGCAAAAGTTACGGGGATCGCCGTTTCGGCGACCCAGGCCTGTTCGAGGGTGGTAGCGCCCGATTCGCCGGCCAGAAGGGCCGTCCAGGTGTCGACCGCCGTGCCGCCCAGCGGCGTAGTGGCACCGATTCCGGTAATAACGATTTTCTTGGTCATAAGTCAACTCTCCATGGAACGACAAACGTGTGGGCCGGCGCGATCTGCCACCAGCCCAATGAACAGGTCGGCCGATTTCCGGCCGACCTGGTTCAGGATCGGGCCTAGTCCTGTGCCTTCACGATGAACTCGACGGCGTCGCCGACGGTCTTGAGGTTCTTGACCTCTTCATCGGGGATCTTCACGTCGAACTTCTCTTCTGCGTTGACGACAATGGTCATCATCGAGATGGAGTCGATGTCGAGGTCATCGGTGAACGACTTGCCGAGCTCAACCGTGTCGGTTGCAATTCCGGTCTCGTCGTTGATGAGCTCGGCCAGGCCGGTCAGAACTTCTTCGGTGGACAGTGCCATGTTTTTCTCCTTGAGGGGTGTCTCGGTTGACCGAGACCTAGTTTAGGGGGTGGGTTGGTTAGGGCAGCACAACGACTTGCGCACCGAACACGAGTCCGGCACCAAAGCCGATCTGCAGAGCGAGGCCGCCGCTGAGCTCGGGGTGTTCCTCGAGCAGACGGTGCGTGGCGAGCGGAATCGAAGCGGATGACGTGTTGCCCGTGTTAGCGACATCACGCGCGATGACCACGGACTCCGGCAGCTTGAGCTGCTTGGCGAACTCGTCGATGATGCGCATGTTGGCCTGGTGGGGAATGAACGCGGCAAGGTCGGCGCTCTCGATTCCGGCGACTTCGAGGGCTTTCTTGGCCACCTTGGCCATGTCCCAGACGGCCCAACGAAAGACGGTTTGCCCTTGCTGACGCAGGGTTGGCCAGTCGGCCTCGCCGCGACGGTACTCCTGAAGGGTGTGATTCATGTGAATCGCGTCTGCTTTGGATCCGTCGGAGCCCCACACCGTGGTGGAGATACCCGGGTAGTCGCTCGGGCCGATCACGATAGCGCCGGCACCGTCGCCGAGCAGGAACGAAATGCTGCGGTCGGTCGGGTCGACGAGTTCGGAGAGCTTCTCGGCGCCGATGACGAGTGCATAGTGCGCGGCCCCGGTGCGAATCAGCGCGTCGGCCTGGGCGACGGCGTAGGCATAACCGGCGCAGGCCGCGTTGATGTCGTAAGCGGCGGCCGGGTTGGTGCCGACCCGATCGGCGACGACGGCAGCGATCGACGGGGTCTGGCGGCTGTTGCTGATGGTCGCGACGATCACGGCGTCGATGAGGGCTGGGTCGATGCCGCTTCTCTCGATGGCCTCGCGGGCGGCATCCGTTGCCAGATCGACGGCATCGATGTCCTGGCCGGCCCGAGCACGCGTGATGATGCCGGTGCGCTGCTGAATCCACTCGTCAGACGAATCGATCGCTTCGACCAGGTCGTCGTTGGGCACGAGGTGTTCGCCGCGAGCGGCGCCGACGGACAGAATGCGGGTGAACTGCGGTCCGTGGGACTGCTGGAGTGTGGGCTTTGGCATTGTCTCTCTCATAACATTCAGGACTGCTGGTCGATCATGGCCCAGGCGGCGGGCAGGTCGTCCGGGGTCTTGATGGCGACACTCGGGACACCTTTCAGGCCGCGTTTGGCGAGACCGACGAGGGCGCCGGCGGGTGCGAGCTCGATGATTCCGGTGACTCCCGCCGCAGCGAAAGTCTCCATGCACTTGTCCCACCGTACCGGCGAGGACACTTGACCGACGAGTAGCTTCACAAAACGGATGCCCTCACTCACCCGGTCGCCGTCGCGGTTGGTCCAGATCGGGAGGGTCGGATTGGCGGGGCTGAGCGAGTCGGCGACTACGGTCATCCGCTCGACGGCCGGTTGCATATAGCGAGTGTGGAATGCACCGGCGACCTGAAGCGGGATGACCCTGGCCCGGTGCGGGGGAGTCTCGGCGAGGGCGGCGAGGGCGTCGAGGGCACCGGCGACGACAATTTGGCCGCTGCCGTTGAAGTTGGCCGGTTCCAGACCGAGCTCGGCGACCCGGGCCAGCAGCTCGGTTTCGTCGGCCCCGATGACGGCGCTCATGCCCGTGGGTACCAGCGCGGAAGCCGCCTGCATGGCCAGGCCGCGTTCCCGCACAAAGCGCACCGCCTCGGCGTTGCTGAGGATGCCGGCGCCGGCAGCCGCGGTGAGTTCGCCGACCGAGTGTCCGGCGATACCGGCAATGCGGTCGCGGCGTCCATCCGTGAGCAGGGCCTCGAGGGTAAGGATGCCGGCGGCGACGATCAGCGGCTGGGCGATCGCAGTGTCGCGGATCGTGTCGGCGTCACTGATGGTGCCGTGGGCGACGAGGTCGAGTCCAGCGTCTTCGGAAATTTGGCGGAGACCGGCGCTGAAGGCCGGCATAGCCAGCCAGGGTTCGAGGAATCCGGGGGTTTGGGAGCCCTGACCCGGGCAGACGACAACGATCACTTAATTAGTCTTCCAATCTGGCAGCGCGAATGAGTGTGCAGATCACACTAAGTATTCATGAAACCTTTGTTTGCAGCAGCACATTTGGCCGGTGAACGCGGGTGGCGGTCAGCGGCGGCGGGTGGAACCGTCGTGGTCGCTGATCGAACCGATAATCAGGGCGGACTGCAGAATGAGCGCCTCGCGGGCTCCGGTGGCGTCGTAGCCGATGACTTCGGAGACCCGCTTGAGGCGGTAGCGCACGGTGTTGGGGTGCACGAAAAGTTCCCGGGCGGTCGCCTCGAGTGAGCGCCCATTGTCGAGGTAGCACCACAGCGTCGTGAGCAACTCGGTGGAATGCGCCTGCAACGGCCGGTAAATCCGGTGGATGAGCGTGGCTCGGGCGAGCGGATCGCCAGCCAGGGCGCGCTCGGGCAGCAGGTCGTCGGCTTGCACCGGGCGCGGCGCATTCCGCCACGACCGAGCAACGGCAAAACCGGCCAGCGCCGCTTTGGCACTCTTGGACGCGTCGACCAGGTTGGGCACCTCGTGCCCGAGCACCAAATGTCCCGGCCCGAAGATGGGCTCGAGCGCCATGGCGATCTCCATGAAGGTCAGCGCTGCCGCTGTGCCGACGTCCTCACTGTCGACCGGCGCCGGGCGGGCACGCCCGATCACGAGCACCAGCCGATTGCCCTGCACACCGATGAGCACGTCGGCCGCCATATGGCGCGCGGCGCGGCGCAACTGGTCGACGTCAAGCATCTGCGATGTGGTGCCGACGAGCACACAGACCTCGCCGTGGCCGTGCCAGCCGAGGGCCGCGATGCGACTGGGCAGCTCATCGTCGTATTCCCCGCTGAGAATGGAATCGACGACGAGGGCTTCGAGGCGGGCGTCCCAGAGCCCGCGCGCCTCGGCGGCGCGCGCGTAGACATCCGCTGCCCCGAAGGCAATCTCGCGTGAGTAGAGCAGGATCGCTTCCCGGAGAGACTCTCCACCGTCCTTGACGCGTTCCTCGACGACCTCGACGGTCACTCGAATGAGCTGCAGCGTTTGCTGCAGGCTCACCGAGCGCAGCAGCTCGCGCGGAGCGGCGCCGAAGACGTCTGCGGCGATCCACGGTGTTGACCGCGGGTCGTCGAACCACGAAATGAAGCTCGTAATTCCGGCCTGGGCGACCAGGCCGACAGCGGACCGCCGCCCTGGTGGCATATCGCCGTACCAGGACAGCGTGTCTTCGAGTCGTTTCAGCGTCTGCGTGGACAACTCACCGGAGATGGTGCGCAACCAGTTGAGAGTCTGCTCTTTCGTCTTGGGCGCCGGTGCCACTGCTTTTAGCTCTCGCCCCCGGCAGAGCCGGTGGTGCCCGCGCTCACGTCGTGCAGGCGATACTTGGCGATGGCCTGGCCGGCCAGGCTTCGGTCGACCTCGCCGCGGCGGGCGAGCAGCTCGAGAGTGCGCACCACCATCGACGGGCCGTCGATCTTGAAGAATCGACGCGCTGCCGGGCGGGTGTCCGAGAAGCCGAAGCTGTCGGCGCCGAGGGTGGCGAAGTCGCTCGGCACGAACTGGCGAATCTGGTCGGGAACGGCGTGCATGAAGTCCGACACGGCCACGAACGGGCCGGCAGCTCCCTCGAGCTTCGAGGTGACATACGGAATGCGAGGCTCGTCGTCGGGATTGAGAAAGTTGTACTCCTCGGCGGCCAGGCCATCGCGACGCAGCTCCGTCCACGACGTGACCGACCAGACATCGGCCGAAACGCCCCAGTCGTCGGCGAGAAGCTTCGCAGCTTCCAGCGCCCACGGAACGGCAACACCCGAGGCCAGCAACTGGGCCTTCGGTCCGCTGACCGTCGACGCGCTCACCCGGTGGATACCGCGCAGAATGCCGTCAACGTCGACATTGTCGGGCTCGACCGGCTGCACGGCCGGCTCGTTGTAGACGGTGATGTAGTACATGACGTTCGGGTCGGTGTGGGCGCCACCATACATGCGCTCGAGGCCGGCGCGCACGATGTGGCCGATCTCGTACCCGTAGGCGGGGTCATACGAGACGACGGCCGGGTTGGTCGACGCGAGAAGGGGAGAGTGGCCGTCGGCGTGCTGCAGGCCTTCTCCGGTCAACGTCGTGCGCCCGGCCGTAGCGCCAATGATGAACCCGCGGGTCATCATGTCGCCGGCTGCCCACAGGGCGTCGCCCGTGCGCTGGAATCCGAACATGGAGTAGAAGACGTACACCGGAATGAGCGGTTCACCCTGGGTGGAATACGACGTGCCGACGTTGGTGAATGCTGCGGCGGCGCCGGCCTCGTTGATGCCCACGTGCAGGATCTGGCCCTGCGGGCTCTCCTTGTAAGACAGCAGCTGGGCGTGGTCAACGGACGTGTAGTGCTGGCCGTTGGGGTTGTAGATCTTGGCGGTCGGGAAGAACGCGTCGATACCAAAGGTACGTGCTTCGTCGGGGATGATCGGCACGATGCGATTGCCAAAGTCCTTGGCCCGCACGAGCTCCTTGAGGAGCCGCACGAACGACATCGTCGTAGCGATCTCCTGGGTGCCTGAACCCTTCTTGGCGACCTTGTAGGTGTCGTCGCCGGGAAGGTTCAGCTTGGCGTGCTTGGTGCGACGTTCGGGCAGGTAACCACCGAGCGCACGACGACGCTCGTGCATGTACTGGATCGCCTCATCCTGGTCGCCGGGGGTGTAGTACGGCGGAAGGTACGGGTTTTCCTCGAGCTGGGCATCCGTGATCGGCACGTGCATGCTGTCTCGGAACGACTTGAGGTTGTCGAGGGTCATCTTCTTCATCTGGTGGGTCGCGTTGCGGCCCTCGAAGCTCGGACCGAGGCCGTAGCCCTTAATCGTCTTCGCCAGGATGACGGTGGGCTGGCCCTGGTGCTCGGACGCTGCCTTGAACGCGGCGTACACCTTGCGGTAATCGTGGCCGCCGCGCTTGAGGTTCCAGACCTCGTCGTCGCTCAAGTGTGCGACGAGCTTGAGCGCACGCGGATCGCGACCGAAGAAGTTCTCACGCACGTAGGCGCCGCTCTCGGCCTTGTAGGTCTGGTAGTCGCCGTCGGGCGTGACGTTCATCAGGTTGATCAGGGCGCCGTCGACGTCGTTCTTGAGCAGGTTGTCCCACTCGCGACCCCAAACGACCTTGATGACGTTCCAGCCGGCACCGCGGAAGAAGCTTTCCAGCTCCTGGATGATCTTGCCGTTACCGCGCACCGGGCCATCGAGTCGCTGCAGGTTGCAGTTGATCACGAAATTGAGGTTGTCGAGGCCCTCGTTGGCGGCGACCTGCAGTTGGCCGCGGCTTTCGACCTCGTCCATTTCGCCGTCGCCGAGGAACGCCCAGACCTGCTGGTCGCTCGCATCCTTGATGCCGCGGTTGGTCAGGTAGCGGTTCAGCTGCGCCTGGTAGATCGCGTTGATCGGGCCGAGGCCCATCGACACGGTGGGGAACTGCCAGAATTCCGGCATCAGACGTGGGTGAGGGTACGAAGATATGCCGTCGGGGGCATGCGACTTTTCCTGGCGGAAACCGTCGAGTTGGTTCTCGGTCAGGCGGCCCTCGAGGAAGGCACGCGCGTAAGTGCCGGGAGAGGCGTGGCCCTGTATGAAGATCTGGTCGCCGCCGCCCGGGTGGTCCTGGCCGCGGAAGAAGTGGTTGAAACCGACCTCGTAGAGGGCAGCGGATGACGCGTACGTCGCGATGTGCCCGCCGACGGCGATGCCGGGGCGCTGGGCCCGGTGCACCAGGACGGCAGCGTTCCAGCGGATCCAGGCACGGTAGCGGCGCTCGATGTCTTCGTCGCCGGGAAAATCGGGTTCGTTCTCCGTAGCAATGGTGTTGATGTAGTCCGTCGTCGGAACCATCGGCACGCCGAGGTGCAGCTCCTTCGAGCGCTTCAACAGGCTCAGCATGATCTCGCGCCCGCGTTCGTGGCCGTGTTCGGCAACGAGCGAATCGAGGGATTGCGACCACTCAGCAGTCTCCTCCGGATCTGAGTCGGCGTTGTTCGTCGAATACGGGTCCTGGTCGTTGACCGTCATAGTCGACCTCTCCTCTGTGGTTGATGCAGCCTGGGGTATATGCAGCGATGATGCCCCGCGGCTTGAACACAACGGTGGCAGGTGCCGTAACAGAGCAGGTTGGATTGCAACCGGCGGCACCACGTAAGCCTACAGATTTCGCAACTTGTCCGTGCGCGGGCGTGACTGAACCCAAAAGCGTGTCCGCTGTGACACCGGACAGATTGCAGAGCTAGAGTGTGTCACCGGCCAATCCATGCGCCCGGCACCGAGGAAAGAAGCTCTCATCGCTCTCGAAAATGACACCCAGGCCCCCGATTTCAAGCTCATCAATCAGTTTGGTGAAACGGTTCAGTTGAGCCAGTATCGGGGGATCAAATCCGTCGCTCTGGTATTCTTCCCGCTCGCGTTCTCCGGCATCTGCAGTGACGAACTGTGTGAACTGCGTGACAACCTGGCCCTGTTTGAAGACGGCGGAGTCGAGCTCATCGGAATTTCGGTCGATTCCCGTCACGCACTGCGGGCCTTCGGTGAGCAGGAAAAATACACCTTCGACCTCGTGGCCGATTTCTGGCCGCACGGCGCCGTTGCGAAAGAATACGGCGTCTTTCTCGAGGACAAGGGCTTCGCTAACCGGGCTACGTTTTTGATCGATCCGAGCGGCATCATTCGGGCCAGTTTCATCACAGCACCGGGCGAAGCTCGTCCGATCGACGCCTACCGGGCAGCCCTTGGACAGCTCGTACCCGCCCTCTGACCTATACTGAACAGACCCGATGACCTTGAGTCGTCGTCGGGGCCTTTAGCTCAGTTGGTAGAGCGCCACGTTTACACCGTGGATGTCATCGGTTCGAGCCCGGTAGGGCCCACAGTATAAATGCCTGATCAGAGGAAATATCTGCGTAATACGCAGTCTTTGCGACGCTCAGCTTGTTGTAGTCCGACTTGGCATTCAGATTGTGGCCATTGGCGATGATCCGCGTTTTGTGGGACGGCGGAGCCTCGCTGACCGCCACCGAGAACCACAGCAGCAACGAGCCCGATCTCGGTGTCAGATCAGCGATACGCTCGCACCAACCGTGGGTCGTCTGGTCTTCAACGGCTTCTCGACGGGGGTTCGGGCGTCATAGGCTCAGCACCACGACACGATTCCCCGTCACATCGACGGTGCCCGGGTGCTGCCCCGCTGAACCGGCGGGTCGAGATGGCCCGGCGCCTCCCGCGGCGCACCGGGACAAACGAAATCGCTCCTGAGGGTTTCTCAGGAGCGATTTCGTGTGGGTAATTCAGATCAGGCTGTCGGCTCAGTTTCCCGTGTATCGGAAGATGTACAGCCCGAAATCACGGTCGCTGGCGGCAACGTATTCGACGCCGTTGTTCTCGAACACGTCCACACCCCAGAAGTTGTTGCCGCCCTCGTCAATGAAGCGACCCGTCTCGACGAGTTTGTCGTCGATGATTGTGGTCACTCGAAAACCTCCCGCGTAATACGAGAAGTACGCCAGGTCGGCCCGCTGCTTGGACGTGGCCACCTCGTGAACCGAGAGGTCGCCGAAGCCCGCAGCGTAGGCCGGGTCCATGGCTTCGGGAATTGCATAGGTGTCCAGCTCGGACATCTTTCCCGTCGAGTTGTCGAAGAGGTGCACATAACCCCAACCGTCGAAGAACGCGCGCACGGAAACGAGGTCTCCGACGGCGCCCAGACTCAGGCCGGGAATCACGCTGGCAGCACCGGCGAGGCAGGCCGCGTTATCGTACGAGGCCTCGAGGTCGAAGAAACCGAATCCGGTTTGACGGTCGACCGAAGAGGTCGGGATGGTGCCGGCAACGCTCATCCCGAACGCGCCGCATCCGTCGGTACCCTCGCGGTTGATAATGACGATTCCGTCATAGCCGCCGGCCGCTTCAACGTTCGCCACCTTCTCGGTGAACGCGCACAGGCCGCGGGTGACGATCGCGATCCGGCTGCCGCTTGCGGTGACCGGTGCGGGTAGCACAATCGGATCACCGGAACATGCCTGTCCCGCGTAGACGGCATCACCGGTCAGCGACTCGCCGCCTTGCAGCTGCGGGGTGTCGCTGCCCTGCGAGATCTGAAACGGCGTCGCGGAATCATCCGTGGTGCCCTCCGCGCCGTTGGGCGCGAAGTCCTCGTCGGCACCGATTATGAACCTGTTGTCGAGGGTGAACTCGCCCTGGTGGCCGTTGCCTTCGGGCTTCTCGATCAGGCCTGCCGACTCCTGAAGCTGCGGGTCGGGGTTGGTGAAGTCTGTATCGCCGATATAGCTCGGGGTGTGCACGTCGGTCATGTCGACCGTGACGTATCCGGCGTCCCAGTAGGACAACAGCATCACCTGTTTTCCGTCGATCTGCTTGACGACGAGGTCATGCAGAAACACGTCGGTCAGGTTCGCCGGTGCGTTCTGGAGGATCTGCGGAAAGGTCTTGTCCAGATCGTATTCCGCGGTCAGGAACGGCTTCTTCGGGTTGGTGATGTCCATAATGTCGACATCGGTGCCCTCGTCATTGTCAACGATGACCGCGTACGCCTTGTCGCCGGCATCCCAGGCGAAGACGCTGTGGGTCTGGTTGGCGGTCTTCTTGCCCTGACCATCGGCTGTTGAATCGCCAACGCCCACGGCGAGTGGTGTGGGGTGCTCGGGATTCGTCACGTCATAGAGATTCATGCCGCCGAAACCTGCTTTGTCCTTGCACTTCTCGTTGTTGGTGACGAGCACGTCGCCGGTAAAGGCTGGCGTATCGAGTTGCAGGGCCTGGACACCCTCGCCCGGGTAGCTGCCCTCCTTGGACTGGATAAACGCGACCTCCTTCGGCTTCGCGGGGTCCTTGATATCCACGACGTGCACCCCGTTGTAAGTGCACGATACGACGCCCCACGCAGCAAGGTAGGCATAATCCTTGAAGACGCCCACGTCGGCGATCTTTTCAGGCACCGCGTTCTTCATCTTCAGTTTGGAGACTACGGTGACATTGGACTGTGTTGCCGGCAGATGACCGACCGTTCCGCCGTGCTGGTGGGCGTCGCGAGCGCCGTCGGCGGTCGATATCGAGCCGTCGTCCCCGGGTCGGGCCGATGCGACGGATGTTGTGGCGAGGATCAACGCTGCGACGGACACCAGCGTCAGTCCAGCGCGAATGGCAGGTGATTTGACCATGACACTCCTTCGGTGCGGAATTTTGAATCGAACGTTCGAACCGTAGTCCGCCCCTACACACTTTGGCAAGGAAGTACAAATCGACCAGGGTGTGGCCGCCATGGCGATACGGTGCGCATGCGTCGCCATGGCCTACCCCTCGCGGTGGATTTCGATCCGAATTCCTGCCGGACGCTTGTTCATCGCAAGCGTGGGTTACCGGACAGCAGGATGGCCGAGATCGCGACCAGAACCAGTGGGGGAAGGTCCTCTGGACTCGTGCATTCCGTGGCCTCATGAGGGCCTGATGCCCTCGGTCCGCGGGAGCCCCGGGTCACGACCAACGGCACCGCCGGTGTTGGGTGCCGCCGAGCTCGTAATGCTCGGCTAGTGTTGCGTACAGGCAGAACAAATCTGCTGGGTGTTTTGAGTCGGCGAAGCGTTGGTGTTCCAGCAGTAGGATTCGCCACAATCCCGGATTTTCGAGCAAGTTACCGCAAATGCGCAGTCTCTCGAAAGTCAGTGTTCTTGCGGATTTTCCTTGAATTTGGTTGCGACCGGACCTTTTACACCGTGGATATTATCGGTTCGAGCCCCGTAGGGCCCACAGAGAATTCTTCCAGAACTTGTGATCGTGAGGTCGAATGACACGCACGATGCAGGGCTTCTGGGTAGGGCTGGTCTGTTGTGTCTGATCGGCTGGCATTCGGGGCCGCGGTCGAACAGCTGTCGCTCGCTCACGAGAACCGCACCAGTATCTGTGCCCCTTTCATGCAGGTGCTGCCGGTCAATGCCGCAGCGGTGTGCACGCTCGGGGCCCCGTTTGGGTCCGAGACCGTGAGCGCGAGCAATGCCATGGCGGCCCACTTCGACGAGCTGCAATTCGACCTGGGTGAGGGGCCTGCCTGGGCGGCGCTGGCCACCAGACGGCCCGTACTCGTCGACAACTTTGCGACGTCGTCGGGCGCGACCTGGCCGGCGCTGATGAAAGCCGCACGGAACACCGAAGTGCACGCCGTCTACGCCTTTCCACTAATCATGGGGTCGGTCGATATCGGAGCTGTCTCGCTGTTTTCGACCCTCTCCGGCGGCCTCACACCCGCGCAGATTCTGGACGCGGAAGTGCTCGCACAGGTCGCCGCGCTCCAGGTCTTGCGTCGATCCATCACCGCGCAAACCTTAAAAACAAATCTGGAAGATAATGAAGGATATTCGAGGCGTGTCGTGCATCAAGCGACCGGAATGGTTCTGGCCCAGCTCAATCTTTCCGCGACCGACGCGCTTCTGATAATTCATGGACATGCTTTTGCTCATGGACGAACTGTTCGGGAAGTCGCCGCAGATGTAGTGACACGACGATTGGATTTCTCGTCGATTCCCGAGTCTTAGAATGGAAATATGGTGACAAAAACCCGGGAAGGTCAACTCCTTGAGACCTTCGTTACCCTGGCCGACACACTCGTCGCCGACTACGATGTCGTCGACCTCTTGCACACCCTGGTTGAGAAATGCGCCGCCCTGCTGGAGGCTTCGGCGGCGGGCATCATCCTGTCAGCCGGTGACGGCGAGCTGGAAGTCGTGGCGTCGACCAACGAACGCAGCCGCCTGGTCGAAATTTTGCAGCTGCGAGCCGGGAGTGGCCCGTGCGTTGAGAGTTTCACCTCCGGGCTGGCCGTCGCCGTTCCCGACATCGACAGCACGGGCGATAAATGGCCCAAGTTTCGCCAGGGGGCACTCGCCCAGGGCTTCGCCTCGATGCACGCCGTACCGCTGCGCCTGCGGGCAACGACCATCGGCTCACTCAATCTGTTCTGGGATCGCACCGGCGGGTTGAGTACGGCCGACACCAACACGGTGCAGGCACTCGCGGATGTCGCGACCATCGGCATCCTGCAGGAGCGCGCTATTCGCGAAAGCGACATCGTGCGCCAGCAACTTCAGCACGCGCTGAGCAGTCGAGTGTTGATCGAACAGGCCAAGGGCGTCGTGGCGTACACCCACGGGGTGCACATGGGCGATGCCTTCGACAAGATTCGCGAGTATTCCCGTCATAACGGTCTTCCGCTGGCCGATGTGGCCGAGCGCATCGTCAATCGCGTACTGATCCTCTAGCGTTGCAGCGTAAGCCGCGGCTAGTTGCGAACTAGCCGAGACTTACCTGCCGTTTAAGCTGGGCGGGCATATACTAATTTTTGCAGCCCCGGACCCTGGCAGCACACGCATCAACGGTGAGCTTGCGAGGGAGATCATGAAACGTATATTTCACCCCGGTGGGTCAGTGATTACCGGCAGCGATCTGGCTGATGCGGTCTTGCTGTATGCCGAGGCACTGTGTAACCGTCGACAAGTCGACGTCGTTGATATACCGGTCATGGGCGACGGCGGTATTCTCCTTCGCGCTCAGTTTTTGATCGGTTCCGCGAGTCAGCTGGTCAGCGTCACCGCGGACAGTCTGTCGCCAGAACTGGTAGAGCCGGAAACCACGGACTTTCTGCACCGCAAGGCCCAAACCGGAGCCATGATTCCGGCGGCGTGGACCCGAGAGGAGTCGGCTGCCGCGCAGTTCGACGAGTTCGATTACTGACCTACCTTTTCGTGGACCCGACGCATCGGGTTGCGTCGTGTCCGCGAAACCTTGGCACCGGTCGCCCGGTAGGCTGAACGGGTGCCATTCTCGCTCGCCGACGTTACCCGCGTCGCCCATACCCTCTGGCCCCCGGGCGGTGCCGAAGCGTGGGATACACCGGGGCTGGTCAGTGGCGATCCGAACGGACCGATTCGCAGCATCCACTTGGCCGTCGATACCGTCGCCGACACGGTCGACGAGGCCATTGCGGCCGGCGCCGACCTGTTGCTGACGCATCATCCGTTGCTGCTGCGCGGTGTCACGAGCATCGCCGAGGACACCTACAAGGGCGCACTGCTCAGCCGGCTGATTCGCGCCGACTGTGCCCTGCTGGCCGCCCACACCAACGCAGACGTGGTCGCTGACGGCGTGTCCGACGTGATCGCCAGTCGGTTGGGGCTGATCGACGCACTTCCCATCACGAGTGGCGCTGTGCCGGGCACCGGCATCGGACGGGTTGGTCGTCTGTCGAAACCGACCACGCTCGGACACCTGGCACACACTGTGCTGGCCTTGTTGCCGGCCACGGCTTCCGGGGTTCGCGTCGCCGGCGACTATGCAGCCCCGATCACGACGGTTGCTCTCTGTGGCGGTGCCGGTGATTCCCTGCTTCGCAATCCGCAGGTGCTGGCAGCGGATGTCTACATAACCTCCGATCTGCGCCATCACCCGGCGCAGGAGGCGCGCGAGCAGGCGCTCTGCGTCGGCGGACCCGCCCTCATCGACGTCGCACACTGGGCCAGCGAATGGCTCTGGCTTGAGCCGGCGGCCGTGCAGTTGCGGGCGAGCCTGCCGGGGGTGTCGGTCACGGTGAGTGAGTTGAACACCGACCCGTGGGATTTTTCCGTCGTGCACTAATTCTTTTTTCTTTCGTCAGTACAACTCAATTCCAGCGTTAGGTCAGGACATCGTGAAGGCATCACCACTCCAGCAGAAAGAACTTCTGCGGCTTCAGGCCCTCGACATCAAGGTTCTTCAGCTCAGCCACCAGTCAAAATCACTCGCGGCGCACACCGAGCTTGCCGCGCTCAACCGGGAGGCTGAGGCCAGCCGTATGAAGCTGCTCGGCCGGTCTGGCGAGCTCGACGACGTGCGCACCGAATTGGGACGCATCGAGAGCGACGTTGAGGTCGTTGAGAAGCGCATTGCCCGCGATACCGACCGCCTGCAGCACACCTCATCGATCAAGGACATCCAGGCCTTGGACTCCGAGGTGGCTTCACTCAAGAAGCGCCTGTTCGATCTCGAGGAGATTGAGATTGCCGTGCTTGAGCGCCAGGAAGAGCACGAGGCGGCCGTCGCTGTGGTGGAGCAGGAACGCGACGCCATCGCCGAGCGGGTTGCCGCGACGGAAGCCGTTCGGGATGAGTCGCTGGTCGACCTCAACCGTCAGCTCGGCGAGTTGACCCGTGATCGCGCGACGATCGCGGCTACCATTCCCGATGACCTCGCTGCCCTGTACGAGCGCCTGCGCATCAGCGGCCACGGCAACGCCGCGGCGCTGCTGCGTGCGCGTACCTGCAGCGGATGCACGATGACCTTGACCGGGAGCGACCTCGCTGATGCCCGTCAGGCTCCGGCGGACGAGGTCATCTTCTGCCCCGACTGTGGCGCCGTGCTGGTGCGCACCGAAGAGTCCGGAATCTAGCGCCGGTTCGCACGTCGACTGCCCGCCCGGTAGGCTTTGTACTCGGAATGGGTCGGCAAGACGGTCGCGTCATTCGGGAGATCTTCGGGTCAAGCGGATGCCGAGGAACGTCCGGGCTCCATAGAGCAGGATGGTGGGTAACACCCACCCGGGGTAACCCGCGAGACAGTGCCACAGAAAGTAGACCGCCACCAGCGCGAGCTGGGGGTAAGGGTGAAACGGTGGTGTAAGAGACCACCAGAGGCCAGGGTGACCTGGTCGGCTCGGTAAACCTCGTCCGGAGCAAGGTCAGACAGAAAGCGTTGAGGCGGCTCGCCGAGCTTTCGGGTAGACCGCTAGAGGGCTGCGGCAACGTAGTCACGAGATAGATGGCCGTCGACGGTGTGCAAGCACCTGGACAGAACCCGGCGTACTAGCCGGCCCATTCCGCTTCATTTACCCCGCGGTCCAGTGATAGAGCTTCTCCGGACGCCCGGCGTGACCATATTTTTGGGTGATGCCGGCACGTTCGGCGGCGACCAGGAATTCAAGATATCTGCGGGCGCTCACCCGAGCCAGACCCAGGTTTTGGGCTACGTCGCTGGCCGAGATGCTCACGGTGGCGCGCTTGAGCGTGGCCACGACGGCGTCGAGCGTCACCTCGGACAGCCCCTTGGACAGCGCTAACCTGGTGGGCCCAGGGGCACTGGCTGGCGGCGCGACCGTGCCGGGTTGCAGCATCCGGTCTATTCGGGCCTGGTCGAGCATCGATGCTGTTACGGCGGCGTGTTCGTGCAGGTCCAGCCGATGTTGAACGTACTGGTCGAGTCGCTCGAGCAGCACGTTCGAGGTGAACGGTTTGACCAGGTAATGCATGACCCCACCGGCCATCGCCGCCCGCACGGTATCGAGCTCCCTGGCAGCGGTGATGGCAATGATATCGACCGGGTCGCCGGGAAGATTACGCGCGGCCCGCAGCACCTCGATGCCGGACATACCGGGCAGATGGATGTCCAACAGCACCAGGTCTGGCTTCAGCCTCGTGATCAGATCGAGGCCGTCGGTGCCGGTATAGGCGACGCCGACGATCTCGAACCCACCGTGAGCGAGCAGAAAACCGGTGTGAATTCCCGCGACTGCACGGTCATCGTCGATGACTACCGTGCGGATGAGAGCCGTGCAAACGGGAGCCGTGCGAATGAGCGTCATGAGGCGGTTCCAATGGGGTTGGGCGAAGATGGTACGGCGGCCAGGAGCACGGTGAAGGTTGCTCCGCCGTGCTGCGACGGCTCGGAGGTGACGAATCCGGTGCGGCGCACGGCTACGCGCTGCACGAGCGCCAAGCCGAAACCGCGTGCTCCGGGGCGGCTGGCGTCCCGGGTGGACTGGCCGGCTTCAAATATTCGCACGCGGTCCTTCTCCTCGATTCCGGGGCCGTCATCGGAAACGACGATGGTGGCACCGGTCCTGTCTTCACTGAGGCGAACGTGGATGGTGCCGTCGGCACCGATCGCCTCCATCGCATTGTCGATGAGATTGCCGAGTACAGTGACCGGATCCGTCGTCCCATCGGGTGCCAAAGTAGAATTTTCGTCGATTACCAGATTGATGCCCTTCTCCGCTGCGATGGTGCTCTTGGCCATGAGCAGACTCGCCACGTCGGGGTCGGTGATGCCGGGGGAGAGCGCACGGGAGAGCACGGAACCACCGTGCCCGGCGCGAGTGATGAAATCCACCACCTGTTCGGTGCGCCCCAGTTCGATTAACCCCGAAATGACATGCATCTTGTTGGCGAATTCGTGGGCCTGGGCGCGCAAAGCCTGCGTCACATCCCTGGCGCCATCCAGGTCTTGCAGAAGCTGGTGCAGCTCGGTCCGGTCCCGCAGAATCAATACCCGGCCGACCAGTCGACCGTCGACGGCGGCATCGGTGGACCGCGCCAGCAGAACACGTTCACCGACGAGCACGGTCTCATCGCTTTCTCCGCTCTCGGCCAGCATCCTGGCCAGTTCCGCACCGACCACGTCCGTCGCCGGACGCCCCACCGAGTCATCGTCCGCGCCAAGAAGCCTGCGAGCCTCGTCGTTGACCAGCGCGACGGAACCGGCGGCATCCACCGCGACGAGACCCTCGCCGATACCGTGCAGCATCGCCTCGCGGGTCTCCAGCAGGGAGGCGATCTCTTCGGGCTCCAGCCGGTGGATCCGGCGCCACACCATCCGAGAGATCATCGTGGCCCCGGCTGTTCCCACCAGGGCAGCCCCGACGAGCCAGATCACCAGTTCGGGCAGGACCTTGTACAGGTCGGCGCGCAGCGTCTGCTCCAGAATTCCCACCGAGGCCATGCCGATAATGACTCCGGACTCGTCGTAGATGGGTAGTTTGACCCGCCAGGTTTCCCCGAGCGTGCCGGTCTGCGTGCCGACATAGGTCGCACCAGACAGCGCAATCGACGGATCGGTCGAGGTTACGCGGCCGATCATGGCCGGGTTTGGATGCGAATAGCGCACGCCGGTGTCGTCGGTGACGACGACGTAGGTC
The DNA here is from genome assembly GCF_004404045.1 of Cryobacterium sp. Hh11. Lineage (NCBI taxonomy): Bacteria > Bacillati > Actinomycetota > Actinomycetes > Micrococcales > Microbacteriaceae > Cryobacterium > Cryobacterium sp. Hh11. The sequence continues at coordinate 286,711 of NZ_SOHF01000015.1, read as the reverse complement.
ACATTGGCGGCCTCGGAGATCAGCTCGGCAATGGGCTGAATGGTGGCGCTGGGATCACTGTCGTCAAAGGCATCCACGATCGCGGGCAGCTCGGCCACCGACTGCGCGACTCCCACCATGCGGGCTTGATAGGCATCACGAATCTGCTGCTCCTGCAAGCGGATGGCGACCGACCCGGCAACGAGGACGACGATGAGAACAATAAAGAGTTGCAGAAAGAACAACTGTGTTCTCAGCGACATCGACTGAATCATTTTCCCATTCTCCCATCTGGCCAGGCGTGCAGTCCGACGGGCGCTGTCCGTAATGACCAATATGCGCACTATGACCGAATTCTTCCTCGGGCCGACGGGGCTCCATACGCTGGGGCACAGCGTAGCCATACGCATCACAGTGAAGTGAATAGAGGAAGACAGCATGAAACAAGGCTCAATGACGCGTCGAACCGGTTTGATCGTGACGGCGGCAGCATCCGTTCTGCTACTCGCCGGGTGCAGCACCCCGGCAGCGACCAGCGGCGGCAGCGATGAGGCTGCAGCCGGCATCGACAAGCTCAACATCATCGTCCCAGCCGACCCGGGCGGCGGCTGGGACCAGACCGGTCGGGCCATCGAAAAGGACCTGCAGGCCAACGACCTCGTGACGAGCGCCTCCGTCGTCAACGTCGGCGGCGCCGGCGGCACCAACGGGCTCGCCGCCATGAAGACCGAGAAGGACATCAACACCCTCATGGTGATGGGCTATGTCATGGTCGGTGCCGTCGAAACGAACAGCGCGGCCAACCGCATCGAAGACACCACCCCGATCGCCCGCCTCACCGACGAACCGCTCGTCGTGGTCGTTCCGGCGGATTCCCCGTACGACACCATTGGCGATCTGCTCGACGACATCGGCGAGACCGGCCAGGCCGTCTCGATCACCGGCGGATCGGCCGGCGGCGCCGACCATATTCTGGCCGGCATGATGCTCAAGGAACAGGGTATCGGCGCTGACAAGCTCAACTACATCCCCTACTCGGGCGGCGGACAGTCCCTGGCCGCGCTGCTCGGCAACAAGGTCAACGCCGGCATCTCCGGCGTCGGCGAGTATGCCGAGCAGGTCAAGGCCGGCAAGCTACGGGCCCTGGCCGTGTCGGGTTCGGATGCTGCCCCGCAGCTGCCCGACACCGAAACACTGACCGATCAGGGAATCGACGTTGTGCTGACGAACTGGCGCGGAGTGGTCGCCCCCGGATCCATCGATGCCGCACAGGCGAAGATCCTCACCACGCTGATGGAAGACCTGCACGCGACCGACACCTGGCAGACCACCCTCACCGATAACAACTGGGCGGATGCCTTCATGATCGGTGACGAGTTCGCCGCGTTCCTCACCGAAGACATCGCGACGGTGAAGGTCACGCTGAAAGACATCGGTCTGCTGTAACCCGATGACCGTTCCCACAGCCGAGTCGCTGGGCGGGGGTGGCCCGCACTGGGCTGCTCCAGCCCGGCCCGTCGGAGAAATAGTTTTCGCGTGTGTCATCCTCAGCCTGGGAGTCGTCGGCTTTATGGCCGGCGCCGACATCCGCACGCCGCCATCAGCCAGTGACATCGGTCCCCGCGCGTTCCCCTTTGTGGTCTCCGGACTGCTCGTCCTGATCGGCGTCGGCCTGATTCTCCAGCTGCTGCGCGGCCACGTCGGCGTCGCCGAAGAGGGCGAAGACGTCGACCCGAGCATCAAAACCGACTGGCTCACCGTCGTGAAACTGGTTGGCTTCGTCATCGTTCATATCGTGCTGATCGTGCCGCTTGGCTGGCCCGTCGCGGCCGCCGTGTTGTTCTTCGGCGCGGCCTGGTCACTCGGCGCCAAGCCCTGGTGGCGGAACGCCCTGACCGGCATCGTGCTGGCGTTGATTCTGCAATTCGTGTTCGCGGGCCTCCTCGGCGTGTCCCTGCCGGCCGGTTTCCTCCTGGAAGGGGTGGCCATCTTCAATGGATAACTTCATCAACCTGATGAATGGCTTCAGCGTCGCGATGCAGCCGATGTATCTGCTCTACGCGCTCGGCGGGGTCTTCATCGGCACCGCCATCGGCGTGCTGCCGGGCATCGGCCCGGCCATGACCATCGCCCTGCTGATGCCGATCACCTACAGCCTCGAACCGACAGCGGCCATCATCGTCTTCGCCGGCATTTACTACGGCGGCATGTATGGCGGGTCAACGACATCGATCCTGCTCAACACCCCGGGGGAGTCGGCGTCGATCGTGACGGCCCTCGAAGGCAACAAGATGGCCAAGGCCGGGCGGGGCGCTGCGGCTCTCGCCACGGCGGCTCTCGGGTCGTTCGTCGCCGGAACCCTCGCGACGGTGCTGCTGAGCTTCCTGGCACCGTTTGTGGCCGAGTTCGCCATCCAAATCGGGCCGGTAGAGTACGTGGCTCTGATGCTTGTCGCCTTTCTCACGGTAGGAGCCTTGCTCGGGGCATCCGTTCTGCGTGGGCTGGCCTCACTGGCCCTCGGTCTGTTCATCGCGCTGATCGGCGTCGACGCCCTCACCGGTCAGCAGCGCTACACCTTCGGTAATCCGTTTCTGGCCGACGGTGTCGACGTTGTGCTCGTCGCCGTTGGCCTGTTCGCCGTCGGCGAGGCCATGTACGTGGCGTCCCGGCTGCGGCACGGTCCGGTCAAGGTGATTCCGGTCACCGGCGGCTGGACGACCTGGATGAAGAAGGACGACTGGAAGCGGTCTTGGAAGCCGTGGCTGCGCGGCACCTTCATCGGCTTTCCGATCGGTACGATTCCCGCTGGGGGAGCGGATGTCGCCACCTTCCTCTCGTACGCGGCCGAACGTCGACTGGCAAAGGGCAAGAATAAGAAGCAGTTCGGCAAGGGCGCCATCGAGGGCGTCGCCGGCCCGGAATCGGCCAACAATGCGGCGGCGGCCGGAGTGCTCGTGCCGCTGCTCACCCTCGGAATCCCGACGACGGCCACGGCCGCGATGATGCTCGTCGCGTTCCAGCGCTATCAGATTCAACCGGGGCCGCTGCTTTTTGAAACCCAGGGCGCACTGGTCTGGACACTCATCGCCAGCCTGTACGTCGGCAACCTGATGCTGCTGATCCTCAACCTGCCGTTGGTGGGCATCTGGGTCAAGATTCTGCAGATCCCGCGCCCGTACCTGTATGCCGGAATTCTGGTGTTCGCCGGGCTGGGTGCCTTCTCGCTCAATTTCACGCCGGTTGACGTGGGTATTCTGCTCGTCGTTGGCGTGCTGGGCTTCTTCATGCGGCGTTACGGCTACCCGATCGCGCCGATGGTGGTCGGGCTCATTCTCGGCCCGATCTTTGAGAACCAACTGCGTCGGTCGCTAGCGATCTCACAGGGGGATCCAACGGCGCTCATCGCGTCACCGATCGCGGCGACCATCTACGTTTCGCTGATCGTGATCTTCGCCCTGTCGTATTGGATGAAGCGACGCCAGCGTGCGATGGAGTCTGAGCGAGTTTCCGAGGACGACCCCGTCGACGAACGGATGGCACGGTAGCGTTCGTCTAACCCAAACGTCAGCAGGACCGACACCACAAAAGTGATGTCGGTCCTGCTGACGTTGAGCGGTGCGCCTCAGCTGGTGCGAATCAGCCGGGGAACCTGGCGGCGAGGGCGGCCGCACCGAGGATGCCGGCGTTGTTGCGGTGCACGGCCGGAATGATCCTGGTTTTCAGGCGCAGCAGCGGCAGAAAGTCCTCGTGATGTTTGGAGACGCCGCCGCCGACGATGAACAGGTCGGGAGTGAACAACAGTTCCAGGGTTGAGTAGTACTTCTGCAGGCGTGACGCCCACTTGTCCCAGCTGAGGTTCTCGCGTTCCTTGGCCGAGTACGCCGCCCGGGTCTCATAGTCGTGACCGTCGATTTGCAGGTGGCCGAGTTCCGTGTTCGGAACCAGCACACCGTCATTGAGCAGCGCCGAACCGATTCCGGTGCCGAGCGTGGTCAGCAGCACGACGCCGACAACGTCCTTCGCCGCCCCGAACTGCGCTTCGGCGTATCCCGCGGCATCCGCGTCGTTGACGAAGTGGATGGGGAGCCCCAGGCTCTTTTCGAACAATGCCTCAGCGGCCAGGCCGATCCACTTCGACGACACGTTCGCCGCCGACATGGTGTGCCCGTTCTTGACAACCGCGGGAAAACAGATGCCGACCGGCAGGTCGCCGACTCCCTGGGACACCGTCCCGAGCAGCGTGCGCGTGGTTTCAATGATGTCCTGCGGTCGGCCACCCTTGGGTGTCGGCAGCTTCACCCGCTCCGAGAGAAGGTCACCGGTCGACAGATCGACGACGGCTCCCTTGATTCCGGTGCCACCGATGTCGATGCCGATTGCCGTCGTTGCAGTCATGTAGTGAACCTATCTGGTCGAAAGAGCGGTCAGGGCAGGGTCAGAATTTCGGCGCCACGTTCGGTCACCACGAGGGTGTGTTCGAACTGCGCCGTGATGCTGCGGTCGCGGGTGAGGACCGTCCAGTCGTCATCCCAGATATCCCAGTCGCTCGTGCCGAGGGTGAGCATCGGCTCAATGGTGAAGACCATGCCGACCTCCATCACGGTGTCGTACTGCGGGGCGTCATAGTGCGGAATGATCAGGCCGGAGTGGAAGGCTTCGCCGACGCCGTGCCCGGTGTAGTCGCGCACCACGCCGTAGTTGAACCGTTTCGCATAGGACTCGATCGTGCGGCCGATCACATTGACCTGCCGGCCGGGGGCGACGGCCTTGATGCCGCGGGCCAGTGCCTCGCGAGTGCGCTCGACCAACAGGGTGACCTCTTCGCGGGCTTCGCCGACGATGAAGGTGACGTTGGTATCGCCGTGCACGCCATTCTTGAAGGCGGTGATGTCAATGTTCACGATGTCACCGTTTTCGAGCACGGTGTTATCGGGGATTCCGTGGCAGATGACCTCGTTCACCGAACTGCACAGCGACTTCGGGTAGCCGCGGTAGCCGAGCGTCGAGGGGTAGGCGTCGTTGGCGACCATGTAGTCGTGACCGATTTGGTCGAGTTCATCGGTCGTCACGCCGGGAACGATTGCCCGGCCGACAGCGGCAATGGCCTCGGCGGCGATGCGGCCCGACTCACGAATGAGCTCGATCTTCTCGGCCGAGTAGACGTCGGAGCCGGTGAACGGGCTCGGGCCGGTCTTGCCGACGTACTCCGGGCGAACGATGTGGGAGGGAACGGAACGGGTCGATGACACCGTTCCCGGGATGAGGTGACCGATTGAATCCTTAGGCATAGGATCAAGCTTATGGCCGAGGACAAAGAACACGCATTCTGGTACAACATGCGCACCGGCGAGGTCGAGCACGGCCTGCAGTCGACGTCGCTGGATCGGGTCGGTCCGTTCAATACCCGCGAGGACGCCTCCCACGCCCTGGAGAAGCTGCGGGCGAACAGCGCCAAGTGGTCTGAGGACGACGCGCGAGACGCTCGCTAACGGCCCGAAGGCGCGTTACTCATAGCTGTGCTCTGGAGCCGGGTAGGCGCCGGAGGCGACATCGGCGGTGAACCGTTGCACGGCATCCGTTAGCACCGCTCGCACGTCAGCATACTGGCGCACAAATTTTGGTACCCGGCCGCTGGTCATGCCAGCGAAATCGGTCCAGACCAGCAATTGACCGTCAACGGATGGTCCGGCACCGACCCCGATAGTCGGGATCGACAGGCGTTCGGTCACCTGGGCAGCGACCGAGGCCGGGACCATTTCAAGGACCACGGCAAAGGCACCGGCCTCCTGAACGGCGAGGGCGTCGATAATGAGTGCTTCGGCCGCTTCGCCGCGGCCCTGGATAATGTGACCGCCAAGCCCGTGTTCGCTCTGCGGGGTGAAGCCGATATGACCCATCACCGGGATACCGGCCGACACGATGCGCCGAATCTGTTTGTAGCTGCGCTCCCCACCCTCCAGCTTGACCGCGTGCGCCTGGGATTCCTTCATGAACCGCACCGCAGTGGCCAGGGCCTGATCCGGACCGCTCTCGTAGGACCCGAACGGCATATCCGCGACGACGAGCGCGCGGGTTACCGCGCGCGCCACGGCGCGGGTCAGCGGAATGAGCTCGTCCACGGTGACCGGCAGGGTGGTCTCGTAACCGAAGACGTTATTGCCGGCCGAATCACCGACCAGGAGAAAGTCGATACCGGCCTCATCGAAAATCTGTGCGGTGAGCATGTCGTAGCTGGTCAGGCCGGTAATCGGGATGCCTTGCAGCTTCGCGGTCTGGAAATGTCTGGTGCGTACCCGCTTGGGGCCCTCGGGGGCGTGTCCATACGGCTGCTGAACCGGGACATCGGTGGGAGGGACCATGGGCTCTGGCACTGTCAACTCTGGCATGCGACAAGTTTAGTCAGGCAAGCAATCGTCCTTGGAGCCAGTAGCCTAGGCAGTAGTTATTAAAGTTGGAGCAATCAGAAAGAGCGTGAATGGACAAGCAGCGCGACTTCGTTCTTCGGACCATCGAGGAGCGAGGAATCAAGTTCGTTCGACTCTGGTTCACCGATGTCGTCGGCACCCTGAAATCGGTCGCCATCGCGCCCGCCGAGGTTGAAGGTGCCTTCAACGAAGGCCTCGGTTTCGATGGCTCGGCCATCGAAGGTCTCACCCGTTCTTTCGAAGCGGATGTCCTGGCTCACCCGGATCCCACCACGTTCCAGATTCTGCCGTGGCGCGGCGAGGTCGACCCGACCGCCCGCATGTTCTGCGACATCACCACGCCCGACGGGCAGCCCGCCGTGGCCGACCCGCGCAACGTGCTCAAGCGCACCCTGGCCAAGGCAGCCGACCGCGGCTTCACGTTTTACACCCACCCCGAGGTGGAGTTCTACCTGCTCAAGTCCTCGAAGTACGGCAAGAACGGGCCGATCCCGGTCGACTCGGCGGGCTACTTCGACAACGTTCCCGGCGGTACCGCGCACGACTTCCGTCGCCGGTCCGTGCGCATGCTCGAAGACCTGGGTATCTCGGTGGAGTTCAGCCACCACGAAGCGGGACCCGGCCAGAATGAGATCGACCTGCGGTACGCCGATGCGCTGACCACCGCCGATAACATCATGACCTTCCGCACCGTGGTCAAGGAAGTCGCCATTGAGCAGGGCGTTTACGCGACGTTCATGCCCAAGCCTATGTCTGAGCACCCCGGATCCGGCATGCACACCCACATGTCGTTGTTTGAGGGCGACGCGAACGCGTTCTACGAGGCTGGTGCCAAGTACCAGCTGTCCAAGATCGGCCGCCAATTCATCGCCGGTCTGCTGAAGCACGCGCCGGAGATCACCGCGGTGACCAACCAGTTCGTCAACTCCTACAAGCGGCTGTGGGGCGGCGACGAGGCCCCGAGCTTCGTCTGCTGGGGCCACAACAACCGTTCGGCTCTCGTGCGAGTACCGCTGTACAAGCCGAACAAGGGCCAGAGCGCTCGCGTTGAGTACCGCGCGATCGACTCAGCGGCCAACCCCTACCTCGCCTACTCGCTCATGCTGGCTGCCGGCCTCAAGGGCATCGAGGAGGGCTACGAGCTGCCGCCCGAAGCCGAGGACAACGTCTGGAGCCTGAGCGACACGGAGCGCCGTGCCCTCGGCTACACTCAGCTGCCGGCGAGCCTGGACCATGCCATTCAGTTCATGGAGGAGTCCGAACTCGTCGCGGAGACGCTCGGGGAACAGGTCTTCAACTACGTCCTGCTGAACAAGCGCCAGGAATGGCGCGACTACCGGTCGCAGGTCACTCCGTTCGAGCTGCAGAAAAATCTGGAGATGCTCTAACTCGCAACCCTGTCGATGATCGAAGGAATCACCCGCGATGGAGCGTTTGTATTTAACACTGACCGAGCTTGTTCGGGTCGGCTTCGTGGACCTCACCGAGGTGCGCGGTCGGCTCGACGAGGTCGCGCACCTCGGTGCGAGCAGCCCGCACAGCGCGTCCGAGGCGACCGACCGGTTGACCGACACGCACCAGCTGCTTCCGCTCCTGACGAAAACGGCCAGTCCGGATGCGGCGCTGGTCGCGCTGGTCCCGCTGCTCCGGCAGGGATCCGCTGAACTGTTCCACCTGCTGCAGTCGCCCGCCGCGGCCGGGCGTCTGCTCCGGGTGCTCGGGGCGTCGAGCGGCCTCGCCGAATTCTTCCTGCGACACCCGAACGAATTGTCCGTCCTCAAGGTACCGCTGGCCGTGCTGCCCAGCGTCGATGACCTGGTGCGCGACCTGTTGGACTCGGTGGGCGCGAGCGACGGATTCTCCCGCCTGGTGGACGAGGAGGCCTGGATCGCCCTTCGGGTGCGATACCGCCGCCGGCTGGCACAACTCGCGGCCTTCGACCTCGAACAGGATGACCCCGTGGCCGGGCTCGACGGCGTGGCCCGCACCCTGTCCGACCTCGCGACGGCGGCTCTCGAGGCCGCCCTCGCTGTCGCGCGCACCATGTGCAGCGGCGAGTCGGCCGGCCGCGGCGTGTTCCCCACCGAACAGGTGCGCGCGACCCGGCTGGCGATTATCGGTATGGGCAAGGCCGGCGCGAGTGAACTCAACTACGTCAGTGATGTCGACGTCATCTTCGTCGCCGATGGTGATGACACGGTCGGGCTGGAAAGCTCCCGCGCAGTCGAAATCGCGACCCGGCTGGCCGTACTCATCATGCGTGCACTCAACGAGTCCGCTGTCGAACCGGAACTCTGGGAGGTCGATCCCAACCTGCGCCCGGAGGGCAAGAGCGGTGCGCTCGTGCGTTCGATCGAATCCCACCTCGCCTACTACGATCGCTGGGCCAAGAGTTGGGAGTTCCAGGCCCTGCTCAAGGCGCGCACGCTCGCGGGGGACCGCGAGCTCGGGGGACGCTACATCGACGCCGTCACACCCAAGGTCTGGAACAGCGCCAGCCGCGAGAATTTCGTCGAGTCCGTGCAGCGGATGCGGGAACGCGTCACCGACAATATCCCCGACGATGAGGTCGATGTGCAGCTCAAGCTCGGGCCGGGAGGCCTGCGCGATATCGAGTTCACGGTGCAGCTGCTGCAGCTCGTACACGGCCAGACTGATCCGGAGGTGCGCCAGTCCGGCACTCTCCCCGCCCTGACCGCACTGGCCACGGCCGGCTACGTCGGGCGGGCCGAAGCGACCGAATTCGCTCAGGACTATCGTATGCTGCGCCTGATGGAGCACCGGCTGCAGCTGCAGAAGCTGCGCCGCACCCACCTGGTCCCCCGGGACGAGGCGAACCTGCGGGTGCTGGCCCGGTCGACCGGTCTGGCGACGAGCGCTGCCGGGCTGACCATCCGCTGGTCAGAGACCAAGCAACGCGTGCGCGGCCTGCACGAGCGGTTGTTTTACCGTCCGCTGCTCTCAGCGGTGGCCTCACTGCCGGCCGAGGGTCTGAATCTGACCAGTGCGCAGGCCGAGGCTCGGCTGGCCGCGATTGGTTTCCTTAACACCAAGGGCGCCCTCGCCCACATCGCGGCGCTCTCGGGTGGGGTCTCGCGACGCGCGGCAATTCAGCGTCATCTGCTGCCCGTCCTGCTGCAGTGGCTGTCCCAGGGGGCTGACCCCGACTATGGCTTTCTCGCGTTTCGGCGGCTCAGCGACAACCTTGGCTCGACCTACTGGTTCCTGCGCATGCTGCGCGACTCGTCCGGCGCTGCGGAGCGACTCACCCGCGTGCTGTCCGGCAGCCGCTACATCGGGGAACTGCTCGAGAAGATCCCCGAAGCGGTGGCCTGGTTGGAAGACGAGGACGACCTGCAGCCTCGTCCACTCAAGGCCCTGCGGGACGAAACACGCGCGGTACTCGGCCGACACGAAAGTGCGGATGCCGCCAGCACCATCCTTCGGGCGGCGCGCCGGCGCGAGATGCTCCGCCTGGCCTTCGCCTCGCTCCTCGGCCAGATCAACCTCGACCAACTGGGTCAGGGCCTCACCGATGTCAATGCGACCTATATCCAAGGAGTGATCGCGGCCATTCGCGGGGGCGAACTCAGCGATTCGGCTGAGAGCGCAGCATCCGCTTCTTCCGATGGCATTGAATTTGCGGTCGTCGGAATGGGCCGCTTCGGTGGTGCTGAACTCGGTTTCGGCTCCGACGCCGATGTCATGTACGTCTTTCGTGCCGGCACCCTCGAGGGTGAAGCCGCCAACGAGCGTGCCAGGTTTATCGTTCGTGAACTCAACCGGCTGAGCGACGACGCCCGCCTGCCGTTGGATCTGGACGTCGGCCTGCGCCCGGAGGGCAGCAATGGGCCGGTGGTGCGGTCGCTTGAGTCGTACCAGGCCTACTACCGGCGCTGGTCGCTCACCTGGGAAGCCCAGGCGCTGCTGCGCGGCCGCGGAGTCGCCGGGGATGCCGCTCTGCTGCGGGACTTCGAGGCCGTGGCCGACGAGGTGCGGTATCCGAGCAATATCAGCGAGCAGGCCGTGCGTGAGGTCCGCCGCATCAAAGCGCGGGTCGAGAACGAGCGTCTGCCGCAGGGAGCCGACCCGAACCGGCACCTCAAGCTGGGACGCGGGTCGCTCAGCGACGTCGAGTGGCTCGTGCAATTGCTGCAACTGCAGCACGCCGCGGCCATTCCGGCGCTCCGCACGACGTCGACGCTGCACGCGCTGACCGAGGCTGTGACTGCGGGTTTGATTCCGGCAGCGGATGCCGCGGTCTTGCGCAGCGCCTGGGTCTTCGCGTCCCGCGCGCGCTCGGCCATCACCCTGTGGACCAATCACACCTCGAACGTGCTCCCGACGGATCGCGCAGCCCTCGAAGGCATCGCCCGCGTGATGGAATACCCACCGGGGTCGGCCAATCAGCTGGAAGACGACTACCTCGCCGTCACGCGGCGCGCCCGCGCCGTGTTTGAACGTTTGTTCTATGGCCCGGTGGAGCGCCCGGGCCCGACGGCCGGCTGAGCCTGCGCGGGGACGTCAGCTACGAGAAAAGGACCGCATCCGAGGATGCGGTCCTTTTCTCATACGTTGGGTTTAGACGCCGTAGTACAGCTCGAACTCGAACGGGTGCGGGCGCTGAGCGAGCGGCTTGATCTCGTTTTCGCGCTTGTACTCGATCCAGGTCTCGATCAACTCAGGGGTGAAGACGTTTCCGGCCAGCAGAAAGTCGTGGTCCGCTTCGAGGGCCTGCAGGGCTTCTTCGAGCGAAGCCGGAACCTGGGGGATGTTCTTGGCTTCTTCGGGCGGCAGCTCGTAGAGGTCCTTGTCGACGGGCTCGTGCGGTTCGGTGCGGTTCTTGATCCCGTCGAGGCCGGCCATGAGCTGCGCAGCGAACGCGAGGTACGGGTTACCGGAGGCATCGGGTGCACGGAACTCGAGGCGCTTGGCCTTCGGGTTGGTGCCGGTGATCGGGATACGAATGGACGCCGACCGGTTGCCGGCCGAGTAGACCAGGTTGACCGGTGCTTCGAAGCCGGGAACGAGGCGGTGGTAGGAGTTCACCGTCGGGTTCGTGAACGCGAGCACCGCCGGGGCGTGCTTGAGCAGTCCTCCGATGTACCAGCGGGCCACATCGGAGAGTCCGCCATAGCCGGCCTCATCGTAGAACAGCGGCTTGCCGTCGGCCCAGAGAGACTGGTGGGTGTGCATGCCGGAGCCATTGTCGCCGAACAGCGGCTTGGGCATGAAGGTCGCCGTCTTGCCCCAGTCGTGCGCGGTGTTCTTGACGATGTACTTGAACTTGAGAAGGTCATCGGCCGCGTGCACCATGGTGTCGAACTTGTAGTTGATCTCGCCCTGGCCGCCGGTGCCGACCTCGTGGTGGCTGCGTTCGAGGATGAGGCCGGCTTCGATCAGCTTGAGGCAGATGTCGTCGCGCATGTCGACGTGCTGGTCGACCGGGCTGACCGGAAAGTAGCCGCCCTTGAACGGCGTCTTGTTGGCGAGGTTTCCGCCTTCTTCTTTCTTGCCCGAGTTCCAGGCGCCTTCGCTGGAGTCAACGGAGTAGAAGCTGGTGTGCTGGTTAACTTCGTAACGCACGTCGTCGAAAATGTAGAACTCGGCTTCGGAGCCGAAGAATGCGGTGTCGCCGATGCCGGTGGAGGCGAGGTACTTCTCGGCCTTCTTGGCTACCTGGCGCGGGTCTTTGGAGTAGATCTCGCCGTTGCGCGGGTTGTAGATATCAAACAGCATGATGAGCGTGCGCTCGGTGCGGAAGGCGTCGATGTACGCCGTCGACACGTCGGGGATGAGCTGCATGTCAGATTCGTGGATCGACGCGAAACCGCGGATCGACGAGCCATCGAACATCTGGCCAACGGTAAAGAATTCTTCATCAACGGTGGATGCCGGGATGTTGAAGTGCTGCTGCACACCGGGAAGATCGGTGAAACGGATGTCAAGAAACTTGACGTCCGTGTCTTTGATGAATTTGAGCACTTCTGACGAATCGCGGAACATGCGGATAAACTCCAGACGACGTGGACGTGGAAACAGCCGAATCGGACACATCGGCTTCACTGAGATTAGTAGCGCTGCGTTACTTGTTCGTGACGCTTATGTTTCACACATGTTACAGGGGACTCTGCTCGGTAGACTCATCGGGTGCCAGACTCCAGCTCCCGCCCGAACACTTTTGGTCCAGTGCCACCGAGTAAATGGCCAGGGGAGCGCCTCGGACTACCCAAGCACGGGCCGAGTTCGATCGGTCGGCCGGGACGGCGAATTCTGGGATTCGCCATCGACTGGGCCATCGCAATTGCGGTGTCGGCGATCTTCTTCAACTACGATCCGGCCGCGAACCTGATCATCTTCGTCATCCTGCAGATCGTGTTCATTCCGACCATCGGGGCCAGTATCGGCCACCGGCTCGTTGGCCTGCGGCTCATCTCCATTCACGGTGGCTGGATCGGGCTGTGGCGGCCGGTGGTGCGCTCGCTGCTGCTCGGGATCGCGCTTCCGGCCCTGGTCTGGGATTCCGATCAGCGCGGCTTTCACGACAAGATCGCCGGAACGGCCCTCATCCGTCAGTAGCGGTCCGGTCTGTGCCGCACAGTCCGAACAACCAAAAGAAGGGCCGCACGCGAAGCGTGGGCCCTTCTTTTGGTTCTTTGGAATCGGGTGAATCTGTCTGGAGTCAACCGCGCTGCGGGCGCGCCTTCATCGGGTCGACGCCCTTGGGAATGGGAAGCTTGGTGCCCATGGAATTCAGGCGGTTGTTGACCGCAAGAACTTCGGCCTTGGTCAGGGTGGGCTTGATCCGGGTCAGACGGCGGGCCAGCTTGTGCAGCGGCACAGCGTCCTCGTCGGGTCCGACCGAGATCACGGTCACGCCGACGTTGCCGCCGATGCGCACGATCTTGCGCTTTTCTTCGTCGAGCATGCGTGCAGTGCGCGTTTTCGGGCCCTCGCTGATCAGCACTACTCCACCGCGACCGACAGCGCGATAGACAGCATCCTGAGTCTTGCCGTTGACGGCGACCGGCATTTCACTGCCGACCCACCCCCGCTTGAGCGAGCTGCGCAGCACGGCACCGACGGCACCGGGCTGGCCCTCGATCTGCGAATAGGCGGCTTTCTCGGCCCGCCGCCCCAGAATGATGAGCATCGCCAGGATTCCAGCGAGCACGCCGGCGACGATCCACAGCACCATCGTGAAGACGTTGCTGCCGGGGATCAGCAGGGCCAGGGCCAGGCTGATCAGAACGGGGATGAGGAAGGCCAGAACCAGAATCCAGACGATATTCGAGTCGTATCGTCTCGTCATCTGGAAAACCTGCCACATTTGCTTCAAGCGGCCGGGTTTCTTCGGTTTTTTGGGGGTCTTTTCCTTGCTGCGTGCCATGGGTATAAGACTACCCAGTCACTCGAATGCCGAGTGACCGAATTCGCCCCGTCCTCGCATTAAGAGACGGCCTGGGCGAACCCAAGTTGGGCATCCGCCAGCTGGCGCAGCTCCGCCGGAATCTCCCGGCCGGTCGCGACCATGGACTGGGCCCACAGCCGGCCAGCCCGATAGGACGACCGCACCAGTGGACCGGAGAGCACGCCGAGAAAGCCGATTTCTTTGGCCTCCTCATTGAGTTCGACGAATTCTTCCGGGCGCACCCAGCGGGCGACCGGCAGGTGGCGGGCACTCGGCCGCAGGTACTGCGTGATGGTGATGATGTCGGTGCCGGCTTCGTACAGGTCGTGCAGGGCCTGGGTGATCTCCGCGCGTTCTTCACCCATTCCCAGGATGAGGTTGGACTTGGTGATCAGACCGGCGTTGCGGCCCTGGGTGAGCACGTCGAGCGACCGGTCGTAGCGAAAGGCGGGGCGGATACGCTTGAAGATGCGCGGCACGGTTTCGACGTTGTGCGCGAAAACTTCCGGTTGCGCTGAGAACACCTGCGCGAGATGCTCCGGGTTGCCGGAGAAGTCCGGCACCAGAATCTCGACGCCGGTACCGGGACTCTGCTGGTGGATCTGGCGAATGGTCTCGGCGTAGAGCCAGGCCCCCTCGTCGGGCAGGTCGTCCCTGGCCACACCGGTCACGGTGGCGTAACGCAGGTTCATCGACACGACCGATTCACCGACACGGCGTGGCTCGTCGGTGTCGTAGTCGGCGGGCTTGCCGGTGTCGATCTGGCAGAAATCGCACCGGCGAGTGCACTGAGAGCCGCCGATCAAAAAGGTTGCTTCGCGGTCTTCCCAGCACTCAAAGATGTTCGGGCAGCCGGCCTCCTGACAGACCGTGTGCAGGTTCTCGCTCTTCACAAGCGCCTGCAGCTTCTGGTATTCAGGCCCCATCTTGGCGACGGTCTTGATCCAGGCCGGCTTTCGCTCGATCGGGGTTTCGGCGTTGCGAATTTCCAGGCGCAGAAGTTTGCGGCCTTCGGGTGCTGCGCTCATGCGAGTGTCCTGACGGTGTTTGAGGTGACAACAGACGGGCCGGCCGGATTGAGGGCGGCCGTGTTGCGGAAGGCGGTGGTGATGGGATCGATCAGTTCGCTCGGGTCTACGGTGCGTCCGAGTACGCGGGACATTGTGGTGACTCCGGCATCGCGAATTCCGCAGGCGATGATGTGTTCGTAGGGCTCGAGGGAGTTGCTGCAGTTGAGCGCGAAGCCGTGCATGGTGACGCCCTGGGCGACACGGATGCCGATGGCGGCGATCTTGTCTTCGTGGCCGGCCGGTCCGACCCAGACTCCCGAACGTCCGGCTACCCGGACGGCGTCGATGCCGAAGGAGATCAGCACGTCGATCAGCATTCCCTCGAGCGCGCGAACATAGCCGACGACGTCGACCGGTTCCATCAGGTGCAGGATGGGGTAGCCGACCAGCTGCCCAGGTCCGTGCCAGGTGATTTTACCGCCGCGGTCGACGTCGATCACCGGGGTGTCGTCGACGGGGCGTTCCTCCGGCAGGGTGCGTTTACCCGCTGTGTACACGGCGGGATGCTCCAGGAGGAGGACGGTGTCCGGTCGCTCACGGGAGACGACGGAACGGTGGACTGCGCGTTGGAGCTCTAGGCCCTCAACATACGGCACGGAGTTGGCGCTTAGCCCCGCGACGACAAAGTCGAGCATTGGCCCAGTCTAGGGGGCTGCGGGGGAGTTGGGGCGTGCTGCAGACGTTTGTCCGTCTGGCTGCCGTCAGGTTTCTGCGCTCCTCCCCGCTTTCGTGGTTCGCCGGTTGTGCACCGGTGCGTGCAGGCCAGGTCTGCGCACTGGATTCCCGCGGGAACATGGTCTCGTGAAACGACGCAGCGCAGCGCCCCCGGCTCCGGTCGATGACCCGTTCCGATTCAGAGACCCGATCCGAGTTGGTGACCCGATTCGCTTCGTCCCTCGGCCACAGCTGGAGGTCGACGGAAATCGCGCGCCGGGGTCGGCAGCGCTGCAGAGCGAATGCGTCGTTGCCGGCTACCGACTGATTCGGCTGCTTGGCACGGGGGACCGCGCTGCAATCTATCTCGGACATTCCGGGAGCGGCGCCATGGTCGCCCTCAAGGTATTCCGTGCCGACACGGAGTCGGCGAGCATCGAGAGCGACATCGCCGTCCTCACCTCGGCAGCAGCGCCGGGGCTGGTCCGGCTGCTCGATGTCGCGCAGCTCGGTGATGGTCGAATCTGCCTGATCCTGGAACGGCTCGCCGGCGGGTCGTTGGCCCGCTATTTGATCGAACATCCCGTGCTGTCGCCGGGCGAAGCGGTGACCCTCCTCGCCCCCGTCGTGGTGGCCCTCAACGCGCTGCATTCTGCCGAGTTCGCACACGGCAGCCTCAGCCAGGCCACCGTATTGCTCGACGCGAGCGGCCGCTCTGTGCTGACCGGATTCGGTGCGATCCGCCAGTTCAGCGACACCTTACGAGAGCGGATGCCGCTCCTCCGCGCCGATTACACCCGGCTGGCGACCATCGGGCGGTGCGTCTGTGCTGGGCTCGCCGAGACTGACGCGCGCAGCCACGGCGGGGCAGAATTGATCCGGCGGTTCCACGAGGCGGTGGATCCGAGCGACGGTGCGGGTCGGTACGGTGCTGGTCAAACCAGTGTTGGGCCGTACGATGTTGGCCGGTACGGCGCAGAACCTGGAGCGTTCCTCGCATTGGAACCGACGGAATCGGTCCTGGTGGATCTGGAACGCGCCCTGTTCGACTGGGCCGACGCGGAACCGCTGCGGGGCTTTCGACTCGTCACCGAACCGGATCCGGGCAGCGCCGGGTCGGCTGACCCGTCGATCGGTGGCCAGGAGGTTGCGGAGCCCGCTCGGCTAATCGGAAACCTGCAGATCCGAGGCACGTTCAGCGAACGCGGCCACGCCACCGAACGGACTGCGCCGGGCCTGTACGCCCCGGAACACGACGACCCCGTTCGGCACGACCCCGACCCGTATCCTTCTGCTCCGAATCCTTCTGCTCTCAATGCGGGCCTGAGACTGCCCTCCCGGGCTCTCGGCAACCTGGTGGCGCGGGTCGCCGGGTTGCGGCAACTCCTCAGCGGGCTGCCCAGTCGGCTACTCAACAGCCTGGTTGACGCACGTCCGGTCGAGGCACTCGGGCATGGTCTGCGTAAACGACTGCACGGTCGTCGAAGGCCTATCCTGGTGGCGGGATTGGTCGGTGTCAGCGTGCTGGTGCTGGCACTGACGTTGTTTCCGCTCTCCGGTCATTCCGGGCGCCCCGGTCCGGCCGCCGACGCGGTGGCGGCCGGACCGCCCACAACGTCCGCTACCCCGGATGAGGACGACCGTTCCTCAGACCAGAGCCAGGCGAGTGGTGCCGCCTCCGACCTTCAAACGCCGGATGCGGCTGCGATTTCGGGGGATGATCCGATTGCGGCCGTGGTGGCGCTGCTCGCCGGCCGGGCCGCCTGCCTCGCTGCGGCGTCCCTCGTCTGTCTGGTGGGCGTCGACCAGACCGGGTCGGCCGTGCTGGCTCTGGACAGCTACGACGCGCGTCAGCGGCAACAGGGCGGGTCAGGGCCGCAACTGCCGGACTACGTGGGCTACCTGCCGACCCTCGCGGAGCGAACCGGCAACCTGGCCGTTGTCGCGCTCGCCCCGGGCGCCGGGAAAGAAAAAAGCCAGCCGGCCTCGGTCCTTGTGGTCAAGGGCGAGGGCGGCTGGCGTCTTCGTGAGATTTTCGACTACTGAAGTGCTCAGCGTCGGCAGATCCTGAAGCTTAGATGCCGAGGTTGCCCTCGAACGCTCCAGCTTCCAGACGTGCCTTCATCGTGGTGAGGAAGCGGGCAGCATCCGCTCCATCGATGATGCGGTGATCGTAGGACAGCGCGAGGTACACGCTCGAACGAATCGCGATCGCGTCGAGGCCGTCGGTCGTGACGACGAGCGGCTTCTTGTACACGATGCCGGTGCCCAGGATGGCGCTCTGCGGCAGGAACACAACGGGAGTGTCGAACAGGGCCCCGCGCGAACCGGTGTTGGTCAGCGTGAACGTTCCCCCGCTGAGCTCGTCGGGCTTGAGCTTGTTGTCCCGGGTGCGGGCAGCGAGGTCCGCGATCTGGGCGGCAAAGCCGGCCAGATCGAGTTCGCCGGCGTTGCGCACGACCGGAGTCAGCAAGCCACGTTCTGTATCGACCGCGATGCTGATGTTTTCCTGGGCCGGGTAGACAATCGTGTCGCCCTCGATCGTGGCGTTCACGATCGGGATGGCACGAAGCGCCTCGGCCGCGGCCAGGGCGAAGAACGGCAGGAACGAGAGCTTGTTGCCGGTCTTCTCGGCGAACGCACCCTTGACCCGGTCGCGCAGCATGGCCACCCGGGTGACATCCACCTCGACCACGGTCGTGAGCTGAGCGGATGACTGCATCGAGATGACAGCACGCTCGGCGACGACCTTGCGCAGGCGCGACATCGGCTGGGTAGTTCCGCGTAGCGGTGAGACCTCCACGACCGGGGCGGCCGCGGCCAGCCGCGCTGACGAAGCCTGCACGATGTCTTCCTTGCGGATTCGTCCGCCCACCCCGGTGCCGCTGATGGTCGACAGGTCGACACCGGCCTCGTTGGCGAGCTTGCGCACGATCGGGGTGACGTACCCGCTGGTCCCGGCGTGCGAACCGCGAGCGACCGGGGCGCCCACAACCGCAGCGGGTGCTGCGGCAACGGGGGCGGGTGCTGCAACCGGTGCGGGAGCGGCGACCGGTGCGGGCGATGCGACCGGTGCGACCGGTGCGGGTGCTGCGACCGGTGCGGCTGTGGCAACTGGTGCCGGCGCTGCAACCGGTGCGGCTGCTGCAACCGGTGCGGGCGCTGCGACCGGCTCGGGGGCGGCAACAGGAGCTGCAACCGGCTCAGGTGCTGCAACCGGCTCTGCCACGGGGGCTGCGGCTGCCTCGACCGGTGCCTCGGCTGCCGGAGCGGCAGCGCCGGACCCGTCGCCGATCGTCACGAGGGGTGTTCCGACCTCGACGGTCTCGTCTTCCTGCACCAGGATGGCCTCAATAATGCCGGCGACCGGGGACGGAATTTCCGTGTCCACCTTGTCGGTCGATACCTCGAGCAGCGGCTCGTCGACCTCCACGCGGTCGCCCACGTTCTTGAGCCAGCGGGTGACCGTGCCCTCTGTAACACTCTCTCCGAGTGCCGGGAGGCTGACGGATTCGCTCATGCGCATGTCTCCTTCAAAACCGTTTGATTGTCTAAAAAAAATGGGATAAAAATGGGATTCCGACTACATCGCGTGAAGCGGTTTGCCGGCGAGAGCCAGGAAGGCCTCACCCATCGCTTCATTCTGCGTCGGGTGGGCGTGCAGGAACGGAGCAATGTCCTCCGGGTACGCTTCCCAGTTCACAACGAGCTGGCCTTCGCCGATGAGTTCGCCGACGCGGGCACCGATCATGTGGATGCCCACGATGGGGCCGTCCTTGACTCGAACGAGCTTGACCGACCCGGCGGTACCGAGAATCGAGCTCTTGCCGTTTCCGCCGAGGTTGTACTCGTAGGTCGAAATCTGGTCGGCACCGAACTTGTCGGCAGCCTTCGCTTCGCTGTAGCCGACGGATGCAACCTCGGGGTCGCAGTAGGTGACCTTGGGAATGTTGATGTCTTCGACGATGATCGGATTCAGTCCGGCGATTTCTTCGGCGACGAAGATGCCCTGCTGGAAACCGCGGTGGGCCAGCTGCAGGCCGGGAACGATGTCGCCGACGGCGTAGACGCCGGGAATGTTCGTGGCGAGACGCTCATCGGTGATAACGAAGCCACGATCCATGGTGACGCCGACCTCGTCGAAGCCGAGTCCGGCCGTGACCGGGCCGCGGCCGACAGCGACGAGCAGAAGGTCGGCCTCAACCGTTGCCCCGTTTTCCAGGGTGACGACGACGCCGGAGTCGCTCTGCGTGACACTCTGAAAGCGGATGCCGAGGGAGTACTCGATGCCGCGCTTGCGGAATGCACGTTCCAGCTGCTTGGAGATGGACTCTTCCTCGTTCGGAACGAGGTGCGGGAGCGCTTCGATGATCGTGACGTCGGCGCCGAAGGACTTCCAGACGCTCGCGAACTCGGCACCGATGACGCCGCCGCCGAGCACGGCGACCTTTTTGGGCACGTAGTCCAGGGCGAGCGCGGTCTCGCTCGTGATGACGCGGCCGCCGATCTCGAGGCCGGGCAGCGAACGGGCGTAGGAGCCGGTCGCGAGAATGACGTTCTTGCCGACGATCGTGTCCTCACCGACCTGAACGGTCGTGGGGGAGACCAGGTGGCCTTCACCCTCGATCACGGTGATGCCGCGAGCCTTGACCAAGCCTTGGAGGCCCTTGTACTTGCTCGCGACGATGCCCTCGCGGAACGCGGTGACCGCTGCCATGTCAATGCCCTCAAACGCGGTCTTGACACCGTATTTGGCCGCTTCGCGGCTGACATCGGCGACCTCAGCCGAGTGCAGGAGAGCCTTGGTCGGAATGCAGCCGACGTGCAAGCAGGTGCCGCCGAGTTTGCCCTTCTCGATCAGACCAACGGTGAATCCCAGCTGCACGGCGCGCAGCGCTGCTGCGTATCCACCGCTTCCGCCACCGAGAACGACAATGTCAAAATTCTGATCCGACACTCAGCTACTCCCTCGCGCTTAACGCTTTGTCACGACGGCCGATGAAATTGTGCTGATCGGCCACGTGGTTTGACAAGCTTTTTCTTGCCCCTACGACTGTACTACGGGCGTGAAAAGTCCTCGGCCAGTCGGAGCAGGGCCCGGACTGATACCCCGGTCGGTCCGGCAGCGGTGAACCCCCACCCCGCTCCCGAGTTCTGCGCAGGCCCGGCGATGTCGAGATGAGCCCAGGGGATCGTCGTTCCGCTCACATCCGTTCCGATGAATTCCCGCAGAAACACGCCGGCCAGCAGCATGCCGCCGGCGGTGCTGCCGATCTTGGCGTTGGCGATGTCAGCCACATCGGAGTTGAGGGTGGCGCGCAGCTCCTCGGGGAACGGCATCGGCCAGGCTGCCTCACCGACGGCAGCGCTGGCAGCGAGAACCCGCTGCACCAGGGCATCATCGCCCATTGTTCCGAAATACCGGGTGCCGAGAGCGACGACGGCGGCTCCGGTGAGGGTGGCGACGTCGATGATCGCGTCTGGCTGTTCCTCGGCAGCGGCGACCAGTCCGTCGGCGAGTACGAGGCGACCCTCGGCATCGGTGTTGAGCACCTCGACGGTGCGTCCGCCGCGCATGCGCAGCACATCGTTGGGTCGGATGGCCGACCCGGAGGGCATGTTCTCGGCGATGCACATCCAAGCCGTAATGCGCACCGGTAGTTCCAGCCGCGCCGCGGCCAGCACAACGGCGAGCACGGTGGCCGCACCGGTCATGTCGTATTTCATGCCGACCATAGATGCCGGCGGCTTGAGCGAGAGTCCGCCGGTATCAAAGGTGATGCCCTTGCCCACGAGGGCGAGGTGTTTGTCGGCTCCGGCCGGTGTGTAGCTGAGCTTGACCAGGCGCGGCGGGCGAGTGGACCCAGCACCGACGCCGGCGATACCGCCGAAGCCGTCGGCCGCGAGCTGCTGCTCGTCCCAGACCGTCACATCGATCGGCAGACCGGTGGCGGCCTCAACCGCTGCGTCGGCGAGCGAGGCGGGGTAGAGGTCGAGGGGGGGCATGTTCACGAGGTCCTTCACCAGGCGGATCGCCTCGGCGCTCGCGCTGGCCCGCGCAATGGCGTTGGGTGCCGCGACCCCGGTGTGCACGACCACACTCGACGCCGGCAGCTTGGCCGCGGCGAGCGAGCTGTGTCGGTACGCGTTGTAGGAGTAGCCGCCGAGAGCTGCGCCCTCGAGCACGGCCTCGACCTGATCGGCATCGGTCAACGAAATGGCGAAGGCGACGGCACCGACGCCGGTCAGCTGACGAACGGCGGAACCGGCAGCGTGCCGTAAGGCATCGGTATCGACGGTACGTCCGAGGCCGACGATCGCGATCGCGCGCGGCGAACCGTCATCAGTGACCAGCCGCACGACCTCATCGCGGGCGCCGGTCACACCGAGCAACGGAAGCTGGGCCGTGATCGCGGCCGTCAGCGTGTCGCTTCCGGTTTCGATGAGGCGCACACCGTCATCCGTTTGTTGGGCAGCGACGATGAGAATCGCGGCGGGAGAGTCGACGGCGGACTTGGTGGACAGGGACAGGGTGGGAACGGTCATACTTCGATGGTAGCCACGGGGTGCAGGATCGCCGGTTGCCGGCAGCGCCAGCGCGCGAGGTGTTCGCTCTCGGCGCTCCGTCAGAAGCCCCCCAAAAACGGCAGTGCGGATTAGAGTTAAGGAATGTTAGACCCTGCTGAGCTGTACGAACTGACCTCTGACGCCGATGGCGTTCCAGAGGGATTACACCTGGTCGCGGGGCTGACCGGCTTCGCGGATGCCGGTGGTGCGGTCGCGCAATTCACTGATTATCTCCTCACCACCCTCGAGCACACCGTTGTCGCGTCGTTCGACACCGACGCTCTGCTGGATTACCGAGCGCGACGCCCGATCATCTACTTCGATCAAGACCACCTGACCGACTATCAGCCGCCGTCACTGCGCCTGTATCTGGCTCGTGACGAAATCGGGCAGCCATTCCTGTTCCTGGCCGGGTTCGAGCCCGACTTTCGCTGGGAACAATTCACGGCCGCTGTGATGCAGCTGGTGGACCGGTTCACCGTTACCTCGACCACCTGGGTACACGCCATCCCGATGCCGGTTCCGCACACCCGTCCGATCGGCGTCACGGTGAGCGGCAATCGCTCCGACCTCATCGAGAATCGGTCGGTGTGGCGGCCGCACACGCAGGTCGCGGCCAACGTGCTGCACCTGCTTGAATTTCGGCTGCAGGAGCGCGGTGCCGGGGCGGTCGGCTATGTTCTGCTGGTGCCGCACTACCTGGGCGACGCCGAGTTTCCCGCCGCAGCACTGAGCGCGTTGGAGAGCACGAGCGCGTCGACCGGGTTGATCTTCCCCACCGATCGTCTACGCGAAGCCAACCGTGAATTCGTCGCCCGCATCGACGACCAGGTTCGGGATAACCCCGAACTGGCCAAGCTCGTTGGCACCCTGGAGCAACGCTATGACGCCTACATGGAGGGCAGCACATTACGGTCGCCGCTGACCGATGAAGACGGCGAACTGCCCTCGGCCGACGAAATCGCCGCCGAACTGGAGAATTTCCTGGCGCTGCGTCGCAGCCGCGACGACGGCCCGTCGGCTTAACGACAAGTACCGGCGGGGGCGTTCCGAAACCGGGGCAGGCGCAAGCGCGGTAAGTTGGGACAAGTGAACTCCCGTCGATCCACCCTGATCTTTGTCATCGGATCGTTCGCGTACCTGTCCGCCGTGTTGCAGCGCACCTCGATGGGGATTGCGGGAGTGGCGGCCACCGAGCGTTTCGGCGGCTCGGCTGCCGTGCTCTCGAGCCTCGCCGTTGTGCAACTCCTGGTCTATGCCGCGGCACAGATCCCGGTCGGCGTTCTGATTGATCGTTTTGGGCCGCGGGTGCTCATGATCACCGGCACGGCACTCATGGTGATCGGGCAGATCACCCTCGCGCTCGCACCGGACATCACCCTTGCCGTCGTGGGGCGTATTCTCGTGGGCGCGGGCGATGCGACCATCTTCATCTCCATGATTCGCCTGATCAGCTCGTGGTTCAGCGGACGCATCGTTCCGCTGTTGTCCCAATGGATGGGCAATATTGGCCAGCTCGGCCAGGTTCTATCCGCGGTCCCCCTGGCCTGGCTGCTGCACACGAGCGGATGGGTGCCGGCTTTTCTCTCGGCCGCCTCCGTCGCCGTCATCGCCCTGATCGTGGTCGTCATCTTTGTGCGGGACCGCCCCAGCGACTTGACCGAGCAGGTCAGGACGAACAGCCTGGCCATCGCGCTGACCCAGCTGCGGCACAGTTTCAAACGTCCAGGCACCCAGCTCGGGTTTTGGTCGCACTATGTGACGCAGTCCGCCGGCACCGTGTTCAGCCTGCTTTGGGGCTATCCGTTCATGGTTTTCGGCCTCGGCTACGAACCGGCCTTCGCTGCGGCCATGCTGACAGTGCTGGTCGGGGCCGGGCTCGTGTTCGGGCCGATTCTCGGCCTGCTGACGGCACGTCATCCCCTGCGCCGCAGCAATATCGTGCTGGGAATAGTCGCGGGCATAGCCGCCGCCTGGGCGCTCGTTCTACTCTGGCCGGGTATTCCGCCACTCTGGACTATTGTGCTTTTGCTCGTGGTACTCGGCATCGGCGGGCCGGGTTCGCTCATCGGCTTTGATTTTGCCCGCACCTTCAACCTGCAACGCAGTCTCGGTTCGGCAAACGGTGTGGTCAACGTCGGCGGGTTTACCGCGAGTTTCGTCACGATGTATCTCGTGGGTCTGCTGCTCGACCTGCAAAACGGATGGAAGGTCGCCGGGGGAGCGGCCAGCGACCTGTACGCCCTCGATGCATTCCGGGTGGCGTTCTCGGTGCAATACCTCGTGGTCGGCATCGGAGTCGTATTTCTGCTGCACGCCCGCCGCCGCACCCGTCGCCAGCTCTCCCGCGATGAGGGAATAGAGGTGGCGCCCATCTGGGTTGCACTATCACGCGCCTGGAAACGACGTAACGAATAATCGTAGTGCGTGGCGTGGCTTGTCGTCCAGACAAACCGTGCAATAATTGTTCTAGGACCCGTTCTGGTCCGGGGCATCTCTACACCGTGTGGTACTTACAGTGTTGGTTTGGGCATCCCTGGGCTTGACATGGGTCCAAGTTCTGCCCAAAAACGCATCTGGCGCCGTCACCGGTCGCACAGAAGCAGGTAAGACTCCGCATGAGAGGTGCTCCAATGGCAACCACCGTAAAGACCGAGGCGACCGACGAGGCGCCCACGACGACGGTCAAGAAGACCGTCACCAAGGCTCCAGCAGCCAAGGCCGCCGCGACGAAGAAGTCCGCGGCCACCGCAGCTGGCGTCGACAAGCCTGCTCCCAAGAAGCGCGTCACCAAGGCCAAGGTCGTCAAGAAAGACGAAGAAGCCGACGTCGACACCGCGCCGGACGGCGAGGAATACGACTCTGACGACGAAGGCACCAAGCGCCCGGCCTCGACCGAGCCATTGCCGAGCGGCGCCCTCGTGCTGTCGCTGGTGGACGACGACGATGAGGTTCCGGTCTACTCGAGTGCCATCACCGGCGCGACGGCCGACCCGGTCAAGGATTACCTCAAGCAAATCGGTAAGGTCGCCCTCCTGAACGCTGCCGAAGAGGTCGAACTGGCCATGCGCATCGAGGCCGGCCTGTTCGCTGAGGACAAGCTTTCGGTCATGACCGATGTCGAGAAGAAAAACGCGCTCGGCCGCGAGTTGCAGTGGGTTGCCAAGGACGGTGCCCGCGCCAAGAGCCACCTGCTCGGTGCCAACCTCCGCCTCGTCGTCTCGCTGGCTAAGCGCTACACCGGTCGCGGCATGCAGTTTCTCGACCTGATCCAGGAGGGCAACCTCGGGCTCATCCGCGCCGTCGAGAAGTTCGACTACACCAAGGGCTTCAAGTTCAGCACCTACGCCACCTGGTGGATTCGTCAGGCGATCACCCGCGCCATGGCCGACCAGGCCCGCACCATCCGTATTCCGGTGCACATGGTCGAGGTCATCAACAAGCTCGCCCGGGTGCAGCGGCAGATGCTGCAAGACCTCGGCCGTGAACCCACGCCCGAAGAACTCAGCCGCGAACTCGACATGACGCCGGAAAAGGTCGTCGAGGTACAGAAATACGGTCGCGAGCCGATCTCCCTGCACACCCCGCTCGGTGAAGATGGCGACAGCGAGTTCGGCGACCTCATCGAAGACACCGAGGCCGTTGTACCAGCGGATGCCGTCGGCTTCACGATGCTGCAGAAGCAGCTCGAGAGCCTGCTCGATTCGCTCTCCGAGCGTGAAGCCGGCGTCATTCGAATGCGCTTCGGCCTGGGCGACGGCATGCCCAAGACACTGGACCAGATCGGTGACACCTTCGGTGTCACGCGTGAACGCATCCGTCAGATCGAGTCCAAGACGATGGCCAAGCTGCGCCACCCGTCCCGGTCGCAGTCCCTACGCGACTACCTCGAGTAAAGAGTGGCGTTGACACGGCGGTCCCGGATCGTGACTCTGCTCTCGTGAAGTCGGTGAAGTACGCTCCGGCAATTCTGATAGGTCGAGCGGTGCGGGTTCTAGCCCGCTGGCGCAAACCGGGTGGTGGCTCGGCCATCCCCGGCGTCGTCGTCAACCGCATCGCGCCTCGTTTTTTGGCCGACACCCTCAACGGTTTTCCGCTCGGTTTGGTCATCGTGACCGGTTCGAGCGGCAAGTCGACGTCGACCAAGATGCTCGTGGCCATTCTGCGGGCGCACGGCCTGACCGTGTTCACCAACCAGTCGACGGCCAATATCAGCCAGGGTTTGACCAGCGCACTGCTTGAACGGGTCACTCTGACCGGGCACATCGCCGGTGACGTTGCCGTTCTGGAAATGGACGAAGGGCACGGTGCCTTGATCGCCGGGTCGCTGAGCCCGCGCGTTGTCGCCCTCACCAATGTCATGGTCGACCAGATCGACCGGTTCCACGACTCAGAGATGGTCGCAGCCCTGCTCGGCAAGATCGCTGCCCGCGCCACTGAAACCGTGGTTCTCAATGCCGACGACCGCTACCTCGCCGACGTCGGCTCCAGGCTCGAACCGAGCATACGGGTGTCCAGCTATGGCGTCACCGCCGACGTTCTCACGCTGCACCCCCGGGGCCTGGGCTACGCCGACACCGCCGAATCGCGTCTGCCCGCTGGAATGGGACTCCAACTGACCGGAATGGTGGGGCGAACTGCCGAAGTGGAATTCCCTTCCAATGGCGGCATCCACAGCGTTGCACTGCCGGCCCGCGGCATCCACTACGCCGTTGATGCTCTGACCGCGCTCGGCGCCGCCGAGGCCACGCTGGGGGAGACTTTCAACCCGGCTACCGCCTGTGCCGCACTCTCGGCTATGCCGGCTGTCTTCGGTCGCGGCGAAGTCGTCACCGTCGGCGATAAAACGATCGAATTCGTGCTCGTGCAAAACCCGTCGAGCTTTCAGCTCAACGTGGACAGCCTCGAGGCCGGCACGGAGCAGATCATCGTGATCATCGGCTCCGATGTGCGGGATCCCTCCTATTTCTGGCCGGTCGATACCTCGGGGCTTGGCCACGTGCTGATCGCCTCCGGGCTGAAGGCGCACGACATCGCCCTGCAGCTGGCCTACGACGGCGTGGCGGTCGATCGCATCGAACCCGACGTCCCGACCGCGCTGGATGCCTTCCTGGCACTGCCGGATCCCGTGTCCGGGGTGAAAACGATCATCTTCTCGGCTGACGGCATGCGGCGCACCCGTGCCCACCTCGGCCTCGTCTCCAACGTTGAGGAATCGTAAATGACCGCCACGTCGATTGAGCGCCCCTTCACGGTGGTCTCGCTGCTGCCTCGTCTCCTCGACACCAACGGCGATGCCGGCAACGCTCGCGTGTTCGCCCAGCGGGCCCGTTGGAGCGGCCGCGAAGCGCGAGTCGTCGACGTGCATACCCGGGCCGATCTGCCCGAACACGTCGACGCGGTGTCGATCGGATCGGGAACGGATGCTGCGCTGCTGCCCGCGAGGGATGCCCTGCGCACCGTGCTGGAAGACCTGAGAGTCTGGTCGAATTCCGGCGTGCCCATTCTGGCCGTCGGCACCGGATGGGAGCTGATCAGCTGGGGGATAGACCTCGCTGGCGGAAGCGTAATCGAGGGACTCGGACTGGTCGCGGGCCACGCCGTTCCCCGCACGAAACGCGCCACCGACGACATCATCGTGTCGTCAAAGTTTGGGCGGCTGATCGGGTTCGAGAACCACGCCCGCGACTATGTCGGCGCTGAGGCGAGCCCGCTGGGCCGGGTGCTCCATGGCACAGGCAATGCGGATGCTCCGGCGAGCGGACCGCAGATCGAGGGACTGACCATGGGGGAGGTGTTCTGCACCCACCTGCACGGACCCGTTCTGGCCAGAAACCCCGGGCTGGCCGATCACCTGCTCGAGGCGGCATTCCGTCGCCGCAGTCTCGTCTATTCCCGCGGCGCTGTGGCCGAGTCCGTCGATGAGACGGCGCGCACCGCGCGCAACCAGGTTGCGCTGCGGCTCGGGCAGCCGACCGAATAGTAGCCGGCCGGGCGTTAACGAGGAAACCGCACCCGAGACTGGCCTGAGCCAGCCGCGCGTGCGGCATCCGTTCTTTCGTCAGCTCGAGCCGAACGAGATTATTGACCAGCTAGGAACGCTGGTCTTCGAGCAGACGACTTGACTCGTCGTGCCAGCTCTCGGCAATGCTAGCGAGCTTCTCCTGGTGCTTGCGGCCGTGGTGAGCACAGAACAGCAACTCACTGTTCTTCACGACGACACGAATGTAGGCCTGGGCACCACAGGCATCGCAGCGGTCGGCTGCGGTGAGCTGGTGGGGGGCGCCCTGCTTGTTCTCAGCACCGTTGTCTACAGCACCATTTTCGGTGGCGATCTGGGACATATTCTCCTCCTCCAGACTTTGTTGCTTGAACCCTTTGACTAATGTAAACACGGCCTGGCTGGGTTTACGCGGTGATTGGGTGGTATTTCGCTCACCGCGTAGCCGTGTTGCTCAGTTGTGACCCGCGCGAGACGCGAGGGGCGGCAGACGTTGCGCGAAGGCACCCCGGTTGGCCCCGGTATTCTTGGTTGTTGTGAGTTCTGACTATTCTGCGCGCCACCTATCCGTCCTCGAAGGACTGGAGGCAGTGCGCAAACGCCCCGGCATGTACATCGGCTCGACCGACTCTCGCGGTCTGATGCACTGCCTGTGGGAGATCATCGACAACTCGGTTGACGAGGCCCTCGGTGGCCACGGCGCGAGCATCAATATCGAGCTGCACCCCGATCAGAGCGTCGAGGTGCGCGACACGGCCCGCGGTATCCCGGTCGATATCGAACCCAAGACCGGCCTGACCGGCGTCGAGGTCGTCTTCACCAAACTGCATGCCGGCGGCAAGTTCGGCAGCGGATCCTATGCCGCTTCCGGCGGATTGCACGGGGTCGGAGCATCCGTCGTCAACGCCCTGTCCGAACGTCTCGATGTTGAGGTCGACCGGGACGGCAAGACCTGGGCCATGTCCTTCCACCGCGGAGAGCCCGGCCTGTTCGCCGACACGGGGGAGAAAAGTCCGGACGCCCCGTTCACTCCGTTTGAGAACCAGAGCGAGCTGCGGGTGATCGGCAAGGTCAAGCGCGGCGTCACGGGAACCCGCATCCGCTATTGGGCCGACCGGCAGATTTTCACCAAAGGTGCAGCCTTTCAGACCGACGAGGTGCTGAACCGGGCCCGGCAGACGGCGTTCCTGGTTCCGGGCCTGGCGATCGAGGTCGCCGACCGGCGCACCGACGAGCAGGTGGTCAGCCTGTTCCAGTTCGATGGCGGGATCAGCGAATTCGTCGAGCATCTTGCGACGGATGCCCCGATCACCGACACCTGGCGGCTGACCGGTAGCGGCACCTTCAGCGAAACCGTACCGGTGCTCACCGACAAGGGCGCTATGGTGCCCACCGAACTCGTGCGCGACTGCGAGGTGGATATCGCCCTGCGCTGGGGGACCGGCTACGACACGATCGTGCAGAGTTTCGTGAACATCATCGCCACGCCGAAGGGAGGCACGCACCAGGCCGGCTTCGACGCCGGGCTGCTTAAATTTCTGCGCGGTCAGCTGGAGCTGAATGCCCGCCGGCTCAAGGTCGGCAGCGACAAGCTCGACAAGGACGACGTGATGGCCGGCCTCACCGCCGTGCTCACCGTACGCCTGCCCGAACCGCAGTTCGAGGGCCAGACGAAAGAGGTGCTCGGCACGCCGGCCGTGCGGGCGATCGTTGCCAGCGTTGTCGCCAAGGCCATGGCGGAGCGCTATGCCTCGGCAAAACGTGACGATAAAACCCAGTCAGCGCTGTTGCTCGACAAGATCGTCGCCGAGATGAAGTCGCGCATCTCCGCCAGGGCGCACAAGGAAACCCAGCGGCGTAAGAACGCCCTGGAGAGCTCCTCCCTGCCCGCCAAGCTCGTCGATTGCCGCAGCAACGACGTGTCCACGAGTGAGCTGTTCATCGTCGAGGGCGACTCGGCGCTCGGCACCGCCAAGCTCGCGCGCGACAGCGAGCATCAGGCGCTGCTGCCGATCCGCGGCAAGATTCTGAACGTGCAGAAGGCATCCGTTTCGGACATGCTCTCCAACACCGAGTGTGCCTCGATCATCCAGGTGATCGGTGCCGGCTCCGGGCGCAGCTTCGACCTGTCGGCGGCGCGCTACGGCAAAGTCATCATTATGAGCGACGCCGATGTCGACGGCGCCCATATTCGCACCCTGCTGCTCACCCTGTTCTTTCGCTACATGCGCCCGATGATCACCGAGGGTCGCGTGTTCGCTGCTGTGCCGCCGCTGCACCGGGTGATCGTGATGAACCCGGGCTCGAAGCCCAACGAGACCATCTATACCTATTCCGAAACCGAGTTACACGCAGTGTTGACGGCGCTCGAGAAGAAGAATCGCCGCTACCAAGACCCGATCCAGCGCTACAAGGGCCTCGGCGAAATGGATGCCGACCAGCTCGCGACAACGACCATGGAACGCGCCCACCGCACCCTGCGCCGGGTGCGCGTCGACGATGCCGAGGCGGCCGGCAAGGTGTTCGAACTGCTCATGGGTAACGATGTGGCCCCGCGCAAGGAGTTCATCATCGACAGCTCCGACAAGCTTTCCCGCGATCGCATCGACGTCTAACCCTCCCGCGAGAGCGCAAAAAGTGCCCGATTGGATAGTTCAATCGGGCACTTTTTGCGCTCTCGCGGGGAGGGGAGCCTATATTTCGGAGCCAATAGCTCCGATGATGGCGTCAAGCATGACCCCGGATGCGTCTCGGCGGGATCCGGACTCGGGGAGGGCACGGGGAGTACCGTCCGGACCGACGGCCCGCGCCGGCGCTGGCCCGACCCAGGCGACGGCGAGCGTATCTTCGCCCTTCAGGAAACGCTGGGCACGCACACCTCCGGTGGCTCGCCCCTTGGCCGGGTACTCAGAGAAGTCGCTCAGCTTGGCGCTGCCGGGGTCGGTCCCCGGCAGGGTCTGACTGCTCGCCGCGACCGTCGCGACGATCGCCGTGGCGACGTCCTCGGTCGAAAGGCTCGTGAAGAAGACGACCGTCTCACCCGGCGTCAGCTTGATGCCGGCCATGCCGCCGGCTGCCCGGCCCTGTGGACGCACACCGGAGGCGGTGAAGCGCAAGAGTTGGGCGTCGGAGGTGATGAAGACGAGGTCGTCGTCCTCGCCGCCCTGGGCCGCGCCGACCACTTCATCCTTCGGTTTAAGCGCGACGATCTCGAAATCGGGCTTGTTGGCCCAGTCCCCGGGAGTGACGCGCTTCACGACACCCTGGCGGGTGGCGAGTGCAATCGCCCGATCGGAGTTGAGGGAGACGATGCCGAGTACGTGTTCCTCCTTATCGGACAGCACGAGGTACTCGCTGATTCGTACCCCGGCGGCGAGTTGAATCGACGTCGGCGGCATCACGGGCAGATCAACGGGGGAGAAGCGGATGAGGCGACCCCGGTTGGTCACCGCGCCCACCTCGGTGCGGCTCGTCGTGTCCAGCGTGGAGAGCACGGCGTCGTGCTTGCTACGTCGCTGGGGCGGCTGGATTCGCTGCGGAAGTGAATCGTCGACCGCGACCAGGTCGACCCGGGCAATGCGACCGGTCGCGCTCAGGAAAATACGGGTAGCGATGTCCTGCACCTCAAGCACGGCCGCCTGGCGTTTGGCGGCGGCGACCGAGAGGCCGGCGATGCTCGGCTTGGCCTCGGTCAATACCGTGCGGCGCGGGGTGCCGAATTTTTCGGCGACGGCACCGAGCTCTTCGGAGACCAGGGTGCGGATGGCGGCCTTGGAGGACAGCAGTTTTTCCAGCTTGGCGATCTCGGCGAGCAACTGGTCGCGTTCGGCTTCGAGTTCGATGCGGGAGAATTTGGTGAGGCGGCGCAGCCGAAGTTCCAGAATGTACTCGGCCTGGATCTGGCTCAGGTCGAACACGTCGATGAGTTTGGCGCGCGCCTGCTCGGTGTCGTCGCTCGCGCGAATCACCTGGATGACCTCGTCAATGTCGAGAATGGCCACGAGCAGGCCGAGCACGAGGTGCAGGCGTTCCTTGCGGCGGGCCAGCCGGTAAGCGGAGCGGCGGGTGACGACCTCGATGCGGTGATTGACGTAGACGTGCAGCAATTCGAGCAGGCCGAGGGTCTGCGGGGCTCCGTTGACGAGGGCGACTGCGTTGATATTGAACGAGTCTTCGAGCGGGGTGTAGCGGTAGAGCTGCTCAAGCACGGCGTCGGGGCTGAACCCGGTCTTGATGCCGATGACGAGACGAAGCCCCTTGGTGCGGTCGGTCAGGTCGGTGACGTCGGAGATGCCGCTGAGCTTCTTCGAGTTGACGCCGTCCTTGATCTTCTCGATCACCTTTTCCGGGCCGACCAGATAGGGGAGTTCGGTCACGACGAGCCCGGTCTTACGAGCGCTGATCGACTCGACCGAGACGCGCGCCCGGGTCTTGAAGCTGCCACGGCCGGTGCTGTAGGCATCTTTGATGCCAGCCAGACCGACTATCGTGCCGCCGGTGGGCAGGTCGGGCCCCGGCACGAACTCCATCACGTCGTCCAGGGTCGCGTTCGGGTGCGCGAGCAAATGCCGGGCCGCTCCGACGACCTCAATCAGATTGTGCGGTGCCATATTGGTCGCCATGCCGACGGCGATGCCGCTCGTGCCGTTGACCAGCAGGTTGGGGTAGGCAGCCGGCAACACATCGGGCTGGGTCAGCTGGTTGTCGTAGTTGGGCACGAAGTCGACGACGTCTTCGTCGAGGTTCTCGGTCATCGCGAGGGCCGGGGCCGCCAGACGGGCTTCGGTGTAGCGGGGAGCAGCCGGCCCGTCGTCGAGAGAACCGAAGTTGCCGTGTCCGTCGATCAGCGGCACCCGAAGCGAGAACGACTGGGCCATGCGCACGAGCGCGTCATAGATGGCGGTGTCGCCGTGCGGGTGCAGCTTGCCCATCACCTCACCGACAACACGGGCGCTCTTCACGTGCCCCTTGTCGGGGCGCAATCCCATTTCGTTCATCTGGTACAGGATGCGTCGCTGCACCGGCTTGAGACCGTCCCTGGCGTCGGGCAGGGCGCGCGAGTAGATCACCGAATAGGCGTATTCGAGGAAAGACCCCTGCATCTCGACCGCGACATCGACGTCCTCGATGCGTTCGGTGCTGGCTGTGCTGGTGTCGGGTGTGGTGCTGTCTGAGCGGCTCATTCGCGAATTCTGCTTCAAGCGTGCGGCGGCGACCGAACGATCCGGTCGGGCTGCACTACGTCTGGGGCGCTCTCGGGAGCGCTGGAGGGCGCGGGTTCGTCCCTGTGAAAGAATAGAACCCGATGCCCACCATGCTACCGGCCCGCCAATTCAGTGCCCTGCGCCTGGCCGATGTTCTCACCAGTTCCCTCGATGCCGTCTGTGCCAGACCGAATTTGCTCGGGTTGCCCACGGTGCGCAAAGCGGTCGTGATTCTGGCGGACGGCCTCGGCGTCAGCTCGATCCGGGCTCGGGCCGGGCATGCCCGTTTTCTGGCTTCCCGCCTCAACAAATCCAACATTATCGACGGGGTCTTCCCGGCAACGACCGTGGCGGGGATAGCGACTTTGACCACCGGGGTGGAACCGGGCCAGCACGGT
The DNA here is from genome assembly GCF_004404045.1 of Cryobacterium sp. Hh11. Lineage (NCBI taxonomy): Bacteria > Bacillati > Actinomycetota > Actinomycetes > Micrococcales > Microbacteriaceae > Cryobacterium > Cryobacterium sp. Hh11. The sequence continues at coordinate 253,002 of NZ_SOHF01000015.1, read as the reverse complement.
CTGGTCGGCTACCAGGTGCTCGATGCGGCTCGCGACCGGGTCGTCAACCAGCTGACCGGCTGGGACGCGGGCATGCAGCCCGCGACCTGGCAGCGGGCCCGCACCGTTTTCGACCGGGCCGCCGACGACAACGTGCCCAGCTTCGCCATCGGCCCGAAAAAGTTTCTGGACTCCGGCTTCACCCAGGCGGTATTGCGCGGGGCGCAGTACGTGCCCGCCGAGAAGGTGGCCGATCGTTTTGCCGCAGCGCGCAGCATCCTGAATGAGAACCCCACCGCCCTGATCTACCTGTACGTCGCTGAACTCGACGTTGTCGCCCACGCGCACGGCTGGGAATCGGACCGCTGGCTGGCCGTGCTCGAGAACCTCGACTCGGAGGTGACCCGGTTCGCGGCGACTCTGCGCTCCGATGAGGGGCTGCTTCTCACCGCAGACCACGGCGTGATCGACGTGCCGAGCACCAAACACGTTCTGTTCGACACCGAGCCGGCACTCGTCGCCGGAGTTCGCCACGTGGCGGGGGACCCGCGCTGCGTGCAGCTCTACCTCGAACCGGAGCAGTCCGCGGTCGACGCTGACACACTCGCGGATGCCTGGCGGCAGTCGCAGGGGGATCGCGCCTGGGTCTACACCCGCGCTGAGGCGGTAGCGGCCGGACTCTACGGGCGCGTGGCCGACGAGGTGCTGCCGCGCATTGGCGATGTGATCGTTGCCGCCCTCAAAGGCATCGCCTACTACGATTCCCGGCCGGCGAACCAGAAGGCGCGCGGCATGATCGGGCAGCACGGTTCCCTCACCGATGAGGAAGTGCGCGTGCCACTGATTCGTGCGGGTGCCTTTGAACGATAACGAAGACAATCCGGCGCCCCTGCTGGGGCGCCGGAGCGATTAGACCGGGTACTGACGGCGCTTGACCTGCGGCTTGGGCAGACGCATCGGGCGCAGCTGCAGCGCGCGCATGGCTGCATACCAGCGGATGCGCTCGGCCTTGTCCTCGCCGAATTTGGCCTCGATCTTCTTGGTGAGAATGAATCCGAGTGCGACGCAGTCGATGACGGCGAGGATGAAGAATGCCCAGAGCGCGAAGATCGCGTAGACGTCAATGCTCGGAATCGTCGTGAGCAGGATCACCAGGAACATGATCGGGATCATCAGTTCGCCGACGTTGAACCGCGCGTCGACGTAGTCGCGGGCGTAGCGCTTCTGCGGACCGCGTTCGCGTAGCGGCAAATACTTGTCGACTCCGGCAGCCATGCCGGCCCGAGCGACATCCCGAGCTGCTGTGGATTTGGCGCGCGCCTGCTTGGCGGCGAGCTTGCGGTCGTCCGGCACCAGCGGGCGCTTGTTGGCCGCTTCCTGCTTCTTGCGGGTGGGGGTCGCCTGACCCTTGCCGGCAGTGGGCGCGAGACCGAGGCGCGCTGCGGTCTCGTCTGCGCTTTCAATCGACGGCTGGGCGTCGGGGTTTACGGGAGTCTTAGCCACATCAAATCCTTGCAATTGGGTGCTTTAAGATTACCCGTATGACTGGTAACCCACAGACAAATTCCCCAACCACGGGCTCCGCCGCACACTCGGAAGCGGATTCGGGGGCGCAAAACGCCCTCCGCACCGCCGTCGAACAGGGGCTCCCCACCACGATCGCTGACCTGTGCGCGTTGGTGCGCATCCCGTCGGTATCCTGGGCCGCTTTCGACCGTGCCCACGTCGCCGCCAGCGCCGACGCCGTAGTCGCTCTCGTGCGCCACCTCGACGTGTTCGAGTCCGTCGACATCGTGCAGGCAGGTATACCGGGCGGGACCGAAGTCGGCCAGCCCGCCATTCTCGCCTCTCGTCCGGCGCGCAACGGCCGGCCGACCGTGCTCCTCTACGCTCACCACGACGTTCAGCCTCCCGGGAAGGACGAAGACTGGGAGTCCGACCCGTTCACCCCGACCGTCCGCGGCGACCGGCTCTACGGGCGCGGTGCCGCCGACGACAAGGCCGGGGTGATGGCGCACATCGCCTCCATTCGAGCTCTCGTCGCCGCTGTCGGCCGCGACTTCGATCTGGGGCTCGCGCTGTTCATCGAGGGAGAAGAAGAGTTCGGCAGCCGCTCGTTCGCCACGTTCCTGGACGAGAACCGCGAGGCCCTGCGCGGCGATGTGATCGTCGTGGCCGATTCCAACAACTGGGATGTGAACACGCCCGCCATCACGACTGCACTACGCGGAAACGTCACCCTGCGGTTGACCGTGCGCACGCTCGAGCATGCTTCGCACTCCGGCGTGTTCGGCGGAGCAATCCCGGACGCCATGCTGGCCATGATCAAACTGCTCGCGACGCTGTACGGCGATGACGGTTCGGTTGCCGTCGCCGGACTGACCAGCATCGACGTGCCCACCCCCGACTACTCCGAGGAGCAGCTGCGCGCCGAGACCGGGCTCCTGCCCGGCGTCAGCCCGATCGGACACGGTTCCATTCTCAGTCGAATCTGGTCGCAGCCGGCTCTCACCGTCACCGGCATCGACGCCCCGAGCGTCGACAACGCGTCGAACACCCTCACACCGAGCGTCAGCGTTCGAATCAGCACGCGCATCGCCCCCGGGCAGTCCGCGGTCGAGGCCGCGGTCGCCATCGAAACGCACCTGCGTCAGCACGCCCCCTTCGGCGCGTCCGTCGAGATCGACGATATCGACACCGGCGAACCCTTCCTGGTCGACACCAGCGGCTGGGCCGTGACCGAAGCGCGCACGGCCATGACGGATGCCTGGGGCACGCCGCCGGTGGACATTGGCGTCGGCGGTTCGATACCGTTCATCGCCGACTTGGTGCGCGTTTTCCCGGCCGCCCAGATTCTCGTGACTGGGGTAGAAGACCCTGACTCCCGCGCCCACAGCCCGAATGAATCCCTGCACCTGGGAGTTTTCAAACGGGCCGTACTGAGTGAAGCGTTCCTGCTCGGTCGCCTGAATGAGCGCACCGGGCATTGACCTCGAAAACCCCGCTCAGGGAAGTATGAGAGCGTGGGAATGCCCAGGTCGACTTTCCGGTTGTCCCGGATAGCATTGTCAAGACCAAAACCTGCGTGCGAAGCAGTCACTGCGCGAACCAAGGAGAAGCATGACCGACACCATGACCCCGACTATCAGCTCCGCTGACATAGCGACGCCTAGCGCCGCGCACGGCATCGCCCTCACCGAGGTCGCGGCACTCAAGGTGCGCAGCCTGCTGACCCAGGAAGGCCGCGAAGACCTCCGTCTGCGCGTCGCCGTGCAGCCCGGCGGATGCTCCGGCCTGATCTACCAGCTGTACTTCGACGAGCGAGTTCTCGAAGGCGATGCCCTCGTCGACTTCGACGGTGTCGAGGTCGTCGTAGACAAGATGAGCGTCCCGTACCTCGATGGCGCCTCGATCAACTTTGAGGACACGATCGAGAAGCAGGGGTTCACCATTGACAACCCGAACGCCGGCGGCAGCTGCGCCTGCGGCGATTCCTTCAGCTAAGCATCCGCTTTAAAAAAACCTGCAGGGCAGGAACATTATTACCCAATGATGTTCCTGCCCTTTTTTGCTTCCAGCCCGTTATTCCCCAGCCATTTTCCCGTGGTCTCGCCTGATTTAGCCAGCCATCAGCGGTGGCGCTGCAGAAAACCTCGCCGCCACGACCCGAGGGTGCACGTCGGAAGCGTTCTCGCGGAGTAGGCTGGGATGGATCAAAACACTTCCTGAGAAGTGTCCTCGAATCTCCCGAAAGGTCCCCCGGTGCGCAATAACCACCGCCTTCGTTGGGCTGCTATTCCGCTCGCAGCGACGTTAGCCGTTGTACTGGCCGGATGCACGCAGGCCCAGCTCCACGGCTTCCTGCCCGGCTTTATTGAAGAGGGTGAAGCGCCGGTCAGCAATCAGACTGATCGCATCGCCGGACTGTGGACCACGGGGTGGATCGTTCTCCTCGTCGTCGGCCTCATCACCTGGGGGCTGATCATCTGGACGATCGTGGTCTACCGCCGCCGGAAGGGCCAGACCGGACTTCCGGTTCAGCTGCGCTACAATATGCCGATCGAAATTTTTTACACGGTCGTGCCGCTCATCCTGGTCGTCGGATTCTTCGCATTCACGGTTCGCGACCAGATCGCCATTGAGACCCGATTCGAGACCCCCGACGTCAAGATCGAGGTGCAGGCCAAGCAGTGGGCGTGGGACTTCAACTATGTCGACGAAGACGTCTATTCACCGGGCATTCAGGGCCAGCCGGATCCCGACGGTGAACGCGGTTCACTCATCGAGTCCGAACTTCCCGTCCTGGTTCTGCCAGTCGACCAGAAGGTTGAAATCGCTCTCGAATCTCGCGATGTCATCCACTCATTCTGGGTCATCGATTTCCTGTACAAGAAGGACGTCGTTCCCGGTAAGACCAACTACATGTCGGTCATCCCCGAACGCATCGGTACCTTCAAGGGCAAGTGCGCCGAGCTGTGCGGCGAGTACCACTCGCTCATGCTTTTCAACGTCGAGGTCGTCTCTCAGGAGGACTACGACACCTACATCCAGACTCTGCGTTCCGCGGGCAACGTCGGCCAGCTCGACAACAATTACGACCGCAATCAGAATCAGCCGGGCACGAGTGCCCCGACGGCTCCGGAGGGCAACTAAACCATGAGCACGACCATCGCACCAGTCGAGTCACGTCCGGCACTGCCGGTCTCTCCGTCTGCGGAGCCCAAGGGAAATATCCTCGTTCGGTGGATCACCTCCACCGACCACAAAGTCATCGGGTACATGTACCTGATCACGTCGTTCATCTACTTCTGCCTCGGCGGCGTCATGGCACTCATCATTCGCGCCCAGCTGTTCGCCCCCGGACTCGACGTCGTGCAGACGAAGGAGCAGTACAACCAGCTGTTCACGATGCACGGCACAATCATGTTGCTGATGTTCGCGACACCGCTGTTCTTCGGATTCGCCAACTTCCTCGTTCCGCTGCAGATTGGCGCTCCCGACGTTGCGTTCCCGCGCCTCAACGCGCTCGCGTACTGGTTCTTCAACTTCGGCAGCCTTATCGCAGTTGCCGGGTTCCTGACCCCGCAGGGTGCTGCGTCCTTCGGTTGGTTCGCCTACCAGCCGCTCGCCAGCACGACATTCTCACCGGGAATCGGCGGCAACCTGTGGATGGTCGGGCTGGGCCTGTCGGGCTTCGGTACCATTCTCGGCTCGGTCAACTTCATCACCACAATTATCACCATGCGCGCCCCTGGAATGACGATGTGGCGGATGCCCGTCTTCACCTGGAACACGCTCATCACGGCTCTGCTCGCCTTGATGGTGTTCCCCGTGCTTGCCGCAGCCATGCTCGCGGCCGCATCCGACCGGATCTTCGGCTCGCACATCTACGACTCGGCCAACGGTGGTGCCATACTCTGGCAACACTTGTTCTGGTTCTTTGGACACCCCGAGGTGTACATCATCGCCCTGCCGTTCTTCGGCATCGTGTCCGAAGTCTTCCCGGTGTTCAGCCGCAAGCCGATGTTCGGGTACAAGACGCTGATCTACGCGACCATCTCCATCGCCGCGCTGTCCATCTCGGTCTGGGCGCACCACATGTACGTCACCGGCTCGGTGTTGCTGCCGTTCTTCTCGCTCATGACCATGCTCATCGCGGTCCCCACCGGGGTGAAGATCTTCAACTGGATCGGCACCATGTGGCGAGGGTCGCTGACCTTCGAGACGCCCATGATCTGGGCCATCGGCTTTCTCGTCACGTTCACTTTCGGTGGTCTCACCGGCGTGATCCTGGCCTCGCCGCCGCTCGACTTCCACGTGTCCGACACCTACTTCGTCGTCGCCCACTTCCACTACGTGGTCTTCGGTACCGTCGTGTTCGCCATGTTCAGCGGGTTCTACTTCTGGTGGCCCAAGTGGACCGGCAAGATGCTCAACGAGAGTCTCGGCAAGTGGCACTTCTGGTTGTTGTTCATCGGCTTTCACACCACATTCCTGATCCAGCACTGGCTCGGAGTCATGGGAATGCCGCGCCGGTACGCCACCTACTCGCCGGAGGATGGTTTCACCTGGATGAACCAGGTATCAACCATTGGCGCCATGATCCTCGCCGTGTCCATGATCCCGTTCTTCCTGAACGTGTACATCACGGCCCGCAAGGCGCCCCTGGTCACGGTCAACGACCCGTGGGGCTACGGCTCCTCTCTCGAGTGGGCCACGTCCTGCCCGCCGCCGCGACACAACTTCACCTCCATTCCCCGCATTCGGTCCGAACGCCCGGCCTTCGACCTCAACCACCCCGAAGCTGGCATCCCCGTCGGAATCGGACCCGGCAAGGATGCGCCCGATGCGCCCGTCTACGACATCGACTCGAATCAGGTGAAATAAGTGAAGACCAACGTCAACCTGCTCTGGGTGCTCACCGTCTTCTTCGGAATCGTCACGGTTGTGTACGTCGCCTGGAGCCTGCTCGATCCCTTCCACGGCCAGATTGAGTGGGCGGGCACGTTCATGCTCGCCCTGTCCACGCTGCTCGTGGCCTTCGTCGCGTTCTACCTGGACAAGGTGCACGCCGCTCAGGGTGGGGAGCTTCCCGAGGACCGTCTCGATGGCAACATCGACGACGGGGATCCCGAGATGGGCTTCTTCAGCCCGTGGAGCTGGTGGCCAATCTTCCTGGCCGCCGCCACGGCGCTGGTCTTCCTCGGTCTCGCCGTGGGTTTCTGGGTCTCCTTCATTGGACTCGGCCTGGGTCTGATCTCCCTAACCGGATGGGTGTACGAGTACTACCGCGGCCTGTTCGCCCGCTAAGCACACAACACCAACCGATACCGATCTGCCGCTGCTGGCAGGTCGGTATCGTCGTTTAACGTTCGGCCAGGCTGTGTCACAGGGCAGGTGCGTGTTGGAGTCAGGCTGTGACAGCGCAAGGGTAGTGTCCGGGCCGGGGTGTGCCAGCGCAGGTCCGTGTCCCGGTCGGGCTGTGTCAACGCGGGGCCGTGGCGCGGCGCCGAAACCCGAATATGTCGAATGCGATCGTCACGTCCTGCAACGAATCTGGGGCCGGCTCAGGACCCGTCGGTGCAGCGTGATGCGACGACGGCCCCATGCCGATGAGCGAGGCCACCTCGGCCACTGAGAGCGCTACGGTTTGTTCGAGGTGCTGGGCGCTCTCCAGAGCGAACCAGGCCGCGAGGCTCGCTTCGAGGTGTGCGGCCTTATCTGCCTGCATCTCCACGGCCAGGCCGGCCCGCCGGAGCTCTCGCAAATGCGTCGGTCGAGGGACCACCACGAGCAGCAGCCCGCCAGGTCGGAGAACGCGATGGAATTCCGCAGCATTGCGGGGCGCGAAGACGTTAAGGATGACATCGACCGCAGCTCCCTGCACGGGCAGCGGGGACCAGACATCCGCTACCAGCCCGTCAATGCGGTCATGCGAGCGGATGGTTCGGCTCACCGCAGTGGGGGAGAGGTCCATGCCGAGCGCCCGGACGTCCTCGCCTAGGGGCAATGCCTCGCGCAGATAGTAGCCGGTACCGCAGCCTACGTCCAGAATACGTCGGGGATGCTCGGGGGAAATGACGGCGCGAATGGCGGCCTGGAGTGGCTCGTACCAGCCGGCTGCGAGAAATCTGTCGCGGGCATCGAGCATGGCTGCGCTGTCGCCGATGAACTTGGGCGGGCCGGTGAGGAGGTTGATGAAACCGCGCTTGTTGACGTCAAAGGAATGCCCCGTGCTGCATCCCAATCGGAGTGCGCCCGTCGGAGAGAGGGGCAGAAAGCAGTTCGGGCACCGAAGCCACTCCGATAACGTCTGGAGTGACATCGATGCCCGATCTGTGGTGGTGCCTGAAGAGCGCTACTTGTCGGTGATCGCCGCCTGGTGTTCCTGGTCGGTGATCGCTGCGGGGTGGTCGCCATGAGCGCGATTCAGCTCGGTCTGCGTGACTGGAGTGATCCGGTCTTCGAAGAACCAGCGGGACAGTCCGGCGCGAACCTTCTCGGCGGGGCCGATCTTGCTCTGGGCGTTGGGTCGAAGCATGAGCGGCTTGAAGTCGCTGTAACTCACCAGTTTCCAGCGCTCATACTCATCGACCGGCTGGTGCACTTCGACGAACTCGCCGCCGGGCAGTCGAACAATGCGGCCTGACTCGTAGCCGTGCAGCACGATCTCGCGGTCCTTCTTCTGCAACGCGAGGCAGACGCGCTTGGCGATGAAGAAAGCCAGAATCGGTCCCAGCAACGTTGTGGCCTGGAGGGTGTGGATAACACCTTCCATGGTGAGGTGGAAATGCGTGGCCATGATGTCCGACGAGGCTGCAGCCCAGAGCGAGGCGTAGAACGTGACGCCGGCAGCACCGATAGCGGTGCGGGTCGGGGCGTTGCGCGGACGATCCAACACGTGGTGCTCGCGCTTGTCCCCGGTGATCCAGGCTTCGATGAAGGGGTAGACCATGACGGTGACGATGAACAGCCCGACCACGGCCAGTACGACCACGATGTTGAGCGAGTAGGTGTGGTTCAGCCACACGAACTCCCACCCCGGCGGAATCAGGCGCATGGCGCCGTCAGCGAAACCGATATACCAGTCGGGCTGGGTACCGGCAGACACCGGTGACGGGTCATACGGGCCATAATTCCAGATCGGGTTGATCGTGAACAGGGACGCGATCAGCATGACGACGCCGAAGACGATGAAGAAGAACCCACCGGCCTTGGCGGCGTACACGGGGAGCACCGGATATCCGACCACATTCTGGTTGGTGTGTCCGGCGGCCGGGTACTGGGTGTGCTTGTGCACGACGACGAAGAGGAGGTGCATCGCGATCAACGCGACGATGATCGCCGGCAGCAACAGGATGTGCAGCGAGTACAGCCGTCCGACTATGTCGGTGCCGGGAAATTCGCCGCCGAAGAGCAAGAAGGAGGTCCAGGTTCCGATAACCGGGATGCCCTTGACCAGACCGTCGATGATGCGCAGGCCGTTACCGGAGAGCAGGTCGTCCGGGAGGGAGTAGCCGGTGAACCCTTCGGCCATTGCGAGGATGAACAGGATGAACCCGATGACCCAGTTGAGCTCGCGCGGCTTGCGGAACGCACCGGTGAAGTAGATCCGCAGCATGTGCAGCCCGATGGCGGCGACAAACAGAAGAGCTGCCCAGTGGTGTACCTGGCGCATGAGCAGGCCGCCGCGAATGTCAAACGAAATGTCCATGGTCGACGACATGGCTACCGACATCGGGATGCCCTTGAGCGGCGCGTAGGAGCCGTCATAGACGACCTCCGCCATGGAAGCCTGGAAGAAGAAGGTCAGGAAAGACCCGGACAGCAGGATGATAACGAAGCTGTAGAGCGCAACTTCGCCGAGGAGGAAGGACCAGTGGTCAGGGAAAATCTTGCGGCCAAGTTCTTTGACCGCGCCAGAGATGCTTGTGCGCTCGTCAATGTAGTTGGCGGCCGTGGCGGTAAAGCCACCGGCCTTCTTCGCCCCGACGGTTTGGTCCCCAGCAGATTCGCGGGTGTTTACGGTTGTCATGCTCGCTCCCAGAAACTCGGGCCGACTGGTTCAGTGAAATCGCTCTGCGCGATCAGGTAGCCCTCAGCGTCCACGGCAATCGGGAGCTGGGGTAGTGCCCGCTTCGCCGGACCGAAGATGACCTTGCAGTGGTTCTCAACGTCGAACTGCGACTGGTGACACGGGCAGAGCAGGTGGTGGGTGTGCTGTTCATACAGTGCCACCGGGCATCCTACGTGGGTGCAAATCTTTGAGTACGCCACGATGCCCTGGTAGGACCAGGTCTTGCGTTCCTCTGATTCTACAAGGTCCGCTGGGTCCATACGAATTAAGAGGACGGCTGCCTTGGCCTTTTCTTCCAGGCGACCATGCTCCATCTCGGACAGCCCTTCCGGTATGACGTGGAAGGACGAACCCAACGTGACATCCGAGGCCTTGATCGGTGTGCCGCTCGGGTCCATGGTCAAACGGACGCCTTTTTTCCACATGGTTTCGTTTAGGAGATCCACGGGGTTCTGATCCATCGGACCGAGCCCGCGGAACAGGACAACGGCAGGCAGCGGGAAGACGACGAGCGCGCCGATCAGGCTGTTACGAATGAGCGTGCGACGACCGAAGCCGGATTCTTCATTTGCCTGCTGAAATATCTCCACGGCGCGGGCCCGAACGGGTTCGGTTCCACGAACCGGGTGGCGTTCGTCAACGCCTTCATGATCACTCATGAGGGCCTTGCCCCAGTGCACAGCACCGATACCGATGGCGAGTAACGCGAGGCTGAGCCCAAGACCGATGAACAGGTTGTTCAGGCGTACGGATCCCGGATCTTCCGGGACGATGGGAAAGGCCATGTAGGCCGCGATCGCGAAAACACTACCCACGATGGAAACGTAGAACAACGTGTAGACAGCGCGCTCCGCCTTGCGCTCTTCCTTGTGGTCAAGGTCGGTGATGCGCGGACGATGCGGTGGGAGCCCCGGGTTGACCAGGGAATCCCGTGTGACGACGGCGGTGCTTGCGGCGATTGGAGCAAGCGAGTCGCCAGGCGAGTCGGCGGCGGTTACGTCCTCCGCGCCGTTATCGTCCTTGACCATTGTTCTCCTTTGTGGGCTGTGAAAATACTCTGCGCGCTCGTGCTGCGCGGCGTTCGGGTGAAACGGGGGAACTGGTCAAGACCGATTCCCGGTCATCAGTTGGATTTTGCGGTGATCCACACGGTCAGGGCCACGATTGCGCCCAGCCCGAAGATCCAGATGAAGAGGCCCTCAGCCACCGGCCCCAGGGAACCGAGTGCTAAGCCGCCCGGAGACGGGTTGTCCTCGACGTACTTGAGGTAGGTGATGATGTCGCGCTTATCTTCCGGCGTGATGTTCATGTCGTTGAAGACGGGCATGTTCTGCGGGCCGGTGATCATGGCCTCGTAGATGTGCTGAGCTGACACGTTCTCGATCGCGGGGGCGAACTTACCCTCGGTCAGGGCGCCGCCAGCGCCGGCCACGTTGTGGCACATCGCGCAGTTGATGCGGAACAGCTCTGCGCCGTTTGCCGCATCGCCAGCAGCAGAGTCGAGCAGTTCAGCCGCCGGAATTGCGGGGCCGGGAGCCAGCGAAGCAACGTAGGCCGCGAGAGCTGCGATTTGCTCAGACGTGAACTGCACCGGCTTCTTCTGTGCCTGAGGGCCCTGCATCTGCATGGGCATCCGTCCGGTGCCGACCTGGAAGTCGACCGACGCTGCGCCGACTCCGATCAGGCTGGGGCCTTCTGTGGAACCCTGGGCGCTCAGTCCATGGCAGGTTGCACAGTTTGCGGCGAAGAGTTTTTCACCCTCAGCGATGGTCTGCTGGGAGGAAGCATCCGTTGTCGCGACGGCGGTGCTGGTGCTGAAGGCCGCATAGGCACCTCCGGTGAACAGCAGTCCGATGGCGATGAGGGCAACGCTGGCGAGCGGGTGGCGACGTCCGGTTTTGCGTGGTCGGCGTGCTCGAGTCTTTTTGATCGTGGTCATGCTGAAGTAGTCCGCTCCCGTTTCTCAGTAAGAACTTCTATTTAAGAACGTAGATGACCAGGAAGAGCCCGATCCAGACGACGTCGACGAAGTGCCAGTAGTACGAAACCACGATGGCGCTGGTGGCTTCCTTGTGTCCGAAGTTCTTGACCGCGAAACCGCGCCCAATAATCAGAAGGAAGGCGATCAGGCCCGCCGTCACGTGAATTCCGTGGAAGCCGGTCGTGATGTAGAAGGCTGACCCGTAGGCGTTGGAGGAGAGTGAGATTCCCTCGGACACCAGCGTGGCGTATTCGAACACCTGGCCGGTGACGAAGATCGCGCCGAGGGCATAGGTGAGGAAGAACCACTCGACCATGCCCCACTCGCTCGGCTTCCAGCCGGTCGATCGGGCTTGCAGCCGCTCGGCGGCAAATACCCCGAACTGGCAGGTCACCGACGAAGACACCAACACGAGCGTGTTGATCAACGCAAAGGTGAAATTGTGCTTGTCCGCCTCGAAGAGCCAGAGCTCGGAAGAGGTCGAACGAAGTGTGAAGTAGATGGCGAAGAGCCCCGCGAAGAACATCACTTCGCTGCCCAACCACACAATGGTGCCCACAGCCACGCTGTTAGGCCGGTTCACAACGGGCGCACTCGCCGTCTGAGTAATTGAGGTGCTGGTCACCCCTCTATTATGGCTGATATTCCCCCAAGTTTTTCTCAATCTGCCATGCAAGTGACCTTTTATGCCCGATGGAGTGGTTCTTTTCCCGGCTGGTTTCGTTGTGAATTCGGGCGAGTCGGGCCCGTTCTCCTAAGATCGAAAACATGCTCGAATCCCAGACTTGGCCAAAGATTTTAGATTCCCTCCTGTCCGGTCAGGATCTGAGCGTGGCAGACGCCGCATGGAGCATGGAACGGATCATGCTCGGCGAGGCCAGCCCCTCCCAACTCGGAGCCTTCCTGGTCGCTTTGCGAGCCAAGGGAGAGACCGTCGATGAGATCGTCGGTTTTCGGGATGCCGTGCTGGAGCATGCCATTGAACTCCCCGTCAATCCGATGGCGCTCGACATCGTCGGAACCGGCGGCGACCAGTTCGGCACGGTCAACATTTCGACCATGGCATCGATCGTCTGTGCGGCGGCCGGCGTGCCGGTCGTCAAACACGGAAACCGGGCAGCCAGCTCAGCTTCCGGGTCGTCAGACGTACTCGGTGAACTCGGCATTGACCTGTCGCGAGACGCCGCTCGGGTAGCGCAGGTCTTTGAGGAGACCGGAATTACCTTCGCCTTTGCGGCGGCCTTTCACCCGGGCTTTAGGCACGCCGCCCTCACCCGGAGCGAATTGGGCATCCCCACCGTGTTCAACTACCTCGGCCCCCTGTGCAATCCGGCCAGGCCGGAGGCATCCGCTGTCGGAGTGGCGAACCTGGATCGGGTCCCCCTTTTCGTCGGCGTGTTTCAGACCCGCGGTGCCACCGCTCTTGTTTTTCGCGGTGACGACGGGCTCGACGAGCTGACCACGACCGGGCACAGCCACATTTGGGAGGTCTCCCGCGGCCTCGTGACCGAACATGACATTGACCCGCGTGACCTCGGCATTAAGCGGGCGCAGATCGGCGACCTGGTTGGTGGCTCCCCACGGCACAACGCCGATGTCGTGCATTCCGTGCTGGCCGGCGATCAGGGACCGATTCGGGACATCGTGCTGCTCAACGCCGCAGCCGGACTCGTCGCCTTCGACCTCGCCAACGATCCCGCTCAGGTGCAGGTTGCGATTTTGGATCGTTTTCGCAGCAAGCTGGTAGTGGCCGCCGAAGCGATTGACTCCGGTGCGGCCACGGCCAAATTGTCGGCCTGGGTGGCGGCGACCCGGATCTGACCCCGGTCGCCGTACACTCGATCGCCCGCTACAACACGTCCTCGTCGACCCAACCGAACGTCTTGGTGACGGCCTTCTTCCAGTTGCGCAGCTGACGGTTGCGTTCCTCGTCGTTCATCTGGGGCGTCCAGCGGCTGTCCTCCTGCCAGTTGGTGCGCAGCTCGTCGAGTCCGCTCCAATACCCGACGGCGAGGCCGGCCGCGTACGCGGCGCCCAGGGCGGTCGTCTCGGCGACGACGGGACGCACCACGGGAACACCGAGAATATCCGCCTGGAATTGCATGAGCGTGTTGTTGGCGATCATGCCGCCGTCGACCTTGATCTCGGTGAGGGGGACACCGGAGTCGGCATTGACCGCGTCGATGACTTCCCGGGTCTGGAACGCAGTCGCCTCGAGCGCTGCCCGGGCGATGTGTCCTTTATTGACGAACCGGGTCAGGCCGACCAGCGCGCCGCGGGCATCGGCTCGCCAGTAAGGCGCGAACAGGCCGGAGAACGCCGGCACGAAGTACGCACCGCCGTTGTCGTCGACCGTTTTGGCGAGATCCTCGATCTCGGCGGCGGAACTGATCATGCCGAGGTTGTCCCGCATCCACTGCACCAGGGAACCCGTGACCGCGATTGAGCCTTCCAGGGCGTAGTGCGGTGCTGCATCGCCGAGCTTGTAGCCGAGCGTCGTGAGCAGCCCGTTCTTCGAGTGCACGATCTCTGTGCCGGTATTGAAGATCAGAAAGTTGCCGGTGCCGTAGGTGTTCTTCGCCTCGCCCTGGTCGAAGGCCGCCTGACCAAAGGTTGCGGCTTGCTGGTCGCCGAGGATGCCGGCAACGGGAACTTCCCGCAGCAGGCTCGAGGTGTGGGCTGTTCCGTAGACCTCCGATGAGGAACGAATCGACGGGAGCATCGACCGGGGCACGTCGAAGATGGCGAGGATCTCGTCGTCCCACTGCAGCGTTTCAAGGTCCATGAACAGGGTGCGACTCGCGTTGGTCACGTCGGTCGCGTGCACTCCGCCGTCGACACCGCCGGTGAGATTCCACAGTACCCAGGAGTCGGTGGTGCCGAAGAGGAGGTCGCCGGCATCCGCTTTCGCGCGCGCGCCCTCGACGTTTTCGAGGATCCAGACAATCTTGGTGCCGGAAAAATAGGTGGCCAGCGGCAGGCCGACCTTCTGCTTGAAGCGCTCGACACCGCCGTCCGCGGCGAGGCGGTCGACAATGGGCTGGGTGCGGGTGTCCTGCCAGACGATGGCGTTGTACACCGGAATACCGGTGGTCTTGTCCCAGACGACGGCTGTTTCGCGCTGGTTGGTTATGCCGATGGCCTTGATATCGTGGCGGGTCAGATTGGCCTTGGACAGCGCCTGGCCAATAACCTCGCGGGTGTTGTCCCAGATTTCCTTCGGGTCGTGCTCGACCCACCCGGCCTGCGGAAAAATCTGCTCGTGCTCCAGCTGCCCGGTCGAGACAATCGATCCGGCCTTGTCGAAGATGATGGCGCGGGAACTGGTGGTTCCCTGGTCGATCGCAAGAATGTAGTCAGTCATGGGTCAGTGTCCTCCTTGAAATTGGTGCGAGACGTGCGGGTGGCGGCATAAACGGGCCGATTCTCACGAAGGGTACCGGCCCGTGTGGGCTGGTTAAGAGACGAGAAGGGGAAGAAGTGCCGTTGCGGTCCAGCCGGCGAGCAGGCCGCCGATGACCGGTCCAACTACTGGAACCCAGGAGTAGGACCAATCAGAGCTGCCCTTGCCCTTGATAGGCAGGATGAAGTGGGCGATGCGCGGTCCGAGGTCACGAGCCGGGTTGATGGCGTAGCCGGTGGGCCCGCCGAGTGAGGTGCCGATCACGATGACGAGGATGGCCACGGGAAGGGCTCCGAGCGCTGCGAGACCGCCGGACTCACCCTGACGACCGCCGCCGAAGGCGATGACGACGAAGACCAGCACGAAGGTGCCGATGATTTCGGTGACGAGGTTCCAACCGTACGAGCGGATGGCCGGCCCGGTGGAGAAGACACCGAGCGTGTTGGCCGGTTCGGGCTCGGCGTCGAAGTGCTGTTTGTAGGCCAGCCAGCACGCGACAGCGCCGAGGATGGCGCCGAGCATTTGGGCTCCGATGTAGGCGAGCACGGAGACGACGTTAACGGGAACACCCATGCCGAATTCCGTGGCGCCGTTGGCGACCAGTCCGAGGGTGACGGCGGGGTTCAGGTGCGCCCCCGAACGGTAGGCGACGGTGACACCGGCGAAGACCGCGAAGCCCCAACCGATGGTGACCATGAGAAACCCCCCGCCGAGGCCCTTGTTTTTGGCCAAGGCGACGTTGGCGACAACGCCCGTTCCGAGCAGAACCAGCATTGCGGTGCCCACGACCTCCGAGATCATTACAGCTCCGATATTGTCCACGAGAACCTTTCTGGTCAGGCCGGGGATGCCGAAGCTGCCCCTCTACGGTGAGCGGATGGCATCAACATAGCGCGCGCTGTCATCGAGGGGAATAGGCTGCTCGAGTTGGCCTCGACCCTTTCCGTGCGTGGTCGATGCGTGTACGTTGATCGTGGGAAAATGCGCTTGGGGCGAAGCGTCCGATCAATCCGTGGCACCACCGAGTGAATGGCTGGTCATGAAGAAGCTCATCAACGATCCGAAGAACGTCGTCAACGAGGCCGTCGCCGGGTTCGAGGCGGCGCACGCCGACATGGTGCGGGTCTCGCACGATCCTATTTTCATTGTGCGAGCGGATGCACCTGTGAAGGGCAAGGTCGGAATCGTCAGCGGTGGCGGCAGCGGACACGAACCGTTGCACGGCGGATTCGTCGGTTTCGGAATGCTCGACGCAGCCGTTCCTGGGCCGGTTTTCACGTCCCCAACACCTGACCCGATCCTGGCCGCGACGCAGGCGGTCGACGGCGGAGCTGGCGTGCTGCACATCGTGAAGAACTACACCGGCGACGTGCTGAATTTTGAGACCGCAGCCGATCTCGCATCCGCTGAAGGAATTGAGGTTCGCACGGTCATCATCAATGATGACGTCGCAGTGAAGGACTCGCTCTATACCGCGGGACGCCGCGGTGTGGCCGGAACGGTGTTGGTCGAGAAGATCACCGGGGCCGCTGCAGAACGCGGCGATAACCTGGCTACTGTCGTTACCGTGGCCGAAAAGGTCAATTCTCGGGTACGTACGATGGGGGTGGCGTTGACGCCGTGCGTGGTGCCGCACGCCGGCGAGCCGAGCTTCGTGCTCGCTGACGACGAGATCGAGATCGGCATCGGAATCCACGGTGAGCCCGGCCGGGAACGCATCAAGCTCGAGCCGGCCGATGCCATCGTCGACCGCCTGCTCATGCCCATTTTGGAGGACCTACCGTTGGCCAGCGGCGACCAGGTGCTGCTGTTGGTCAACGGCATGGGCGGCACGCCGCTGGTGGAGCTATACATCGTGTTCCGGCGCGCGGTCGAAGTACTGCGCGAGCGGGGCATCACGGTGTCGCGTAGCCTCGTCGGCAACTACACGACGAGCCTCGAAATGGCGGGGGCGTCGATTTCCGTGCTGCAGCTGGATGCAGAGCTGACCGCCCTCTGGGATGCACCGGTGCAGACGGCCGCGCTACGGTGGGGACGATAGAAGGAGGCGCCGATGAGCCCGGACGCAAGAACAAACTCGGACCTGGATACCGCCTGGACCGTGCGGTGGATTCGGCGCAGCGCAGAGGTGCTGGCCGCCGAGCGCGCCGCGTTGAACACGCTCGATCGTGACATCGGCGACGGCGATCACGGCGAAAACATGGATCGCGGTTTTCAGGCGGTCCTGCCCAAACTCGACGGTCTGGCTGACGATGCGAACCCGAGTACCGTACTCAAGTTACTCGCCACCACGCTCATCTCCACCGTCGGCGGAGCCGCCGGGCCACTGTACGGCACCGCGTTTCTGAAGGCCGCCGGCGCAACTGCTTCCGTGGGCACTCTCGACGGTATGGCACTCGTCGCCCTCCTGACGGCGGCCAGGGACGGCATCGTCCTGCGCGGCAAAGCCGGGCCTGGGGACAAAACCATGATCGACGCCTGGAGCCCGGCCGTGGATGCGGCCCAGGCCGCGGAGTCGGCGGGCGAGAGCGCACCGGCCGTGCTGACAGCGGCAGCGGATGCCGCAGCGCGGGGCGCCCAGGACACCGAACCGCTCGTGGCGCGGAAGGGCCGAGCGAGCTACCTCGGTGAGCGGGCGATCGGTCACCGGGATCCGGGCGCACAGTCGACGGCGCTCCTGCTACGCGCCGCGGTCGACGCGACCCTGGTGACGGAGTGAGCGTGCCGGCATCCGCTGACCGGGTTGGCCTGGTTTTCGTCTCGCACAGCGCGAAGATCGCGGCGGGGCTGGTTGAACTAGCCCGTCAGATGGCACCGACCGTGCGCCTCGTCGCTGCCGGTGGCACCGACGAGGGCACAATCGGAACGAGCTTCGATATGATCACGACGGCACTGGCCGAGGCGGAGGGTGGCGCCGGTGTGGTGATTTTGTGCGACCTTGGCTCGGCCATTCTGACCGCGGAAACGGCCCGCGATTTTCTCGACAAGGCGGAGCAGGATCGGGTACGGATTGTGGATGCTCCGCTGGTCGAAGGTGGGGTTGCGGCGGCGGTCGCCGCGGAAATCGGGGGAGACCTCGACGCCGTCGTGGCAGCCGCGCGCACGGCACTTCAGCCGGCCCACGCGGGCGAGCGTAGTGCCGATGCCGGGACCGCAGATCCAGCCGAGGCTGGGGAGATCTCCCGCACCGTGATCCTGGTGAACAGGGACGGTCTGCACGCTCGTCCGGCGGCGGAATTCGTGAGCCTCGCGAGCACCTTCGCGATGCCCCTCACGGTGAACGGCACGGACGCGACGAGCCTGCTCAGCATTATGTCGCTCGGGCTGGCCCGGGGGAGTAGCGTGCACCTGGCCTCGACCGACCCCGCGGCCGGGCCCGCAATCAGCGCCCTCGCGGCCCTGCTGGAATCCGGATTCGGCGAGGCCTAGCTCGGCCCGCACGTTTCGCGTACCAGCTGCGTGCCTTTTTGTCCAATCGGGCGTATCGTAATGGCATGATTCAGGACAGGAAAACCCCACGCGGTCCGGAACAGTGGGGTGCAACCGATTTCCGGTCGTGCCCGATCTGCGGTCATGCGATGCGTGAACACACCATCGACCACTCGTCGCGAAACACGGTGGTCAATTGTCCGGTGCCCCACCCCGGGGCCTGGGACCGTGACGCGTTCGAACCGGTCAATGAATTCGGCATGGTCCTGCACCATGCGCACGCCTGATCCGCAATTCTGATTGCGCGGCCAGCTCGCTGTCACTGGCTCAGCGCCGGCGAACGGATGCGGGAACTCCCGTTCCATCCGCCGTCAACAGTGAGGCAGATGGTGCGCGCGATCCGGTCACCACCGGGACCACTCCGGCCCAGACCGCGTGGCTTTCGCCATCGTCGACGGCCTCGCTCGGTGTACCACTGCGCATCTTCATGCTCACCTCGGTGAGGGGTATGCACAGCACGACGGCCGCTGCCAGTTCGCGGCGCGTCATCGGGCGCACCTCTTCACTTCGGCCGGGCATGAGCCGTTCGGAGAGAACGAGCAGCTCAACGGCGAGGGATATTTGGTCAGCACTCAGGGAGCGCCGACGCGCGTGGCCGTTCTGCTGCACGGGGAAACCCTCGCGGCGCCAGCGCGACCGATGGTGGACGCGGGTCAGCAGCATCCGCTTGATGTGCTGGATTTGACACCGGGATACCCGACCACCTGAGGCATGCCAGGGGAGTGCGGTGTGAGGCCGAGGACATCGTCGTTACGGCTGGCACGAGTGAAGCATTCGCTCTCGTAGTCCTGGCGCTGCGGGAACACCTGGAGTCCGGTGCAGAAGAGGATTCCGCTCGAGCACCGCCTCTGGCTCGCGGCAACACATATCCTGGGAGCGAAATGTCCCGCTCCCCTCCGCTGCCCATCGATTCATGCTCGGTTGGCTCGATCCATTGATGTCAAGCGGTTCAACTTCGGAATGCAAAGTGGTTTCGGCTCCTCAAGCCTGTGGTGGCAACGTGATTGATTGCTCGGCCGACCAGGCGATACAGGTACCACGCCGCGACGCCGATGGCTAGTGACGAGATCGTTCCGAACCAGGGGGCACTGGCCTCCCAAGTCGGGTAGACGACCCAGTGGGTGAGGTAGATGAACAGGGATGCGCTGGCCAGCAGTCGAACGGCCGGAACGAGGGTGCGCGGCATCCGCAGTCGTTCCACCCAGATCAGCAACAGTATTCCGGCCACCACAACTGCTTCGCGTGCTGGATCCCCGAAAAATCCGATCGTGGCGACGATCGCCGCTGACGATGCCGCCACACGCTTCCACTTATTGTCGGCCCGGGCGATGACCCAGCCGAGCACGAGAGACCAGAGCACGGTGAACGGGGTGTATCGTTCAATTCCTTCTGCCTCGATGCCGACGAGTGCGAATCGGGTCGTGACGGCTGCCGCCAACAGGGTGATCGGGAACGTCCACGGGTGCCGTCGTTCGAGGCGGTCGATCGGGCGAATTAGGAACATTGCTGCAAAGCCGAGCATGGTCCAGACGGCGGCCTCGAGAAACCAGAATTGCCATTGCTCGTTCCACTTGCCGTCGCCGGGGACGAGGTGGTTGACCAGCAGCGCTGTGGTCCAGGTGTACTTGCCGGTGAGCACGGCGACGGCCCCTATCCACAGCGTGGCCGGAATCGCGATCTGGGCTGCGCTTCTGAGCAGGCGGCGAACGCGCGTGGCCCCCGCAACGTCGGCGAGCTGAAATCTGGCCAGGTTGTATCCGGCGACGGCGAGCAGCAGGTGTGCGCCGCCCTGCACAGTGATCAGGTCGGCATGGGTGCCGACGATCAGCACGATTGCGAGTGCGCGGAGAACGGCGGGAGTCTCGACCCGGGGAAAGCGGACCTTCCGCGCTCCGACTGTCGCCGCTCCACGCTTCGCCGTTTCGCCCACGGCCGTGCTGTCAGCCTGTGGGGGAGGGCCGTCGGCCGAGGACGCGAGGTTCCGGGCCGATTGTGCTGGCCAATCCCGCGGCAACGCGCCGAGGAGATCCTCCAGCCGCAGGGCCACCTCGACGTAGCTCAACGAATCCCCGCCGAGCCCGGCGAAAGTGTCGTCGATGGTCGCGTCTGGGCGCCCAAGGAGCACGATGAACAGGTTACGGATCATGTCGGAGGTTGCGACCTGCCCGGGGTTCGCTGCTGTCGACGCCTTCTGGGCGTCGATCATCTGGGCATAACGGACGAGCGAGGCAAGGTCGGGCTTGCCGCTGGCTGTGCGAGGAAACTCGCTAACCGTGTAGACGTGTATAGCGTGCGTGGGGATTCCGAGTAGCACAGCGGTGCGGGTTCGTGCCCTGTCGACGTACCGGGCCGCACGGATGAATACGAGCAAGCGTTCTCCGGTGCTTGCCGTACGGGCTTCGATTCCTTCCTCGGCGAGGAGGCGTTGGACGGAATCGAGGTCGACCCGGAGCCCATACACCTTCACGAATCGGTTCAGCCGTCCGACGACCTCGAACATGCCGTCCTCGCGGTGCCGGGCGAGATCGCCGGTGCGAAGCTCGTGGACCGTGCGCCCCAATGCGAAGTCGGCCGGTGTCTCGGCGTAGCCGAGCATGACGTTGGGGCCCTCGTAGACGAGTTCGCCGACGTCCGCTCCCGCCTCGGCATCGATGCGCAGGTGACCTCCAGGAATGGGGCGGCCGATGCTGCCGGCGGCATGGTCGGCGAGCTCCGCAGGGACGTACGCCATCCGCGCAGTGGCCTCTGTCTGCCCGTACATCACGAAGAATTCGAACCCGCGACGCTCACCGAGGCGTGCAAAACGGCGCACCGTTTCTGGGGCGAGGCGGCCGCCGGCCTGGGTGAGGTAGCGGATACTCGCTGGCAACCGATCCGTGAAATTGCCCGCCTCAAGAAGCTCGAAGGTGTAGGGCACGCCGGCGAAAGAAGTGATCCGATGCATCCCGGCCTCGTCCCAGAACGCCGCGTCGGCCACCGATCGCTCGGTGAGGACGACGCTCGCTCCCGACACGAGGTGGCTGTTCAGGACCGAGAGGCCGTAGCAGTAATGCATCGGCAGCGTGGTTACTGCCCGGTCTGCAGGCGTGAGACGCAGGTACGCCGCAATGGCTTGTGCGTTGCTCAGCAGGTTTTGCCGGGACAACCGAACGAGCTTCGGCGACCCGGTGGACCCGGAGGTGCTCACCAGCATGGCTAGGTCGTCGGAGAAGCTGTGCGTGGATCCAGGCCGCGTCTCCCGCAGGGCCGGGCCGTCCCCGTCGCGGACGGCAATGACGTCAGGGTCGAACCGTTCAGCCAGTGACGCGCGATGAGTCCGTGATGCTTCATCGTCACCCGGTGCGACCAGAAGCACCGGGTGGCCGCCTTCCAGAGCTGCAAGGTAGGTAACGATCGGCTCGACGGCATTTGCTGCCTCCAGCATCACGAGTCGGCGGACACTACCAAGCTCGAGACGGCGTATGGCGACCATCCTGGCTAGCTGGGCGTAGCTGAGGTCTCCACTACCGGTGACGAATGCGACGTCGTCGTCTGAGCCATTAAGGAGGGTCAGTCGTGGTGCGGGCATGGTGTGGAGCACGAGAATACTTTCGAACGATGCGCAGGGGCTGGTTAGGTAAGGATATCCTACATAGTAGGAAACCGCACGGACCGCGGAAGTTCAACTCACCACTGAACCCGTGTCCACAAACGGGGGCCAGGCTAAAATAGTTGATCTCCAGCTGATGCGAACTTGGATCATGCTGCGAATTCCTCTCCGTCATCGCGGATGGTATGCGGCGATGGTGGTTGCTTGGAATAATGACTCCTATCACGCAGTACTTGACATAATGTGCATTATCAGTCACATGCCCGAGAGTGGTCGAGAGGGTTGTCCGGCCCGCCGAACTGCGGGCCGAACATCACTCCGGTAACGCCGGATCAGGCGCCGACGTAGGCTGCCAGGTGCTCGCCGGTCAGCGTCGAACGCCCGGCCACGAGATCGGCGGGCGTTCCCTCAAAGACGATTCGGCCGCCGTCGCGCCCGGCGCCGGGGCCCAGGTCGATGATCCAGTCGGCATGCGCCATGACCGCCTGGTGGTGCTCAATCACGATGACGGACTTACCGGAGTCAACCAGCCGATCCAGCAGTCCGAGCAGATTCTCAACGTCGGCAAGGTGCAGGCCAGCGGTCGGCTCGTCCAGAACGTAAACATCGCCCTTGTCGGCCATTTGCGTGGCGAGCTTGAGCCGCTGCCGCTCACCGCCGGAGAGTGTCGGCAGCGGCTGGCCGAGGCTGAGGTAGCCGAGGCCAACGTCGACGAGCCGGCAGAGAATTGCGTGCGCCGCCGGAATGCGTGACTCCCCCGCACCGAAGAACTGCTCGGCCTCGGTCACCGACATCGCCAGCACCTCACTGATGTCGCGCCCATTGAGGTGGTAGTCCAGGACGGATGCCTGAAACCGCTTGCCCTCGCAGACCTCACAGGGAATGGCGACACCCGCCATGATTCCCAGGTCGGTGTAGATGACGCCGGCGCCGTTGCAGTTGGGGCAGGCGCCCTCGGAATTGGAGCTGAACAACGACGGCTTCACGCCGTTGGCCTTCGCGAATGCCTTGCGGATCGGCTCGAGCATGCCGGTGTACGTCGCCGGGTTGCTGCGCCGCGACCCCTTGATCGTGCCCTGGTCGACGGTCACCACACCGTCCCGACCCGAGACCGATCCGGTGATCAGCGAACTCTTACCGGACCCGGCCACACCGGTGAGCACGGTCAACACACCGAGCGGAATGTCGACATCGACGTTCTGCAGGTTATGGGCGCTGGCGCCGCGAACCGGCAGGACACCCGACGGTGCACGCACGGTCGACTTGACGGCGGCCCGGTCATCCAGATGCCGACCGGTCAACGTGCCGCTGGTGCGAAGCCCGGCGAGAGAGCCCTCGAAGACCACCTCGCCGCCGTCCGAACCAGCACCCGGCCCGAGGTCGATGACGTGGTCGGCGATCGCGATCATCTCCGGCTTGTGCTCCACCACCAACACCGTGTTGCCCTTGTCGCGCAGCTGGACGAGCAGGGTGTTCATGCGCTGGATGTCGTGCGGGTGCAGTCCGATGGTCGGTTCGTCGAAGACATAGGTCACGTCGGTGAGTGAAGATCCGAGATGACGGATCATCTTGGTACGCTGCGACTCGCCGCCGGAGAGCGTGCCAGAGGCCCGGTCCAGGGACAGGTAACCCAGCCCGATCTGCACGAAGGAGTTCAGCAGGAGCTCCAACGCGGTCAGCAGCGGCGCGACGGACGAGTCGTTCAGGCCACGAACCCACTCGGCGAGGTCGCTGATCTGCATCGCACAGGTATCCGCGATGCTGATTTCGTTGATCGTCGACGATCGCGCGCCCTCGTTCAGTCGGGTGCCGTTGCAGTCGGGGCAAACGGTGAAGGTCACCGCACGCTCCACGAACACTCGAATGTGCGGCTGCAGCGAGTCAACATCCTTGGTGAGCATCGACTTTTGGATCTTGGGAATCAGGCCTTCGTAGGTGAGGTTGATGCCCTCGATCTTGATCTTGGTCGGCTCCTTGTGGAGGAGGTCGGCGAGTTCCTTCCTGGTGAAGTCCTTGATCGCTTTGTTGGGGTCGAAGAAGCCGCAGCCATTGAAGATGCGGCCAAACCAGCCGTCCATGCTGTAGCCGGGGATGGTCAGTGCGCCCTCGTTCAGGGATTTGGTGTCGTCGTAGAGCGCGCGGAGGTCGATATCGGTGACCGATCCCCGACCCTCGCAGCGGGAACACATGCCCCCGGTGATGCTGAAGCTGCGGCGTTCCTTGACGGTCTGTCCCCCGCGTTCGATCGAAACGGCGCCCGCTCCACTGATCGAGGCGACGTTGAACGAATACGCCTGGGGTGAGCCGAGGTACGGGTCGCCCAATCGGCTGAACAGGATGCGCAGCAGGGCGTTGGCGTCGGTGGCGGTGCCGACGGTGGAGCGCGCGTTGGCCCCCATCCGCTCCTGGTCGACGATAATGGCCGTCGTCAGCCCGTCGAGCACATCGACGTCGGGCCTGGCCAGGGTCGGCATGAAGCCCTGCACGAAGGTGCTGTACGTTTCGTTGATCATGCGTTGCGACTCGGCAGCAATGGTGCCGAACACTAGTGAGCTCTTGCCCGAGCCGGACACGCCCGTGAACACGGTCAGCCGGCGCTTGGGAATCTCGACGCTGACGTTCTTGAGATTGTTTTCCCGAGCGCCCTGCACACGGATCAGGTCGTGGCTGTCTGCAACCTGCATCTCCGATTCCGGGTTCGCCGGGTTCGTGGTCATGCTATTCGCCCGTAAACCCGATCGTGTCGCCCACGTAGCGGGTGTTGCCGACCGGAACCGGCTCAACCGCAGCGGCTACGACCTCGGCCGCGAACTCGCTGACGTTGTACAAGCGACCGGCCGCTTCCTTACGGGCGTTGAGAGCACCGGGGTTGGACCGCTCGAGCAGCGTCGCCGTGATGGTGCCCTCGATCATGTCGCCGGAGACCACGACAAAGCCGATGCCGGATTCCTCAAGCTGCGGGATCACCGCGCGCAGGGCATCCTCACCGGCACGCTTGCTGCGAGCCACCCGCTCATACTCCGGCATGGTCGGCGTGGTTTTGATGAAGTGCGCCTGGTGGCTGGTGACGTACACGACGCGGGAGTCATCACCGAGCAGCGGGACCGCTTCGTTGAGCAGGTTCACCTGGGCATCGTGGTTCAACGTCATGGCGTAGTCGGCGGCCATGCCACTCTCCATGCCGCCCGAGGCGTTCATCACCAGAATATCGAGGCCGCCGAATTCGCTGCGAATGGTCTCGAACATCGCGGCGACCGAGGCCGGGTCGGTCAGGTCGGCACCGACCGTGATGGCCGTACCGCCGGCAGCGCGAATGGCGTCGGCGAGTTTGTTCGCGCGGGCCTCCTTATTGCGGTAATTAATGACGACCCTGGCGCCGGCTTCGGCGAAGTACCCGACAGTATCGGCACCGATACCGCGGGACGAGCCGGTGACGAGTACACGCTTGCCCTCGAGTGATCCTGCTGCAAGTGGATTGGTCACGGGGGCTCCTTTTAGTTTCATGCACGCCGGTAGTCATGCACGTTAGTCATTCACGTCGAATTTAGATGAGGCGGGCATCGACTGCCACACACTCGCCTGTCGACCATATCAACAAGCACCGGTCGCTCCCCCGGCGTGTTGTCGGTGGCACCTGCTAGTTTCAGAGGAAATGGATTGGGGAAAGTGGCACCCATGGTCGACCTGACTGATTATCTCTGGATTCTGTGGCTCGTCTTCATTCTCGTCGCCGTAACGATCGAGCTCCTGAGCCTGGAATTCACCTTCCTGATGATTTCCATCGGCAGCCTGGGCGGCCTGGGCGCCAATCTGCTCGGTCTGGAGTGGTGGCTGCAAATCGTCGTCGCCGCCGGCCTTTCGGTGCTGCTCCTACTCACCATCCGGCCGTTCCTGCTGCGTGCCCTGCGCAGGGGCGGCGATCCGGCCTTGAGCAATATCGACGCCCTGATCGGCATGACCGGTCGCGTCGTCGCGACGGTAACCCAGACCGGCGGGCTCGTCAAACTGGCCAACGGTGAAACCTGGACCGCGCGCCTGGTCGGACCGGCCGGCACCACCGACAACGGATCCGTTGATCCCGGACAGGCGATCACCGTGCACCTCATCGAAGGCTCCACCGCCGTCGTCATCTCCGCCGAAAGGACCCAGAATCATGCTTGACCCCGCAGCCTTCATCGGACAGATCTTCGTGTTCGCCCTGCTCGCCGTTTTGGCGGTGTTCGTCATCGTCATTTTATTGCGCGCCATTCGCATCATTCCGCAGGGCAACGCCGGCGTGGTCGAGCGCCTCGGCAAGTACCACAAGACCCTGCTGCCCGGTCTGAACCTGCTCGTGCCGTTCGTCGACCGGGTGCGTCCCCTCCTCGACATTCGCGAGCAGGTCGTGTCCTTTCCTCCGCAGCCGGTCATCACCGAGGACAACCTCGTCGTCTCGATCGATACCGTCGTCTATTTTCAGGTGACGGATGCCCGGGCGGCCACCTATGAGATCAACAACTACCTCGGCGCGGTCGAGCAGCTCACCACGACTACCCTGCGTAACGTCGTCGGTGGCCTGAACCTCGAAGAGGCCCTCACCAGCCGGGACAATATCAACAGTCAGCTCCGCATCGTGCTCGACGAAGCCACCGGTAAGTGGGGCATTCGTGTCGGCCGAGTTGAACTCAAGGCCATTGAACCGCCGCACTCCATTCAGGACTCGATGGAAAAGCAGATGCGCGCCGAACGTGACCGCCGTGCGCTCATCCTCAC
This sequence comes from Cryobacterium sp. Hh11, assembly GCF_004404045.1. Lineage (NCBI taxonomy): Bacteria > Bacillati > Actinomycetota > Actinomycetes > Micrococcales > Microbacteriaceae > Cryobacterium > Cryobacterium sp. Hh11. Next base: position 226,232 of record NZ_SOHF01000015.1, on the reverse strand, counting down.
CGCTGAGGGAACCAAACAGTCCGCAATCCTCACCGCCGAGGGCGCCCGCCAGGCGGCCATTCTCGAGGCCGAGGGCGACGCCAAGGCTGCCGTCCTGCGCGCCCAGGGTGAGGCCGAAGCGATCACGACCGTATTCAAGGCCATCCACGATGGCGACCCCGACCCCAAGCTGCTGGCGTACCAATACCTGTTGACCCTGCCCAAGCTCGCCGAGGGAAGCGCCAACAAGCTCTGGATCGTTCCGAGTGAACTCACCGAGGCGATGAAGGGAATCGGCAGCGCGTTCGGTGCTCAACAAAGCGGTGCTCAACACAGCGGTCCCCAACACAGCGGTCCCCAACACAGCGGTCCCCAACAAAACGGCGCACAACAAAACGGTGCACAACAAGACGGTGCCCAGACTGCTGGTGCGAACCCGGCGGATGCTGCCGGCGCGGCCGCACCGGCAGCATCCGCTCCCCCGGTTTCGCCGCAGGGCTAGCCGGTGGCCGAAAATGCCCAGTCGGTGTTTCTCAGCGGGACGCCGCCCCGGGTGTTCGCGCATCGGGGCCTGACCCAGGCCGCCCCGGAAAACACGCTGCTAGCCTTCGTGAAGGCGCTCGCGACCGGAGCCACGCACCTCGAGACCGACGTGCAGGTATCACTCGACGGTGTCGCGGTGCTCAGCCACGACCCCGACCTCACGCGGCTGGGTCGGGATGTGCGCATTGATCAGCTGACCATGGTCGAGCTCAAACGCATCAGTCTGGGCGAGGGCCAGGGGTTCACGTCGCTCAGCGATGCTCTGGAAGCTTTTCCGGACGCCCTGTTCAACATTGATATGAAAAGTGATGCTGCGGCGGAGCCGACCGCGCGGGCGATTCTCGATCAGCGGGCCTCTGAGCGAGTGCTCGTGACCTCGTTCAACGAACCACGGCGGCGGCACGCTCTCAGCCTTCTCCCCGGCGTGGTGTCGTCGGCGTCATCGTCACTCGTGGCCCAGGCCGTCGCCGCGACGAATCTGGGGCTGACCGCCCTGGTTCGACGCACCCTGCAGGGGTGCGTCGCTGTGCAGGTGCCCGAACGGCTCGGACCGGTGCGCATAGTCACTCCCCGATTTATCGCGATGATGCATCGGGTCGATGTCGAGGTGCATGTGTGGACCGTGAACGATCCGATCGACATGATTCGACTCCTCGACAGCGGAGTTGACGGCCTCGTCACGGACCGTGCAGATCTGGCCGTTGCCGCCATTACTCGCCGAACCTGAGAGTTACCTCCCAGAACGGGGGGAGTGGGAAGGTTAACGCCCAGCTTGATGGTTTAGAACTGTGAAGGCATCGTGATCGATCTGTGATTACGAGCGAGAGGAGACCACACTATGGCTGACCGCAGTTTGCGTGGCATGAGATTGGGCGCACAAAGCCTACAGAGCGAAGAAGGCGTCACCTTCTCCCCCCGAGTGGGCCACACCTACCGGTGTGAAACATGCGGGCGCGAGACGGTAATGATTTTCTCGGCCGAAGCCGAGGCTCCGGACGAATGGGAATGCAAGTACTGCGCACGGACGGCGACTCGGCTCGTCGACTCCATGCCCGTAATCGTTGACCACTCCGACGAGAAAATTCCTCGGACCCACTGGGATATGTTGCTGGAGCGTCGCACCAGGGACGAACTCGAAGAGCTGCTCGAAGAGCGCCTCTCGGTGTTGCGTCTGCGCCGTGGTGGCCAGCAGAAGATCGGTGCCTAACCGCTCAAAATCCCCGCACGACCCCGCACCAATGTGTTTGTACCCCCGTACTCGCACCCGTGGTGGCGGGGTCGTCGTTGGTTAACCCGGATTTTACCGGCGCTGTCGCCGGGCCGCGCCCAGGCAGAGCGCCAGACCGGCCAGGCCCAGACCCGACAGCAACCACTCAGTTCCCCGACCGGCCACCATCGCCGGCGTGATGGTGTCGCTGAGCGGCACCGTCTGCACCATGGCGCCCGCAGTGAAGGTGGGCAGGCTGTCGAGGGTGTCACCGTTGGGTGTGATGATGGCGCTCGACCCGACCGTGGAGATGTTCACAACGGAGCGACCGGTTTGGATCGCACGCAGCCGGGCGATGGCGAGCTGCTGCACGCTTTCATCGGTGTGCCCGAAGTCGGCATTGTTGGTCTGGGCCAGAATCAGCTGCGCCCCGCTGTCGATCATCTCCTGCACGAGCTGGTCATCGGCGATGTCGAAGCAGATTGCGATGCCGGCCAGCACACCGTCGATGTCGAAGACATTGTCGCGGGTACCGATACCGTAGTCGCGTGCGATCAGATCAATCAGCTCCGGCGCGAACGGGCGCCAGAACGCTCGATCCGGCATATATTCGGCAAACGGCACCGGATGCACCTTGTCGTAGACGTCGACGGCCCCGCGTCCGGCCTCCCAGAGCAGAGAACTGTTGAAATAGGTATCTTCGGGCTGGGTGATCGTGCCCGTGATGAGCGGAGCATCCATTTCGGTGCTGATGTAGTCCAGTACCTGCGCCGCCGCCGCCGAGCGGGTCGGGTCGATGTCGCTCGCGTTCTCCGGCCAGACCACAAAGTCCACGCTCTCGCCGATCAACGGCAGGGTGGCCGAAGTGTGGTCCTGCAGAATCTGACCGGGTGAATACTCCGCAAACAGACCGGCGTCGGCGTTGCCCTGCACCGCGGCCAGCCGGGTCGTGCCGCTGGGCAGCGTCGGCCACGCGGGAATGGCGAGCACGAGGGCGACCGCACCGACCGCCACGGCTGCCCGCAGGGTGTGGGCCAGGTCGGGCTCCCGCAATAGCTGCACGGCGAGGGCGCTCAGCCAGACCAGGATGAAACTCAGGCCGGACAGTCCCACCCAGGCGACGAGCGCGCCGAACGGACTCTCCGATTGGGAGAGCGCGACTCGGCCCCAGGCGAATCCGCCGTAAGGCCAGACCGCGCTGATCGCTTCCCTGGCCGTCCAGAGCCCGGCCACGATGACCGGAACCAGTCCGACGCGGCCCCAGACGCTCGGCCAGAGGCGCGGCCCGTGCCGCAGAACGAACGCGGTGAGGCCGAGGCCGAGGCCGAAGAACAGGCTTTGCAAGCCACCGAGCGCGAACCACGGCACGAGTCCGAGATACAGAGTGATCCAGTAGATGTGGATCAGCCAGAAGGACAGCCCGGCGACCAGCCCGACCAGCAGCCCGGTACCGAGGCTTCGACCGAGCAGCGCCACGAGCATGAGCGCCACGCCGACCGGGGCGAGAAACCACCAGTCCCGGTCCGGAAATCCGGCGTCGAGGATGGCGCCGGCACCGGCCGCCACCAGAACGGATGCACACAGTGGCAGGCTGAACGCACTCTCGCTCCCCCTCATGGCTGGCTCAGGCCACCGAGGAGTACGCGACGATGCCGCGACGGATCGAGTCCATGGCCTCGCGCGCGATCGGCCCAACGCGACCGGTACCGGCGATACTGCGCTGGTCAACCTGCACGAGCTGGTCGAGGAGGTCGATGGTCTGTTTGGTCCAGCGCACGAAATCTCCCGCGGCCATTTCGGCTTCGTAGAGCACATCGGCGAGCGACGCGCCGCGGGCCCATTTCCACATGGCCAGGCTAAGGCCAACCGCCAGCGGATTGCTGCCGGGCAGTTTGTGGTCGCGTTCGAGGTCGTCGATGCGGCTCCACAGGTCTTGCGTCTCGTCCAGTGCCGGTCGGAACGGCCCCTTGGGCAGGTAGCGGGCATCGATCAGCCCCTCCTCGCGGCGCGGCTCGAACACCAGAGCGCAGGCCATGGCGGCCAAACTGGCGGCATCGAGGTCCTTCCACAGGCCGCGGCGCAGGGATTCGGCCACGAGCAGGTCCCGCTCGGCGTAAATGCGGCGCAGGATGCGTCCGCTTTCGCTCAACGCGATCGTTCCGCGCGCGTCGGATTCGAGGTAGCCGTAACCGAGCAGAACGTCGGTCACCCGGTCGAAAACCCGCGCGATGGCGCCGGTGCGCTGGGAGATCTGCTGGTTGAGGGCATCCGTTTGCCGCTTGAGCTTGAACCAGCGCTCAGCCCAGCGGGAGTGCGCCTCGCGGTCGGGGCAGTGGTGACAGCCGTGGGCGCGCATCTGCTTGCGCAGGCTTGCCACCTCACGCTGCCGCTTGTCGCGCTCCCCACGGAGTGAGTTGTCGGCCTTGGTACCTTCACGCTCGACCTCGGTCAGCCGTCGTCGAATGGATGAGTACTCCTCGAAATTGCCGAGGTGGCAGGTCATGCTGGTCTTGAACCCGGCCAGGGACTCTTCCTGCTGACGCACGGAGCGCGCGAGGTCGACGACAGCCCGATCGGCCTGGAACTGGGCGAAGGAGGATTCGAGGACACCTCGGGTACGGGCGACGCCGAACTGATCGATCAGGTTGACGGCCATGTTGTAGGTCGGCTTGAAACTCGAATTCAGCGGATAGGTACGACGGGAGGCCAGCGACGCGACAGCCTGCGGGTCCAGACCCTGGGCCCACTGGATGACGGAGTGACCGAGCGTGTCGATGCCGCGACGGCCGGCCCGCCCGGTCAGCTGGGTGTACTCCCCCGGCGTGATCGGCACCCGGGCTTCACCGTTGAACTTCTCGAGCTTGTCCAGGACCACGGTGCGCGCCGGCATATTGATGCCGAGGGCAAGGGTTTCGGTCGCGAAGACGGCCTTGACCAACTTCTTCTGAAAGAGCTCCTCGACCACCTCCTTGAACGCGGGCAGCAGGCCGGCATGGTGAGCGGCTACTCCGCGTTCGAGCCCGTCGAGCCACTCAAAGTAGCCGAGCACACCGAGGTCTTCGTCGAGCAGGGTGCGGCATCGGTCGTCGACGATCCGGCGTATTTCGTCGCGTTCGTGTTCCTGGGTCAGGCGCACACCGGAGCGGAGCACCTGCCGCACGGCCTGGTCGCAGCCGACCCGGCTGAAGATGAAGAAGATCGCCGGCAGCAGATGTTTACCGTCGAGCATGCGCACGATGTCGCCGCGGTCCATCCGGCCGGCATCGAACTGCGGGCGGTGCTTGTCATGACCGCGATACCCTCCGGAGGAACCGCCCTGCCGGCCGGAGCCACGGCCGCGCCCGCCGGCCGAACGCCCGCCGGCGTGGGCCAGCCGAACGAGTTCAGGATTCACCCGATGAGTGCCGATCAAACCGGTGGAATCGAAGAGATCGAGCATGTTGTTCTTGACCAGAACGTGTTGTTCCAGGGGTACTGGGCGCTCCTCGGAGACAATAACGTCGGTTTCGCCGCGGACCGCCTGCAACCAGTCGCCGAATTCTTCCGCGTTTGACACGGTGGCGCTCAGCGAGACCATCCGCACCGGTTGCGGAAGGTGGATGATCACTTCTTCCCAGACAGCGCCGCGAAAGCGGTCGGCGAGGTAGTGCACCTCGTCCATCACCACAAAGGCCAGGTTGGTCAGCAGGTCAGAACTGGCATAAAGCATATTGCGCAGTACCTCGGTCGTCATGACCACGATGCGCGCCCCCGGGTTCACATTGCTGTCGCCCGTGAGTAATCCGACCTGATCCGCACCGTACTCGGCGACAAACTCCTGGAATTTCTGATTGCTGAGCGCCTTCATGGGCGCGGTATAGAACACCTTTGCGCGAGACTGCTGCATCGCGAGGTAGATCGCGAATTCGGCCACGATCGTCTTGCCGGCACCGGTCGGTGCCGCGACGAGCACGCTATTGCCCGCCTCCAGACAAGCGCAGGCCTCGCGTTGAAACGGGTCGAGGTCGAATTTGAGACCGCTTTCGAAGGCCTGCAGTTTTGGCTGACTGGCCCGGGTGCGAGCGGCCGAGTAGCGTTCGGCCGGCGATTGCGTGTGCGTCACGTGATCCTTAACAGTTACGACAGCGGGCTCCTAGTGTGCCCGGAGTCCAAGTTCCTTTTCGAACGCGAGCACTTTTCTGGCCGCGCGTCGATCGTGCAGCCACGCGATCCCGTAGGCGGCAAAGTACAACATGACCATGGGGATCGCCAGCAGGAACATCGACACGACATCGGCCGCGGGGGTGGCGATCGCGGTGAACAGCACGATGACCAGTATGGCGATCCGCCAGGATTTGATGATGGATGCAGCACTGATGACACCGGCAAAATTCAAAAGCACGATGAACACCGGCAGGACGAAAGCGATCCCGATGGCAACGACGAGCTTCAGGACGAAGTCGAAATACCCCTGCGCATTGATGAACGCGGAATCCTCGGTCGGGGCGAAACTGGTCATGAGTTCGACGACGTGCGGCAGGACGACCCAGCCGGCGGCGCAGCCCGCCAGGAACAGCGGGATGGCGGTGAACAGAAACCCGAAGGTGTACTTCTTCTCGGTGCGGGTGAGCCCGGGAACCAGGAACGCGAACACCTGGTAGAGCCACACCGGACTGGACACGATCAGGCCGACATACAGAGAGATCTTGAGCTTGAGGTCGAAAGCGCTCGTGATGTCGGGGTAGTTGATCTGCGCGTTGCGATGTTGGGCGTTGATGATGGCGTAGATCGGTTCGCGCAGCTGGTCCCAGACGAAATCCGAGAGGAACCAACCGGCAATCGCACCGATCAGCAAGCCAGCGGCGGCTAGGTAGAGGCGCTTACGCAACTCGACCAGATGCTGGCCGAGCGACATTTTGCCTTCAACGGGCGTACGCCGACGCGTGCGTACCGCCACGGTAGCTAGGGCTTCGCGGCCGGGTCGGTCGGACCCGCGGACTTCGCGGCGTCATCGCCCGACTGGGTCGGTGCGTTGGGATCGGGGTCGACGCTGTCGCTCTTGATCTCGCTTTTGAAAATCTTCATCGACTGGCCGAGGCTGCGGGCGAGTCCGGGCAGTTTGGGCGCACCGAAGAGAAGCAGTACGACAACGAGGATGATCAGGAAATGCCATCCGGTCAGGTTTTGCAGCATGAGGGTGTGTCCTCTTGTCTTAGCGGGTAACGTAGCGGGCGTTTCGCATCAGTTTACCCCGCACGATCCGGCCGTCGCGACGAACCTGCCGCCGATGGACGCGTTCCGCTTCGCGCTGCTCGACCTCGAGGCGCAGCGCCGCAAGATCCGTGAAGACGGCCGGTCTGAACTGCTCCGGCCTCGGGCTGACGTCCACGTTCAGTGCGGAGATCTGATGGCCCAGGGCTTCGAAGGCACGCAGCGCACCGAGGGATTTTCGGTAGAGCCGCACACCGGACCACACCAGCAGGGCGAGGAAACCCAGCGTCAGCGCGCTCCAGATGAGCAGCCAGGACCACCAGGGCATCCGCTACTCCTCACTGGCCGGGGCATCGGTGTACTGCGCGACGCCGGCCGCCGCCCACTCGGCGACGACACGGCGCGATTCGGCCGGTTCGAGTACAGTGACGATCCCGACCAATCCCGCGACCAGTCGTTTGAGGGCGTGGGAGTGGGCGACCCGCAGAGTGGTGCGCGTACGACCCCCCGTACCGACCGGAATCGACCGTTCGGGGCGATAGTCGGCGAGCAACGGCAATGCCGCGGTTTCGAGTTCGAGTCGCACGTCCAGGTCGCCGCTGGAGGCCTGGAACAGGGTATCGGGCAACAGAATATCCGCGGCGTGCGTGCTGCGTGCTCTGCTGGTCGTGCGCGGGTCGCTGATGCGATCGAGACGGAAGGTGCGCACCGCTTCGCGGAGATGGCACCAGCCGCGCAAGTACCAGTCGTTGTCAACAGATTCGATGCGCAGCGGATCGACGAGACGGTGTTCCTGAGCACCGCGGGCGTTTAGGTAGTCGAACTCGACCTGCATCCCCGACGTGAGAGCTGCCTGGAGGAGCACACGTGTCGCCCCGCCATCGCGCCGCGCGACGGCGAGTTGGGTCGGCGGCGCCGACGCGCCGCGGGTCAATTTGGCCATCAGCGATGCAATCGCATCCGTATCAGCATTGTCGGGTAGGGCCGAGAGATATTGCAGGCCGGCGATGAGCGCTGCAGCCTCCCGGGCCGAGAACCTGGGCGAATCGTCGATGGCGACCTGATGGGTGAGGACGATGCGGTCGTTCAGCTCGAATTCATCCCAGAGGATGTCGAAGAGATCGCCGTGCAAATACTGACGGGTTTCTCCGGGAATTCCGGATAAGGCGATGAGACTGACCAGGGAGCGCACACGTTCAGGGGGCAGGTCGAAATGCTCGGCGACCTCCGTGACGGTCACCCGACCCTGCTCGATCAGGTACGGAACCAGCGAGAGCAGGAGAGTGAGCTGGTCGCTGGCGATTCGCGACTGCGCGGCCGTCGTGGCCGGTTGCGTTTTGGGTTGCGTCAGGCGGCGGCGCGGCGCCGCTCCGGCTTCCCCGACCGGCAGGTCGGGCGAATGAGCATCGCGAACAGCGAGCAATCGGGTGGTCACGGCCGTGCGGAGCGCGGGAGGACCAACGACGAATACTTCCGGCCCGAAGGCTGCCAATTCGTCGGCGAGAACGTGCAGGTCGGTGAAATGCACGACGCGCTCCGGGCTGGACGCCGGGTCAGTTGCCGGGATTCCCGACTGACGCGCGCCGAGGCGCACTGCCGCGTCGGTGCCCGGCTGCACCAGGACGTGCGCGACGTTGCTCGCCCACAGTTCTTCCAATTCGGCCAGGGCGCGGGCACTGTCGGCGGACGTGTCGTTGGCAGCAGCGGTGACCGGGGACGGGAACGCCGCCGGTACGACCTTGACCGCTCCGACGATGCGCGAAAGGAGGAAGGTGCGCGGAGCATGAGCGACTTCATCGGTCGCGTAGAGGTGCCAGCGCCCCTCATGCTGCACGAGCGCCCGGGGGACGACCACACGACGAAGCGGTTTCCTGTTGCCCGGTTTGAGGTAGAGAAAGGCCACTACCTCGGTGCGATCCAGCGCTTTGCTGAGCGGGTCAAAGCTATGGTCCCGCGTGCGCAGCAACGGTGCGTAGCCGAGCACAGGTTCGCTCGAGTCGACGCCGAGCGAATTCAACTTGATCAGGGCGCGACGGGATTCACCGGACAGCGATCCTTCACGCCAGACCGTGCCGGCGAGTTTGAGCAGCGACACTTCGTCGGGAGTGAAGGTCACATCGGCCGGGAGGTCGTACAACCCTTTCGGTATGCGATAGCGCAAGTGATGGTTGCTGCCCGGGTCGTCCGGCGTCTCGATCGTCTCGAGGGGAATGCCCAGTTCGCGAATGTCGTCCTTGTCGCGCTCAAATTGGCGCTCCAAACTGCCATTGGGTCCAGCGATCAGGAATCGCTGCCGATAGCCCTGAACGTTGGCGAGGATATCCGCCTTGGTCAGCCCGGTGTCCGTCGCTACGAGCGCCAGGACCAGGCTGAACAGACGTTCCGGAGCGGTGACCGGGCGCGGTTTGGGCGCGTCGCCGCGTTCGTCTGGGTCGACCGGGGAAGGCACGAGGTCACTCCCGCCGTTTAGTTAATGCCGAGGATGTCGAAGACGAAGATGAGCGTGGAATCGGCCGGAACTGCGCCCGACGCGGTCTTACCGTAGGCCTGTGTGGGCGGAATGACGGCGACGATCTGCGACCCGACGGTTTGCCCGGTGAGAGCCGCTGCCATGCCGGGGATGAGCTCAGTGGGAACGAACTCGACCGGGCTGCCGTTCGCCCAGCTGGAATCAAAGACCGTCTTCTCTTTCCAGAGCACTCCGGTGTAGTTCAAGGTGACCGTCGAATCTTCCAGGACCTTGGCCCCAGTGCCCTTCTTGAGGACCCCGATTTCAAGTTCAGTGGGCGCATCGCCGGACGGCACCACGATGCCGGGCGTGCCGTCGGCGTCCAGGACGACCGCGGGAAGACCGTTGGCGACCAGCTGGTCTGCACCGTCGGCGCGAGGCAGGAAGGCCTTCACGATGTCGACCACGAGCACGAGGGAGTCCGTCGCCGCGATCTGGAACTGTTCGTTGCCGCCGGCTGGTCCGAAGGCGTCCTCGGGTGCGATGACGATGGCGACACGTGCCCCGACCTGGGCGCAGAGCAGACCGTCGACGAATCCAGGAAGGGTGCTCTCGTTGAGGATGATCGGGACGGCCGTTGAGCCGTCGAAAGCACTCTGCTGGATCGCAGCACCGGTCGTACCGTTGTAGAGGTTGAACTCTGCGGTGATCTTCTGTCCGGGAACGATGTTGTCCCCCGAACCCGCAATCACCTCGGTGCGCTGGGTGGACGCGGACTTGAGGGGCGTCGGGAAAGTGACCTCCGGTGCTGAACCAAAGTCGCCGGAAACTTTCACCAACTCGGAGGCGGCACCCGCGGAGATCGGTGCGTCACAGGAGGCCTGGGCCGTGCCGGGGCTGGCACAGGCGGTCAATGCCGCCATCACGAGTCCGGCGGTGGCGATCAGCGCGGATGCTTTGCGCACAAGTCCTTCTTTCGATACGGGGTTGCTGCAGCACTGGGCGCTGCGCTGGATGCTGTGGGGTCGATCTGTGACCGGGTGGCGCGGCCGAGGCCTCGCACGTAGTACAACCGAAACGGGCCGGGCCCTATCCTAACCGGCGTCGAGGTCTCGAGCTTTGGAGAGGTCTGCGCTGGTCCCGGCGATCCGCACGCGTTTGCGCATGACCTTGGCACTGACATTGCGCTCACCGAGCGCCCCGGGCGTCCACGCCTCGACGTCGGCGTCACTGAAGTCGGTCTTCGACGGTCGCCGTTTCAGTTCGGGCAGAATCGTGTCGGGAGCGAGCCGTCTGGCGGTGATGAGAAAGCCGGTGTGGCCGATCATGCGATGGTCTGGGCGAACGGCGAGTCCCTCGACGTGCCAGCCACGAATCATGGTCTCACTGGAGTCCGGGTTGGTGTACAACCCGGTACCCCGAATGGCCTCGGCCACGCGAGACAGCTGCGTCACCGTGGCAACGTAGCAGAGCAGGACCCCGCCGGGCTTGAGGGCGTCGGAAACCGAGCCAAGGCACTCCCACGGTGCCAGCATGTCCAGGACGACGCGGTCAACGCTCTGCGCCGGCAGGGTCTCCGGCAGGGTTTCGGCGAGGTCACCGAGCGTGATGGTCCAGTTCTCCGGATCGTTGCCGAGGAACGTGGCGATATTGTCCCGGGCGACGTCGGCGAATTCTTCCCGCCGTTCGAAGGAAGCGAGCCGACCGGCCGGACCGATCGCCCGCAGCAGCCAGAGCGAGAGCGCTCCCGAACCGACCCCGGCTTCGACGACAGTGGCACCGGGAAAGATATCGGCCTGGGCCAAAATCTGTGCAGCATCCTTGGGATAGATGATGGCCGCGCCGCGCGGCATGCTCATCACGAAGTCCACCAGCAGGGGGCGCAGCGCAAGATGCTCGACCCCGACGTTGTTGGTGACGACCGATCCATCGGGCTGCCCGATAATGTCGTCGTGCGCGAGAATTCCGCGATGCGTGTGAAAGGTCAGGCCAGCCTGGAGCGAAATGGTGTTCATTCGCCCCTTCGGTCCGGTGAGTTGCACGCGGTCGCCGACGCGAAAGAGTCCACTGTTTTGGATTACCTGGTTGTTGCTCATGCGAGTGGTGCGCTTTCGTGTTGGGCAGCCCGGGTGGGGGCGAGAAGATGAACGGGTTCGGAAAGTTCAGCGGTGGAGAAACGATAGAGCGCTGCCAGATCATCAATCGTGCGACCGACCAGCGTCGGCCAGCGGGTGTAGTCGTCGCTTTCGGGCAGGTCGATCTGGTGGGGCACAGCGATGGTGATGGTACCGGCGGCCACAGCCGAGGCGACGCCGGGAACGGAATCCTCAATGGCGATGCACCGGCGCGGATCGACGCCGAGCCGTTCGGCGGCCACGAGGTAGGGGTCAGGGTGCGGCTTGCTGTTGGCGACCATATCGCCGGCGATAACCAGGTCGAACGCGGGAAAATCGATCAGGTCGATGATCTGCCGAGCCATGCGCTCGACCGACATAGTGACGAGCGCGGTCGGCACTCCCGCCGCCTTCAACTCCTGCAGGAGTTCACGAGAACCGGGGCGCCAAGGAATACCATGCTCGGCCAGCTGCTGCTGCACCCGGTCGGTGAGGCGAGCGACAATGGCGTCTGGCGTGAGATCCACCCCGCGGGACTGCAGAATCGCCGCAGAGTTCCACAATCCGGAGCCGACCAGCAGCATGCCATCATCATGCGTCCAGACGCCGCCGAATTCAGCGACCAGCTCCGTTTCCGCACGCATCCAGTACGGTTCGGTGTCGACGATGGTCCCGTCCATGTCCCAGAGGACGGCGGCGGGAAGGGAAACGGGCGCGGAGGGCGGCACAGGAGAAACATTCACGGGGTTCAAGTCTAGGGCCACCGCCTATCCTTGACTGAGGCGCTCCACCGGGAGGCCGAAAGAATTGAGGACTTACACGGTGACTGACGGTATTGGGTTTCTGGGCGGGCGGCTTCTCGTCGTTGCTTTCGAGGGCTGGAATGATGCCGGCGAAGCTGCGACCGGGGCAGTGCGTGCACTCAAGGACCTCCTCGACGTCGAGGTCATTACCGAGGTCGATCCGGAGCTGTACTTTGACTACCAGTTCAACCGACCGACCGTGTCGACCAATGAAGACGGCGTGCGTGCCATCGGATGGCCGAGCGCGATCATGTACGGACCGACGGCCGCCGGCCCGGTCAGCGTTCCGCTGGCCGAGGACGCCGAGTTGCGGGTCAGTGGTACGAATGCCGGCAACATCTACCTGCTCATCGGTACCGAACCGTCACGAAGTTGGAAGAGTTTTGCGGCGGAGATTCTCGACGCTGCCCTCGCCGCTGATGTCAGCGGTGTGGTGTTTCTGGGAGCGATGCTCGCCGACGTTCCGCACACCCGACCCATTTCTATCTTCGTGTCGAGCGACAATTCGAAGGTGCGCGGCGAATTGCAGATCGAACGAAGCAACTACGAGGGGCCTGTCGGCATTCTCAGCGTGCTGTCGGACGCCGCCGAGACGGCGGGCATTCCGACGCTGTCGATTTGGGCATCCGTTCCCCACTACGTGCACAACGCGCCGTCCCCCAAGGCGATGCTGGCCCTGATCGACAAGCTGGAAGAAGTGATCGACGTCGTGATCCCCCGTGGGGCGCTCGTCACCGAGGCAGCCGAATGGGAAACCGGGATCGATGTGCTGGCCGGTGAGGATGAAGAGATGGCCGCCTACATCGCCCAGCTCGAGCAGGCCCGCGATACCGTCGACTCCCCAGAAGCGAGCGGCGAAGCCATCGCGCAGGAATTCGAGAAATACCTGCGTAAACGCGGCACTGACGGACGCGATGGACGCGCTGACGGGCCGGGCAGCCGGCCAGAGGGCCCGCGGCAGTAAGTTCTAAAGCTCCACGCCGAGCAGGGCATGGACGGCGCGATGGACGAGTTCAGGGGTGTCAACGGTGTCGGCTGCAGCGTGGTCGAGAATGCGCAGCGCCTCCGGCGTGTCCAGATCGTGTCGGAGAGCCAGACGAAGCGACTGCACGATTGCTGTCGCTGAACCGGAGGCACCGGCGCCGAACGTGGCATCGGCACCGAAGGCCGCCGACCAGCGGGCCAAACGCTCCACCCCTTCGTCGAGCAGGGAGGACGTCCACTCCCAGTCGGTGCGATAGTGGCGGTTGAGCAGGGCAAGACGAATGGCCCGGGGATCGATGCCCCTGGCCCGCAGGCGCGACACCAGCACGAGGTTTCCGAGCGACTTGCTCATCTTCTCCCCCCGGTAGGCGACCATGCCGGTGTGGCTGTAGACGCCGGCGAGCGGATGCCCGGACAGCCCTTCCGCGTGTCCGGCGCTCATGTCGTGGTGCGGGAAGATCAGGTCGGACCCGCCGCCCTGCACGGTGAAGTCGGTGCCGAGCTCCTTCAGGGCGATGACCGAGCACTCGATGTGCCAGCCGGGTCGCCCCGCACCGACGAGGGATTCCCAGGCCGGTTCTCCGGCCCGGGCGGCCCGCCAGAGCAGCGGATCGAGACGGTCGCGCTTGCCCAATCGGTCGGGGTCTCCCCCGCGCTCAGCGAACAGTCGGAGCATGCTCACCAGGTCGAGGTTGCTCTCCTCGCCGAGCGTCCAGCCCGTGTTCGCTTGCGCTGCTGCGATATCGAAGTAGAGATCAGCGGCGATCTGCCCGTCAGCACCGGCCACGGCATCGTCGGTCGGCACGGGGTAGGCCAGCCCGGCATCGCGAAGCGCGGCGACCGCCTCAGCGATCTCGTCGATGACCTCGGTCACGGCGACGAAATCGTCCGGTGGAATGATGCTGAGCGCTTGCATATCGGTACGGAACAGCTCCACCTGCGATTCGGCGAGGTCGCGCCAGTCCACGCCGGTCGCCGTCGCCCGCTCCAGGAGCGGGTCATCGACATCCGTCACATTCTGGGCATAGTGCACCCGGAAACCGGCGTCGATCCAAACCCGCTGCAGGGTATCGAAGGCCAGGTAGGTGTTGGCGTGACCAATGTGCGTCGCGTCGTAGGGCGTGATGCCGCAGACGTACAGACGGGCCGCATCCCGCGGCTGCGCCAGCACCAGGCTGTCCGTTTTGGTGTCGTGGAGCCAGGGAGCACTGGATTCCCCGGGGACAGAGACAATTTCGGGTCGTTCCCATGCACGCATACAACCAGCCTAGCTTTCAAAGGGCGGTCGCCCTGCGAGCGGGCTAGGCGGAGATGACGTTCGTGCCGAGGAGCACGAACAGCACGATGCCGAGCACGATGCGGTAGATCACGAACGGCAGGAAGCTGCGCTTGGAGATGTAGTTCATGAAGAACGCGATCACGGCGAGGGCCACGAAGAAGGCGATGACGGTGGCCACGAGCGTTTCCAGCGGGCCGAAGATTTCGGGCGTGCAGTTGGCTGCGCCGCCCAGACACGGCTCGGCAATGGACTTGTAGATCTGGAAGAAGCCGCTGCCGAGCACCGCCGGAATGGCCAGTAGGAAGGCATAACGGGCAGCGGCAGCGCGCTCATAGCCGAGAAACAGTCCGGCCGTGATGGTTCCGCCGGAGCGCGACACCCCAGGGATGAGGGCGAGGGCCTGGGCGAATCCGAAGATGACGCCGTGACCGACCGTGATGTCCTGCAGCATGCGCCGTTTGGCTCCGACATGATCGGCGATTCCGAGCAGAATGCCGAAGACGATGAGCATGGTCGCGGTGATCCACAGCGACCGCAGCACGGTCTCGATCTGGTCCTGGAACAGCAGTCCGAGGATGATGATCGGCAGCGAACCGAGAATGATGAGCCAACCCATGCGGGCATCCGGATCTGTGCGGGGAACGCTGCCCCCGAGCGATCTGGCCCATTGGCCGATAATGCGCACGATGTCGCGCCAGAAAAAGATCACCACGGCCGCCTCGGTGCCGATCTGGGTGATGGCGGTGAAGCGTGCCCCCGGATCTTCGCCGGTGCCCAGAAACTGGCCGACGATGGCGATGTGCGCGCTCGACGATACCGGGAGGAACTCGGTCAGGCCCTGGACCAGACCCAGGATGATCGCATTCAGAAAGTCCACACGCTTCGCTTTCTCAGATTATTCAGGGGATGCCCGCTCCGCGTCGGATCCAGGGCTTGCTAGTAGCTGGAGAGCAGGTCGGTCAAAACCCGCCTGCCAAACACTAATGCGTCGAGGGGCACTCGTTCATCCACGCCGTGGAACATGGCCGGAAAATCGAGGTCGGCCGGCAGTCGCAGCGGGGCAAACCCGTAGCCCTTAATGCCGAGCGTGCTCAGCGCCTTATTGTCCGTTCCGGCAGACAGCAGATACGGCAGCACCGGCGCGCCGGGATCGTGGCGTTCCAGGGTACTCACGACAGCGTCGATCAGCGGGCCGCTGAACTCGGTCTCCAGGCCGATATCGCGGTGCATCGTCACGATTTCGATGTCCGCACCGACGATGTCCTGAATCTGAGCGAGCACGAGGTCTTCCTCCCCCGGCAGCGAGCGGATGTCGATCAGCGCCTCGGCCGCGTCCGGGATCACATTGTGCTTATATCCGGCGGTGAGGCCGGTCGGGTTGGCGGTCGTGCGCAGGCTGGCCTGGATGAAGCCGGAGGCGGTGCCGGTCGCCAGGGCGAGCTCGTCGGGGCCGACCTGCTGCGGATCAACGTCGAGAATGCGTGCGATCTCGCCGAGCAGCTGTTCGGTTGTGTCGGTGAGCCGAATCGGCCACTCGTGACGCCCCAGTTTTGCCACGGCTTCAGCGAGCCGGGTGATCGCGTTGTTCGGATGCATGCGGGAGCCATGCCCGGCCTCGCCGCGGGCCACCAACTTGATCCAGATGAGGGCTTTCTCTCCGGTTTGCAGCAGGTAGGCGCGTTTGCCGCCGAGGGTGATGGAGTACCCGCCGACCTCGCTGATCGCCTCGGTCGCACCGTCGAACAGGTGCGGGTGTTCGTTCACCAGAAAATGGGAACCGAGCACACCGCCGGCCTCTTCATCGGCGAAGAAGGCGATGACCAGGTCACGCTCCGGCGCACCGCCGGAGCCGATCACGTCCTGCAGGGAGGCCAGAATCATGGCGTCCATATTCTTCATGTCGACCGCGCCGCGCCCCCAGAGCAAGCCGTCCTTGATGACGCCGGCGAAGGGGTCGACACTCCAGTTCGCCGGGTCGGCCGGCACCACGTCGAGGTGCCCATGCACGACCAGGGCCGGGCGGGAGGTATCGCGACCCTGCACCCGCGCCACCACACTGGTGCGGCCGGGTTCGGAATCGAACAGTTCCGGCACGAGGCCGAGGGCTCGCAGCTTCTCAGCAACGTACTCGGCGGCATCCGTTTCACCGTTTGAACGACCCTCTCCATAATTTGTGGTGTCGAAACGGATGAGATCGCGCGCGATTTCGGCGGTCAGATCGAGTTTCGCAGCGGCCGTTCCGGGTGACGCACCCGCTGAATCAGCGGAACTTGCGGCTGGAATCGTGTTCGGGGAGGAAGCCATAACCACACGCTACCCGTCGCCAACGGGTGCAGTGACACAACGGGCGTTCTAAACCGTGCTAAGTTGTTACCTCGGCAGCCGGTTCATCCGGAGGCCGTTTCACCCAGTCCGGGTGGCGGAATTGGTAGACGCGCTGGCTTGAGGTGCCAGTGCCCGTTAAGGGCGTGTGGGTTCAATTCCCATCTCGGACACGGAGATTTCTTTCAAGAAATCAACGAGGACTGGTTGAGACAGTTCACAAGGCCGGATCCCCTGGATCCGGCCTTGTCTCGTTAAGATTCATAGCAGTGACGGGAGTCGGTCAGGACAGGATGTCCCTGGTCACGAATCGGCTGTAGGCCAAAGCCCCGAAAACGGCCACGTAGCAAAACTGTACGATCGAGTTCTGGCCAAACGAACCCAGGTCGAGCGGTTGCCGGAGCAGATCGGCGAAGCCGAGCCAGTAGTGACTGAACAGCCACGGGTGCAGCCAGTCGAGCTGCGGGATGACGTCGAGTATCTGCGCGATCACCGAGACCACGATTGTTGCCGCCATGGCTCCGACGGGCACATCGGTGAGGGTAGAGATGAACAGTCCGATCATGGACAGTCCGAGCAGCGACACCGTGACGTACGCGGCCACCAGCAGCGACCGCAACAGCGATTCAGGCACGCTGATGGTGTCGCCGGAGAGCAGAGTCACCGGCCCGACCGGGAACAGTGCCGCGCCGATGAGTGCGCCGGACACGGTCAGCGTCAGCGTCGCGACGAGGCAGAACAGGGCAGCGCCGGCGTATTTGACCAACAGCAGCCGTACGCGGCCGGCTGGGGCCACCAGGAGGTAGCGCAGGGTGCCAAGGCCCGCCTCCCCCGCGATGGTGTCTCCGGCGACGACTCCGATGGTCAGTGGCAGAAACAGCGGAATGGCGACCACCATGGCGGTGAAGCCGACGAACAGGCCGTTCTGGGTGACCCGGTCGAGGAACGGCGGCCCCTCCCCCGGGTCCAGCGTCGACGAGGACAGACGCACAGCCACGGCGAGCAAAATCGGGATGAGCGCCACCGCGATGAGCATGGCCCAGGTACGACGACGACGAAACAGTACGGAGATCTCCGAGCCGAGCAGATCCCAGCCTCCCGCGCGGGCTGACAGGACGCGCTCCGGCGTCTGTGGCAGGACTTCACTGGACGACATCAAAACCCTCCCCGGTCAGTGCGACGAAACGTTCTTCCAGGCTGGGTTCCACGATGGCGAAACCACGGATGCGCACGCCACCGGCCACGAGAGCCGTCACGATGGCCTCCGGCTGCCAGTTGGTGTCCCCGAGCGGCGCAACGACGACCGCGTCGGCGGCATCGCTCGTGGCGTGTGCTGGCCCGAGCCCGAGGTGGGTGAGCACCCGGAGGGCGCCGGCGGCGTCCGGTGTGCGCAGGTGGACCCGTGATTCGCCCACCTGCCGCAGCTGGGCCAGGGTGCCCTGCGCGACGAGGCGGCCCGCACTCATCACGGCGGCGTGCGTGCACATCTGCTCGACTTCGGCGAGCAGATGGCTGGATACGAACACGGTCGTGCCCTCGGCGGCCAGCGAGCGCACGAGGCTGCGCACTTCACGCATGCCCTGCGGGTCGAGGCCGTTGGTGGGCTCATCGAGCACCAGCAGCTCGCGTGGGAGGATGAGCGCGTTGGCGATGCCGAGCCTTTGTTTCATGCCCAGTGAATAGGCGTGCACCTTCTTATCGGCAGCGTGGGAGAGACCGACCCGTTCGAGAGCACCCTGAACTCGGGCCCGACGGGTACCGCGTGGAGCGAACCGATCGGCGGTATCGAGGCGCCGCAGGTTTGCCGCACCGGACAGAAACGGGTAAAAGGCCGGACCTTCAACGAGGGCGCCGACGCGGGGCAGCACCTCGCGCAGTCGGGCGGGCATGGACTGACCGAGCAGGCTGATGGTGCCGCTCGTCGCCTGGCTGAGTCCGAGGAGCATGCGGATGCTCGTCGTTTTGCCCGATCCATTGGGCCCGAGAAAGCCGAAGACCGAGCCGCGCGGCACCATGAGGTCGATGCCGTTCACCGCCGTTTGCGAGCCGAATTTTTTGGTGAGCCCCCGGGTCTCGATCGCCAGGCCGTGACCCTGGCTTGCGGCTGTCACGGTGCCGGTCATCGTGCCGTGCGCAGGATGCCGGTCCCGGACACCGTCGTCACTCCGCGGCGGCCTGCAGCGCGGCGAGCGGAACCGCGCCGGCGAACACCCGCCCGTCGTTGCTCAGGAACAGCGTGACGAGGGAGGTGGTCACGGCACGGCCACCGTCGACGGCCGTGGTCAGCTGGTCAAGCATGGGGTTGGCGCTCAACTCGGCCGGCACGGCCGCTGCCGGCACCTCAACGATGGTGGACCAGCCGGTACCCGTCACGACGGGAACCTGGCCCGCTGCCGGGCTGTGATCGCCCGGCTGGTCGCCGTTAGCGCCTTCCGTCGGAGCCGGCATGGCCTGTTCCGTCACGGTGGCCGTGGCCGGGGGCGTGAAGGCGAACAGGTCGGCGTTCGGGGCCGCGAAGTCGATGGCGGTGAAGCCGACCTGGAATGCCGGCGCGCTCTGGCCCTGGGCCAGCACGGTCACCTGAAGCGGCAGCCCGGTTTCGGAGTCAACGGCGATAGAAACGGATGCGACGAGCGTTTCAGTCGTTTTTGGCGTGAGGACCAACTCGTACACGCTGCGCCCCGCGACTCGGGCATCGGTGCCGACCGAGACCGTCGTACTCGGGTCGAGCTCGCCGAGGAAGCGCTCGGCGAGCTGTGCCGGCGTCGCGAGGTCGGTGGGCAGCTGTGACTGCAGTTCGGCGGACTTCGCCTGGGCGGTGGCTTCGAGGTCGAGGCTCAGGTGAGTCGCCGCGTTCGTGCTGGAGTCATACAGCCAGATGTCTCCGCCGTTGTGCACGACATCACGTTCGGCCATGCGGTCTTTGATCTGCACCCGGGACTGGCTTTCGCCGCCGACATACACTCGAAATTCGTGCGAGCCGCTCAGCAATTCGAGGGCCGTGGTCACTCCCAAAGGAATAACGCTGTCGTTGCCTTCGGGCAGGGCTCCCGTCATGGTTTCGCTCATGCCCGCGCTGAGGTCTAATGACGGAAGGCCCAGGTCCGCTGATTGTTCAACGGTTCCCGAGAAAGCGGACACCGTGCTGTCGTTCACCAGAAGGAGAACCTGCTCCGGTGTCTTGTCCGGCAGATCGACGGTGGCACCGGCCTGGAGCGGCACAGCAATGACGGCAGCGAGGACGACTGCCGGAACGACGAACGCCGGGAGCCAGCGGAGAGAATTTCGAGACACGAGCTTCATACCGCGATCGTACGCCCCGTACGCCGCACTCAACCGGTGGGGTCAGCGTATTTACAGGTCCCCGGACTCGGGGCTATCGCGGGTCGGTTCGCTCCGGCTCGGTGCCTCATCGGTGATGCCTATGAACTGACTGCCGATGCCGTCGCACTCGGTGCGTCCGAGGCCGTCGGCCGGATCGGGCAGTTCATCCGCCCGGTGGTTCGAGCAGGTGATGTAGGTGAAGGGCGGCCACCACTTCTTGGGCCGCACGGCCTCGGTGTAGCCACAGATGGTGCAGGTGAGCGACGCCCAGACCGGCTTCTTTCCGGTGCGATTCGCGCGCGACTGCAGCAACCAGGCCGGCGGTTCGGCCTCCAGCCTGGCCAGCTGAGCTTCGCTCAGGCGCGACGGAATACCGTGGCGGGTGGCCATTTCCAGGGGGATATCCAGGCGCAGTGCTACTTCTCGTCGCGTAATCATCTCGCACTACGATAGGCGCTTTTTGGGGGCCGCGCGGAGCATCCGTTCGCAGCAGGCGCCCGTCACTGTGGGAGAATGACCCAATGCCAAACACTCCGTCCCCGCTGGGGCTGCTCCTGGACGTGGACGGGCCGATTGCGAGCCCGATCACCCGCACGATCAGTGCGCCGAGCATTGTGACCGACCTGATCACCCTGGCCGGGGCGCACGTGCCGATCGCCTTCATTACGGGGCGGTCTGCCGATTTCATTCGCGAGCAGGTCGTCGCGCCGCTCGTGGCCGCGGGTCTGCCCGAGAATTTTCGCATGTACGGGGTGTGTGAAAAGGGTGCTGTTTGGTTTCCGATCGGGTCAGACGGCATGGGCACAGTCGTGGTTGATCGGGCCGTCGCCCTACCGCTGGCTGTCACCGATGAAGTGCGCCAACTGGTCGCCGACTCATTCGCCGCCGAGATGTTCTTCGACGAGACCAAGCAGGCGATGATCTCGGTTGAGCAGCGCACCGATGTCAGCCGGGAGGCCTTTCAGGCCCGCCAATCCGAGTTCAATGACGCCGCTTTCGCCATTCTGGTCAGGCACGGGCTCGGCGTTCGATTCGAGAATCGCGAAAGCTCCGATGCCTCGGGGCAGATTCCGTTTCGGCTGGACGCCACTATCATTTCGACCGATATCGAATCGGTCACCCTGGACAAGGACTATGCGGCCAAGCGGGCGCTCGATTTCTTTGCCGAGAGCGGTCCGCTGCCCCGGTTGTGGCGGTCGGTGGGTGATTCGCGCAGCGACTACCGTATGGCCGACCACCTGCACGAGGCCGGCTATGACGTGTCGCACGTCGACGTGCGCCCGGCCGATGGAATTCTCGACCGGCCGTATCCGGTCATCGTCATCGGTGATCAGATTCACGATGAAGCCGGGGCAACTTTTCTGCGTTACTGGGTCGACAAGTTGGCGCTGCCCGCCTGATCGTCACGTATTGACGAAGCGGATGCCGTTCTGCAGCGTGCTGCGCAGCTCGAAGACCTTCTCGAAGCTGCCCCGTTCCATGCCGATCAGTCCCTCGCGCAGCACGCCGACCAGTCGTGACCGCGGAATGCCGATGATCATCGGGCGGCGGCCGCGCTTCGGCAGCGATACCGCTTCGTCGAGTGTGCCGTCGGGCAGCACGATAATGAGGGCGGTGAAACGCACCTTGAGGGCACGCGTGATCGATTTGGCGGCGTCTTCGAACTGATGGATCGGGCGGTCGTCGGGGTCGAGATCGTCACCGACCAGTTCGCCGCGGCGCAGCTGCACCGGGCCGCCCCAGTCTTCGGAGAGGATGCCGAACAGGCCGGCCGGGCCGAGGATGATGTGGTCGAGTTTGTCGGTCTGCGGGCCGGTGTCGATGTCGTGCCAGGCGGTGAATCCGATGCCGAGGTTGGCCACGAGTTGAGCGGTGGCCTCCTCGGCGAGGGCCTTGGCGAGGCAGTGCCGCACGAGACGGGGGGCGCTGCGGATCAGGGCTGGCGCGTACGGATCGTCGATGACGGTACCGCGGCCGGCCCATTCGCGCACGAGATCCAGGTATCTCAGGCGTGCCTGGCCGCCGGGGTGACCGTGCATGCGGGTTTTCAGGCTGGATTTCGTGGCCGGGCCACGGGCGGCGGGGGCGGCGTAGGCATCCGCTTCTGGATCGGTGTCACCGAAGCGACGGCGATCGTAGGCCGCCCGGTGATCGGGAGTACCGATGCGTTCCCACGCCAGCTGAACGGCATGAAACCGGGTCGCGCTGCCTCCGACGTCGGGGTGAGTTTTGCGCAGGAGGAGCCGGTAAGCGCGGCGCAACTCGTCGTTGGTCGCCGTCGGGCTCACACCGAGCACCTCGTAGGGGGTGGATGCGGCCGGGCTGTCATGCATCCTGAACGGTACCTTTCTGCGGGTGCGAGCAGATCGTCTCCGAGACGATCAGAGGATCCACCGTATCGCGGGAATCTGACATCCCGCCGAGGGCGACGGTCTCACAGCAGCGAGGGTTCAGCGTGGCTGCTAGTCGCGCAGCAGGTGGAACGGGATCGCCATGGAGAGGGACACGCAGAGAATTCCGGCTACGAAGGTCAGGCCCATGAGCGACGTGACGGAGAACGCCAGACCGAACAGCCAGAGGCCGAGGACGAAGATCGCGAACGCGGCGATGAAGGCGACAATGTGCATGGGAAACCCTTTCACGGCAGTGCCCGGTGTTTTCGCCCAGCAACTGGTTTGAACGTACTTATTCGAGCGTACCGGCTGGGGCCGATCGGAATTACAGGGAATCGCCGACGATCGCGTCGAGCGGCTCGATCAGTTCGGGTCCATTGCCGACGACCGGGGCGACCGCGTAGAAGTTCAGTGTTTCCACAACCTCATGGGATGCGGCGACAGCAGCATCGACGAGCGTCTGGTCGCCGTCCGTCGCCGGATCCAGCCACTGGTCCCACCACTCCTCGGGCAGGGGAACGGGGGTGCGGTCGTGAATCTGCGCGAGCGGGCCCAGAGCATCCGTTGTCAGGATTGTGGCGGACAGCACCCACCGCGCTGGGTCATCGTCGGCGGCCGCCGGATTCTTCCACCAGGCGTACAGGCCGGCGAAGGCGAGCGGAAGGCCGTCGTCCGAGTGGATGAAGTACGGCTTCTTCGCAGTTCCGTCGGTGTGCCACTCGTAATAGCCGGTGGCCGGCACGAGCGCACGCCGGGAACGCACCGACGTTTTGAAGGTCGGTTTCTCGGCGGCGGTCTCGGCTCGCGCATTGAAGGTCGGGAACTTCGAGGTGGGGTCGGTGGCGAAGGACGGAATCAGGGACCAGCGCGCCGATTCCAGCCGGCGCACGGCCGGATCGGTGCGCGCCGACTCGAGCACGATGGGGATCTGCTCCGTTGGCCGAATATTCCACGAGGGTTCCGGCAGGTTCTCTCCCTCATGCTCGACGTCGAACATGGCAGCCAGATCGGGCGCCGTATCGGTAATGATGAATCGACCACACATGTCTCCAGAATACCGTGGCCTGCCTAACGTATTAGCGAGCATCAGCTAGCGTCGATGCAATGGACGATCGATACAGCGCAGACGTGCTCTCCCCCGGCTGGCGCGAGGCCGGCCGCATCATTATTCCGACCCAGGAAGCGACCAGGGACCTCGTGGTGGAAGAGGTCGCGACCGGGTTCTGCGGGGCCGTCATTCGGGTCGAGAAGAAGATCGTCACTCTGGAAGACCGCCACGGCAAGCTGCGCCTGTTTCCGCTCGGCTCGGGGTTTCTCATCGACGGTAAACCGGTCACACTGATAGCTCCGACCATGGCGGCAGCCCTCGGCCGGGTGCGCACCGCCTCGGGCTCGACGGCGGTTCCGGATGCCCCGGCGCGCGTCGCGCGCGCCAGCCGGATCTTCGTTGAGGGCCGGCACGACGCCGAACTCGTGGAGAAGGTCTGGGGTGCCGACCTGCGCATCGAGGGCGTCGTCGTCGAGTACATCGAGGGCGTGGACAACCTGGACGAGATTCTGCGCGCGTTCCGACCGGGTGCCGGACGCCGCGTCGGCGTGCTCGTCGACCACCTCGTGCCGGGGTCGAAGGAGAGTCGCATTGCGGAGGCTGTGGCGCGCGGGCCGTTTGCGGCGAACGTGCTGGTGGTCGGGCATCCGTTTGTCGACGTCTGGCAGTCGGTGAAACCGGCTCGCGTCGGCCTCGCCGCGTGGCCCGAGATACCGCGGAACATCGAGTGGAAGCACGGAATCTGCGCGGCACTCGGCTGGCCGCACGAGGAGCAGGCCGATATTGCCAGGGCCTGGCAGCGCATCCTCGGCCAGGTGCGCACTTTTGCCGATCTGGAGCCGCAACTTCTCGGCCGGGTGGAACATCTGATCGACTTTGTGACAGCGGAATGACGTTTTTCGCGTCGCTTTCGGCAATCTCGCATTCGCGGTCATCCCCAGTGGTGGACCCGGAGTTCACCCCTTTTCCACAGCAAACGACACGCTTTCCGGTAAAAAAGGCGCTGAATTCCGAAACCATCCAGACTTGTGGGCTAGTGTTGGACTCGAAGTTGTAGTGCTTGCACGTCTTAAACGCCCTGATCGTGATTCATCTGGATCACAGTTAGTGCGCCACATTCCTTTCGGAAGCGGACGACGAATACCGCGACGAACGGTTCCGACAGTCGGGGCCGGTCTAACACTCCTGGAGGAGTTTTACAAATGGCAACAGGTACCGTGAAATGGTTCAACGCTGAAAAGGGCTTCGGCTTTATCGCACCCGACGACGGAAGCGCCGATGTTTTCGCGCACTACTCCGCGATCGCGTCGAATGGCTACAAGTCCCTCGATGAGAACCAGAAGGTCGAGTTCGAGGTAACCCAGGGCCCCAAGGGTCCTCAGGCCGAGAACATCCGCGCCCTCTAAATAGAGCTTGCGAAGAACGCCTCCCGCTCACGCGGGAGGCGTTCTTGTTTTAATCCTCGCGGCTGACCGGCCTACTTCACCAGGTCCTGCCACCCATCACCGTCGACATACTCGAAGATCAGGTTGGTCTCGGTATGGGCGACGGCCGGATGCTCCGCGAGATGTTCCAGCACAAAGTCGCGCAGGTGCGAGGCATCCGCTGCAGCCACGTGCAGCAGGTAGTCGTCGGCACCGGCCGTGTGGAAGAGCCCGATCACACCGGGCCAGTGCGGAGCGGCATTCCGAAAGTCATCGATCTGCACCCGGGCATGTTTGGCCAGCCGCACCGAAATAAGCGCCTGCAGGCTGGCCCCGAGCGCAGCCAGGTCGATATTGGCCCGGTAGCCACGAATATGGCCGAGCTGCTGCAACCGACGCAGTCGCAGCGATACTGTGGACTCGGCCACTCCGATCTCGCTGGCCAGGGCCGCACCGGAGGCCCGAGCATTGACCGACAGGGCGCGCAGCAGTGCACGGTCGACCCGGTCAAGTTCCGGCTTCTTTGATTCCATCAGCAGACTCCCTTATTTCTAGCAAGCTTATGCGATTCGGGTTTGTTATTTTCAAGGGTCTGCATAGTCACTTGCGTTCAAGGGCAGAACCTGTTTCTGTTGGCTCATGTTGCCACCGCTGTCACATATCGAAACCGTTGCCGTGCACGCCGGAATGGACGGTCTCACCGAGGCCGGAACGCACGTTCCGGGCATCGATCTGTCCACCACCAATCCGCTGCGCGGAGTGGAGTCTGGCGGGGATTCCTACGAGAACCTCGCCACCGGCGGCACGCCGGAACCCGGCGATTCCGCCGTCTACCAGCGACTGTGGCAGCCGGGCGTCGCCCGGTTCGAGAACGCACTGTCGGCCCTGGAACGGACCGCCGGCACCGTTGCCTTCGCCACCGGCATGGCGGCCCTGACCGCGACCCTTATTGCCACCGTGACGGCCGACAAACCGCACATTGTGGCGCTGCGTCCCCTGTATGGCGGTACCGATCATGTTCTCGCGAACGGGCTGCTCGGCACGACGGTCACCTGGACCGACCTGGCCGGCGTTGGTGCGGCCATCCGTTCAGATACCGGTCTGGTCATTCTGGAGTCACCGGCCAACCCGACGCTTGAGTTGACCGACATCCGGGCGGTGGCGAATGCTGCCGGTTCGGTTCCCGTGCTGGTGGACAACACCTTTGCGACGCCCGTGTTGCAGCGCCCGGTCGAGTCGGGCGCCACGCTCGTGCTGCACAGTGCGACCAAGTTTCTCGGCGGTCACGGCGATGCTATGGGCGGCACGGTGTCCGGGCCGGCCGAGTGGATGGTGCGGCTGCGACAGGTACGCGCGCTGACCGGCGGCCTGCTGCAGCCGTTCAACGCATACCTGCTGCATCGCGGGCTGCGCACCCTGCCGATTCGGGTGCGCGCCCAACAGACGAGTGCTGGCGAGATTGCTGACCGGCTCAGCGCCCATCCGGCGCTGACCCGGGTGCTCTACCCCGGGCTGCCCGGCCAGGACCCGCACGGGCTGATCGGCAGGCAGAGCACCGGGGCCGGGTCCCTGATCGCGCTCGATCTCGGCTCCTTTGCCGCCGCCGTGCGCTTCACCGAGGCGCTGCGACTGATCACCCACGCGGTGTCGCTCGGCGGGGTCGATTCGCTCGTGCAGCATCCGGCCTCGCTCACCCACCGACCGGTGGCGGCTGATGCACGACCGGGCGCCGGCATCGTGCGGCTGTCGATCGGGCTCGAGCACGTCGACGATCTGATGGACGACATCCTCACCGCCCTGCTGGTCGCCCGCGTGCCGGTGGGAGCAGTCGCGACGGCCTAGCTGCGGCCGAGGCGGCGGCGCAGCAGATCGATCCGCATCTGCAGCTGGGTCACGCTGGCCTGGGCGACGGCGGGCCCGCCGCAGATCCGACGCATCTCCGCGTGGATCATGCCGTGCGGTTCATTGGCGAGCTTGGACCACATGCCCACGAGGCTCGACAGCAGGGTGCGCTGTTCCTTCAGGGTTCGGTACAGGGGCGGCGGCTCGAGCGGGGCGATCTCCCCTGTCACCGGATCCTTGCGCTTGTCGGTTGAACGTTTGGACTGCCGTGACTGGCGTTGACGCAGCAGCTCCGACACCTGTTCCGGTTCGAGCAGGCCGGGGATGCCGATGAAGTCGAATTCCTCGTCGGTGCCCGGTTCGGCGAGCTCACCGAATTCGTCGCCGTCGAACATGACCATGTCGAAGGTCGCCTGCGAGTCGAGGGCCTGCCAGGTGAAGTCGTCCAGGCCGAGGTCGTCTGACGCCTTGTCTTCCTTGTTCGCCGCGGCGACCATGGCATCTTCGGGGTTGTACATGCCGTCGTCGCCGTCTTCACGATTGCTGCGATCGAGGGCGTGATCGCGTTCCAGCTCTAGCGCGTTGGCGAGGCTGAGCAGCCCGGGCACGTTGGGCAGAAAAATGGAGGCCGTTTCGCCGCGTCGGCGCGCGCGCACGAACCGGCCGATCGCCTGGGCGAAGTACAGCGGTGTGGCCGCGCTGGTCGCGTAGACACCGACGGCGAGCCGCGGCACGTCGACGCCCTCCGACACCATGCGCACGGCGACCATCCACCGACGGGTGTTCTTGGAGAACTCGTCGATCCGGTCGCTGGCTTCCTTCTCGTCGGAGAGCACAATGGTGACCGGTTCACCGCAGATGTCCTCGAGGATGACGGCGTAGGCGCGTGCGGTGGTCTGGTCCGTGGCAATGACGAGGCCACCGGCATCCGGAATGCCGCGCCGCACCTCGGTCAGTCGGGAGTTCGCGGCGCGCAGCACCGAGGGAATCCACTGCCCGCTGGGCTCGAGCGCGGTGCGCCAGGCCTGGCTGGTGATGTCCTTGGCGTTGCCCTCGCCGAGCTTGGCTTCCATCTCGTCGCCGGCCCGGGTACGCCACTTCATGTGCCCGGCGTAGACCATGAACATCACCGGGCGCACAACACCGTCGGCGAGGGCTCGGCCGTAGCCATAGGCATAGTCGCTCTGCGACATACGGATGCCGTGTTTGTCGGGCAGATAGCTGACGAACGGGATCGGCGAGGTGTCCGAGCGAAACGGGGTGCCGGTAAGTGAGAGGCGCCGGGTGGCCGGGCCGAAGGCCTCACGAATCGCGTCGCCCCAGCTGAGGGCATCTCCCCCGTGGTGAATTTCGTCGAGGATGACCAGGGTGCGGCTGGACTCGGTGAGCTGCTTGTGCAGGGCGGCTCGGGCAGCCACCTGGGCATAGGTGACGACGACGCCGTGATAGTGGCTGCCGTAACTGCGGTCGGCGTTCTTGAACATGGGATCAAGACGGATGCCGGCGCGCGCCGCAGCATCCGCCCACTGGTTTTTGAGATGCTCGGTCGGCGCGACAACGGTGATGCGGTCGATTGTGCGCCGGGAGCGGAGTTCAGCGGCCAGGCGCAGGGCAAACGTGGTCTTTCCCGCTCCCGGCGTTGCCGCGGCGAGAAAGTCGCGTGGCTCGTGCACGAAGTAGGCCTCGAGCGCCTCGGCCTGCCAGGCGCGCAGCTTGCCGGCGGTACCCCAGGCCGCGCGTTCGGGGAAGGACGGCGACAGGTGTTCGGCTGCACTCGTTCCCTGCGCGGGACCGAAAACCGATGGAGTATTCACTTCTCACAAATCTACCAAAGACCACCGACGTTCGTCGCCGACGGCACCGTTTGCACCAATGGCTCAGGGTTCAGACACAATGGTTTGATGACGAAGCAACAGCATCCATGGTCGCGCTACGTCGCGCTCGGCGATTCGTTCACCGAGGGCATCGGTGACCCGGAAGAGCAGAGCCCTGGTGGGCACCGGGGCTGGGCCGACCGGATCGCCGAGGTACTGAGCGAAGGGACCGATGATTTCGCCTATGCCAACCTGGCCGTGCGCGGCAAACTCATCCGGCAGATCGCCGACGAACAGATCGAGCCAGCGCTGGCCCTGCGCCCGGACCTGATCACGATTTCGGCCGGCGGCAACGACGTCATTCGTCCCGGAACTGACCCGGATTTCATCGCGGCCCGCTGCGATGAGGTGGTTTCCGGGCTCTCCCGGGACGGCGCGACGGTCGTGCTGTTCACCGGAGCCGACGTGGGATTCTCTCCCGTGTTTCGTAGCATTCGCGGCAAGGTCGCGATCTACAACGAGAATATCCGGGCCATTGCCACGAAGTACGACTGCATCGTGGCCGACATGTGGCAGCTCACCGAAATTCAGGATCCGCGCATGTGGGCGCCCGACCGGCTGCACCTCAACGCCCTCGGGCACCACACCGTGGCGCGCATGGTGTTGCAGACCCTCAATGTGAAGAACTCGCTCGAGCCGAGCGAGCCGGAGCCCATGCCCGGAACCACCTGGCGGCAGGCCCGCACCGAAGATTTTGTCTGGGCGCGGGAGTACCTCGTGCCGTGGGTGCTGCGCCGGGTGCGCCACCAGTCCTCCGGCGATCACGTCCTGCCCAAGCGTCCCAAAGCCGGCCCCTCCACGCTCCCCCGCGTCTGACCCGCATTTCGGTCCACTAGACGGGGCAGGTCGTGGCCGGGCGAGTGGGCAGCCGGGCGGGTCAGCCGGCGGCGAGTTCGCCCGGGTGGCCCATGCGCCAGGCCGGGCCGGGATCGGTGACGCTGTCCTGCAGTTCAAGCGGCACCGTCACCGGAGATCCCGTGCCGATCGTGAACGACAACTCGCCGACGTCGTCGCCGGCCCGGCCCAGCTGCAAATCGGTCGCCGTCGCGGAACCCGAAATAGGTGAGTCTGACCAGACCAAAGCGGATGCCGCCCGCGCGGCGACGATATCGCTCACGTCACCCCACTGGGTCCTATAGCTGCCGTACACGGTGCCGGCCTCGGCCAGGACGACGTCGTGGAACCCGGGCTGCACACTCTGGATCAGCGCCGCGATCGCCGAATTGAGTTCGGAGTGGGTGTCGCCACCCAGCATCACGCCTACGAGCGTGACTGTGTTGTCGCCGACGGTGAAATCGGTGGAAAAGAGCAGGCAGGCGCCGGCGACATCCGTTGTACCGGTCTTGATACCGTCGACGCCGTCGCGACCGAGCAGCTTGTTGGTGTTGGTTACCGTGCCGATGACCGGCAGCACCGCCGAGGGCAGGGCGACGATTTCGGCCAGCGCCGGGTGACCGACGACGAGCTTGCCGATCTCAACGAGGTCGGCCGGAGTGCTCACGCTCGACGACGAGATGCCGCTCGTGTCGGCGACGCTGGTCTGGCTGAGTGAGTTGTCGGCCAGCCAGGTTTTCGCTGCCGCCAGGTAGCCGTCGGTCGAGCCGAACGCCCACACCGCGAGAGACGCCGCATAATTGTTGGCCGAGGGCAGCAGCATTGCTTCGAAAGCCTGCCGCTGGGTCAGTTCCATTCCGGCGACCACGGGCGCAACCGACCCATTTTCGGCGATCACCTCGTAGTAGATATCGACGTCGGCGTCGGTGAACGTAATCGCGGGGCCGTCCTCCCCCGCGCCCAGTGGTTTGGCATCGAGGATGACGAGGGCGGTGACCATCTTGGTGATGCTCGCGATCGGCACCGTGTCCTGTTCGCCGCTCGAGGCCAGCACGCCGGGAAAACCGACTGCGCCGATCGCGCTTTCACCGAAGGTCGGCCAGACCAAAGCGGCGGCTGGTTGGGTCAGCGCCGCTGGCTGCACGATCGTGGCAGCGCTCTCCGGAACGGGAGCCAGGGCGGTGGCGCCGACATAGCCGACGCCGCCCAGCACCACGAGCAGAACGCTGGCGACGGCGAGTCGACGCCGTCGGAGGGTGACACGCCGGGAGGGAGACATCCGCTCAGCCTAACTTCTTCGTCGCGCTCGGCGGGTCGGCGCGCTCACGCCCGCGTGCGCAGCGCGTACAGCGCGACCGCGCTCGCGGAGGCGACGTTGAGCGAGTCGACGCCGTGCAGCATCGGAATGGTCACGACCGTGTCGGCGGCTTCGAGCGCGTGCTGGCTGAGCCCGTCGCCTTCGGCACCGAGGATGATCGCGAGCCGCTCGGGCGGCGCCTCGGCAAACACGTCCAGAGAGACCGCATTGTCGGCCAGCGCCAGCGCGGCGAGGTGAAAACCGGCGGCGTGCAGCAGCGGGGTGGCCACGCTCCATTCCGGGAGGCGGGTCCACGGCACCTGCAGCACCGTGCCCATGCTCACGCGCACGCTGCGCCGGTAGAGCGGGTCGGCGCAGCGCGGGGTGATCAGCACGGCATCGGCGCCGAGCCCGGCCACGGAGCGAAAGATGGCCCCGACGTTGGTGTGGTCGACGATGTCTTCGAGGATCACGATGCGGCGGGCCTGGGTGAGAAGCGCCTCGACCGGCTCGAGCACCGGCCGGTGCATCGCGGCGAGGGCACCGCGATGCAGGTTGTAGCCGGTCAGCTGTTCCAGCACGCTCGCGTCGCCGACATAAACCGGAACTTCGGGCCAGTCGGCGAGCAATCGTTCGGCGTCGGGCATCCACTGTTCCTGAATAAGTAGGGAGCGCGGACGATGGCCGGCCCGAAGAGCACGAGCAATGACCTTGGGTGACTCGGCGATATAGAGGCCGCCGGCCGGCTCCAGCACTCGTCGCAGTGCGACGTCGGTCAAACGCGAATAGTCGGCGAGACCCGGGCTGGACAGGTCGGTAATGCGGGTGATCTGCACGGAAAAGTGCCTTTCAGAAGGGGTATTGAGCTCAAGCCTGACAGGTGGGTAGTCAAACGGGAAAACAGACGAGTTTAGAATCAAGGGACCAACAACTTTTGCTGCCCGTCTCTGCCCGAAAGGAACGCCGATGACTGCCGACTCGGTCGTGCCCCGCGACACGGTCCTGGTGGACGCGCTCGAGCCAACCGACGCCCCCGACGCCGACGCCGCGCTCGCCTCGGCGGTTGCCCTCGATTCCGAGCGGGCAGTGGATGCCGTCGCCACGCTCCTGCGCGGCAAGCGCGCCGCCGTGCTCACCGGCGCCGGCCTCAGCACCGATTCGGGAATTCCCGATTATCGCGGGGAAGGCGCGCCGAAGCGCACGCCGATGACCTTTCAGACCTTTGTCGCCGACGAACGATCCCGCAAACGCTATTGGGCCGGCAGCCACCTGGGCTGGAGCGTGTTTCGACGGGCCGAACCTAACCTCGGACACCGTTCTCTCGTGCAGCTGGAAAGCGCCGGCGCCATTGCCGGGGTCATCACCCAAAACGTTGACGGACTGCATACCCGGGCCGGATCGCGCCATGTCGTCGAACTGCACGGGTCCCTCGACCGGGTCATCTGCCTGGACTGCGGGCAGGCATTCGGCCGGGATAGCATCGCTGCCCGGCTGGAGGCCGACAACCCGGTTCTGCGTGATTCGGACAGCATCCGAATCGCTCCGGACGGCGATGCCGACGTCGGCAACATCGACGACTTCGTGGTGCCGGCCTGCACGGTCTGTGGCGGCATGCTCAAGCCCCGGGTGGTCTTTTTCGGTGAACTCGTGCCGACGGAAACGTTTCTGGAGGCATCCGCTTTGATTCAGGCTGCGGATGCCCTGATCGTTGCCGGGTCGTCGCTCGCGGTGAATTCGGGCATCCGTCTGGTGGAACAGGCCAGGCGCCGCAAACTGCCGATCATCGTGATCAACCGTGGGGCGACCAAGGGCGACGGGCGAGCCCTGCACAAGCTCGAGGCCGGAACCAGCGAAACCCTCGCCGCACTGGCCGACCGGCTGCTGGGCTGACCGCGCTTGTGCGCGGCCCTGGAAATCACCGGTGAATCGGGGCAATCACTCGTGACCAGGTTCGCCATTGTGCGTCATGGCCAGACCGACTGGAATTTGAACCAGCGGATCCAGGGCCGCACCGACATTCCCCTCAACGCCACCGGGCGCGCCGAAGCCGTCGCCGCCGCTGAGCGTCTGCAGAGCCGGCAGTGGGATGCCATCGTGACCAGCCCTCTGATGCGCGCTGCGGAATCGGCCAGAATTATTGCCGCGGAGCTCGGGTTGGAGGAACCCGAGGTGGTTCCCGCCCTGACCGAACGTCACCACGGCGCCATCGAGGGCCTCACCTTCGCCGAGCGTCAGCACCGTTTTCCTGACGGTGTGGCCGTTCCCGGACTCGAGACCCGCCGCGACGTCATCGACCGGGTGCTCGCTGCGCTATCAGCACTTGCCGCCAGGCATACTGGCCAATCCGTTCTCGTGTTGAGTCACGGCGGCATCATCGGAACGCTGCTGCGTCACCTCACGGACGGCGACCGCCCTCGGCACGGCGAGTACATCGCCAATGGGTCCGTGCACGATTTCGCCTGGGCGGACGATCAGCTGCTGCTGACCCACTTCGATGCGGCGATGCGCCAGCCGGGCGACCACGGCTCGTCGCCGGTGCTGTGACGCCTCCAGCTGATCTGCGGGCGCCTTTAGGGCGCTGAAATTGGCACCTCGTGTTCAGCGGGATGCCTCAGCGGAGCGAGGTGCCACTTTTCGCCCCTTTGTTTTCGCGAGCGGCGAGCACCATGCGGCCAAAGTTGGCACCTCACGCGTGGCCACAAGCCCTGCACGCGTGACCTTCGCCGCTACTCAAATTTGTCGGCGTTGACCCTGGCCGTTGGAACGGCATCGCCGGTCGGGGATCCGCGGCGAATGCTCACGCTGACCACCGCGGCGATGATGCAGAGGCCGGCGGCGGCGTTCCGGTGCCGATCAGCACCCCCCAGGTGAGCATGAGGTGCCACGGTGACGTGGCGAAGGTACTGAGAGCACTTCCCGCTGCGACGATGAAGAGCGCACCCGTCGTCACTCCGCGAATGCCGAATCTCTGCATCAGGGCAGCGGCGAACGGCGCGGTCAGACCGAACAACAGCAGGTTCACCCCAACGGCTGCCGCGAGTTCCCCCCCTCGACCAGGAGAATTCCTCCTCGATCGGCACCATGAGCACTCCGGGGGCCGCACGGAATCCGGCCGCACCGAAGAGCGCAAGAAAGGCCACGGCGGCGATGATCCAGGCCGGGTGGATGCCGCGGGGCCACAGCAGAGAGAGACCCGACCCGCTTTCCGTGCCTGGGCGGCGCCGGCCGAATCGTGTCATCATTTGAGATGAGCGAATTCTCAGGCGAATCTCGGTCGATTCACGGCATTAGGTCACGGATCGCGAACGGCTATGCCGGGGGCTCGGTACCTTCCAATACCTCGAGCAGGGTTCGGGCCGAAGCGGCCCAGGTGAACCGCGCCGCCTGATCGACTGACTGGGCCGATCTGGCCGCCCACTCCCCCGGCTCGGCGAGACGCCGAACAGCCTTAGCAATGGAATTCTCGCTGCGAGGGTCGAAATACAGGGCGGCGACCCCGCCGATCTCCCGAAAAATGGGAATGTCGCTGACCACAACGGGGATGCCGAGGCTCATCGCCTCGACCAGCGGAATTCCAAAGCCCTCATCGAACGAGGCGGTCACCAGTGCGGTGGCCGAGCGCAACAACCGGTGATAATCGGCATCGCTGACCCCATCGTGAAAGACCAGGCGCGCCTGCGGGGCGCGGCGGCTCAGCCGGGAACGTTCGGCTGCGGACACCCGGCTGAGCAGATGCAGCTCGTATTCCGGCAGGTCCGCCATGGCCAGAACCAGGGTGTCGAGGTTCTTGTACGGCATGAACGAGCCCATGTAGACGAGCCGGGTGGTCTCCGGAATGCTGCGATGACGCACCGCCCCCAGAGCGGGATCGGCGGCGTTGGCCACCACCGTGACCGGTCGCCGGGTGAGCCGATGCTCTGTGATCAGCGTCCGGGTGGTCTCGGACACGGTCACGACGCCGTCGGCGCCGTTGAGCAGCATCCGCTGTGGCCACCAGGAGAGGTGGTAGGCCCGCCAGAGCAGACGGATAAACGCGGGCAGGTCACGCGGTGGTGTGCGGTTGCGGTAATAAATGAGGTCGTGCACGGTGAGAAACAGCCGATACTTGCGGCCCCACGAGCCCATGGTCTGCATCGGACTGAACACCACGTCGGGCTTCAACCGGTTGACCGACAGCGCGATCAGCGGTTCGAGCAGACTGGTCGGTGCCCGCACAAGCTGCCACGGCAAGGCCGGCAACATCGCCAGTTGCCGATGGTCGCTGATCAGCATGGTGAGCGGATGCAGCCGGCCGAGTTCGGTCACCAAACCAGCGGTGTACCGGCTGATGCCGTCGTGCTGATCCAAACGGACGTACCGGCAGTCGACCACGATTTTCACTCCGGTCGCTCCTCGGCAAGAAATTCACGAATGTAGGTGGCCGCCGGTTTCGGCGTTTCATAGTGGATGAGGTGACCCACGTTGTCGACGACGCGCAAGGTCGCGTTCGGGAACAAGCTCTGCAACCGATATTGCGCGTCGAGCGGTGTGATGTCGTCGCGGTCGGCCGCGATCAACAGCGTCGGTTGCCGAATGCGTGCCGCAAATTCGCTCACGTCGTGGCTGACCGAAGCGGTGAACGCCGCCATGACCACCTGACGGTTTGCGAAGGCGCTGAAGTATCGATCGTGCTGGTTGTGGATCCAGCGCCGCAACGCCGGGTCCCGCGTTTTCGCCATGCTCACGCTCATGACGCGCACGATAGCCCGGTTCTGCAGCAGAGCGTAGCCCCACCGTTCCGGAAGGGATGCTGCGGCCCAGTAGTAGAAGACGGCCAGTCGGGTCAGAATTCCGCGCGGTCCGGACAATGCCGGGGCGGCGATCGGGTTGACCAGAACGACGTCGTCGGCGGCCAGCCCCTCGGCGACGGCCGCGGCGACCACGATCGACCCGAAGGAATGCCCGAGCACGACCAGACGCCCCGTGGGGGCCAGTACCTTGAGAAATTCGCGCAGCCAGCGGGCGTATCCGGCCAGGGAATGGTCCCCGTCGGGGAGCGGCTCCGACCGGCCGAATCCGGGCAGGTCCGGTGCGATGATGCGCAGGGCGGGAGCTGCGGCATCCGTTTCGACGGCCCTGGACAATTCACCGGCACCGAGCATCTCGGCCACGACCAGTTGCAGTCCGTGGTGATCGCCGCGAAACCCGTGCACGAGAACCAGAGTGGTCGTGGCGGCGGGGTCGCCGTATTCCCAGTATTGGGTGGCGCTGCTTCGCCCGTTCGCACCGAGAACGGATGCCGTGAGTTCGCGCACCGTCAGGCCAGCCAGGACTTTGTCGTAGGGAGAAGAAACGATCACCGGCCCTAGTTTAGGCGGGAGACTTCCGCAAAGCTGGACCTGAACCGGATCGCTCGATCTAGACTCAAGCCACGACGCGCAACGAGAGAGAGCCCTTTGCGGGGACGGAAGGACAGCCGTGAGTTTCACCGCCCCCATTCAGTTACCCGGATTGGCCCTCGACCCGCTGTGGTATCGCCGCGCCGTCTTCTACGAGGTGATGGTTCGTTCCTTCGTGGACAGCAACGCCGATGGATCCGGCGATCTCTCCGGGCTGGTATCGAAGCTCGACTACCTGCAGTGGCTCGGAATCGACGCCCTGTGGATTCCGCCGTTCTTCAACTCTCCGCTGAAAGACGGCGGTTACGACGTGGCCGACTACCGCACGATTTTGCCGGAGTTCGGTACCCTCGAGGAATTCAAGGATCTCGTCACCAAGGCGCACGAACGTAACATGCGCATCGTGATCGATTTTCCGCTCAACCACACCTCGGACCAGCACGAATGGTTTCAGCAGTCCCGTGAAGACCCGGACGGGCCCTACGGCGACTTCTATGTCTGGAGTGACACCGACGAGCGGTACCCCAACATTCGCATCATCTTCACCGACACCGAGGAATCGAACTGGGCGTTCGACCCGGTACGTCGGCAGTTCTTTTTTCACCGCTTCTTCTCGCACCAGCCCGACCTCAACTTTGAAAACCCGGCCGTGCAGGAGGCGATCTTCGACGTCATCCGCTTCTGGCTCGACCTCGGCGTCGACGGCTTTCGGCTCGACGCGATCCCCTACCTGTTCGAGTCCGAAGAGGGCAACGGTGAGGGCGAGCCGCCGACTCACGAGTTCGTCAAGCGTCTGCGGGCCATGGTCGACCGCGACTATCCTGGCCGAGTCATGATCGCCGAGGCCAACCAATGGCCCCGCGAGGTCGCTGCCTTCTTCGGCACCGAGGAAGAACCGGAATGCCACATGGCGTTCGACTTTCCGGTCATGCCACGCATTTTCTACTCTTTACGTTCCCAGCAGGCCAACGAACTGGTGCGAGTGCTCTCCGAAACGACCGACATCCCCGAGGGCGCCGGCTGGGGCGTATTCCTGCGCAACCACGACGAGCTCACCCTCGAAATGGTCAGCGAGGAATACCGGCAGGCTATGTACGGCTGGTACGCCTACGACCCGCGGATGCGCGCCAATATCGGCATCCGCAGACGGCTCGCCCCGCTGCTCGACAATTCGCGGGCCGAGCTGGAACTGGCCCACGCCCTGCTGTTTGCCCTGCCTGGCAGCCCGTTTCTGTACTACGGCGATGAGATCGGCATGGGCGACAACATCTGGCTTCCCGACCGGGACAGTTCGCGTACGCCGATGCAGTGGACCCCCGACCGCAATGCCGGTTTTTCGGATGCCGATCCCGGCAAGCTATTTCTGCCCGTTGTGCAGTCCCTCGTCTACAACTTCACCCAGACCAACGTGGAGTCGCAGCTGGCCCAGTCCGGTTCGCTCCTGCACTGGATTCGCAATGTGATCCACGTGCGTAAGGCACACCAGACCTTCGGACTCGGCACGATCCGCGTGCTCAATACCAACCACGAATCGGTGTTGGTGTTCACCCGCAGCTACGCCGGCTCCGGCTCCATGTTTGGCGACCAGCCCGAAACCGTGCTGTGCGTGTTCAGTTTCTCGCACAACCCGGTCGCGTTCACGATCGACGACGTCGACATGGCCGGAACGCGGTTGTACGACCTGTTCGGTGGAGCAGTCTTTCCGAGCTTCAATGACGAAGGATCGCTCACGCTCACCCTGGGTGCGCAGAGCTTCTACTGGCTGCACTGCGGTTGACAGGCAATTAAACGAATGCTGCCGCAGATAACCGGATGCTGCGAGCTCGGCAAAAGCTCATCCGCTGTCCTTGTTGCCGCAACCGATGGCACGTATCCTTAGGACTAGCAAGCTGTCGTCCTAGGTCTGGAGGCCGGTCGATCGTGCCTGAATTGTCCAGCTCAGATTGTGGCGTCGAAGACGTGGCGCTGTGCGCCAAATTTCTCGACGCGTTGCCGGTCACCGGCGCTGCGGTTTCGGTCTTTGGCGGGGCCGTTCCCGAAACGGTTGTCTGCGCCACCGATGGGCTGGCCGCTCGCCTCGATGAGCTTCAGTTCGATTTGGGCGAAGGCCCCCGGTGGGAGGCGGCGCGCACGCGCATTCCCGTGCTCGAACCTCGGGTGCGCGAGGGTGAGCATCCGCTCTGGCCGGTCTTTTTCTCGGCACTTTTGGACACCGAGGTGGAGGCGCTCTACGTTTTTCCACTCACCCTCGGCGCGCTCGATGTGGGCATCGTCGAGCTCTACAGCACCACCTCCGGAGCGCTGGATCGCACCGACCGGGCGAAAGCACTGGTCCTGGCCAACCAAACCGCCTGGAACCTGTTGGATCGGCTGCTTCGGGTCAAGGAATCCACCGCGTCAGCGACGATTACGGAGGCTTCTCCCCTGTCGAGGCGGGAAATTCATCAGGCCACCGGCATGGTGCTCGTGCAGATGAATGTCACGCCGACGGATGCGCTGCTACTCCTGCGCGGGCACGCGTTTGCGCACGGCAAGACCGTGCGCACGATCGCCGGTGACGTGGTTGCGCGGCGGTTGCAGTTCACGCCGGAAACCGAGTAAAAAAACAGGAAAGGTCATAGAATTAACCCATGGTCACTCAGACTCGTGCCTCGATGGTGAGCGCCGCCTTCGTGAAGTTGACGGACACTCTGGTGGGCGAATATGACGTTCTCGACGTGCTGCACACCCTCGTCGAGGAATGCGTTGAGTTGCTCGACGCCTCAGCTGCCGGCCTCCTGCTGGCCGATCCGAGCGGCGAACTGCAGGTCGTCGCCTCAACCAGCGAGGAAAGTTATCTCGTCGAAGTTTTGCAACAGCAGGCCGGCGCCGGGCCGTGCGTTGACTGTTACCTCACCGGCAAGGTCGTCACCATGGGCGATATCGCTGCTTCCGGCGATACCTACCCCGTTTTCAAGGCGGCCGCGCTGTCCCAGGGTTTCCGCTCGGTGCACGCCATTCCCATGCGGGTACGTAACCGGGCGATCGGCGCTCTCAATCTGTTCCGTACCGAGACCGGCGATGTCACACCCGAAGACGCTGCTATCGGCCAGGCCATGGCTGACGTTGCAACGATCAGCATTCTGCAGGAACGCACCGTGCGCGAAGACGCCGTGGTCAACGAACAGCTGCAACGTGCCCTCAACAGCCGCATCGTGATTGAACAGGCCAAGGGGGTCATCGCCCAGCTCAGCACCGTCGACATGGACGAAGCCTTCAAGAGATTACGAGCGGATGCCCGCGCCCGCAACCACACCATGCGCGAGAGCGCCGAGAATGTCATCAACCGTCGCATTCGGCTCTAACGAATTCCCCGCCGATAGCTGACCCCACTCCGGGACGCAACCGCGTTGGTTGCTGGCAACAGACACTGCGGCGCCGAAGTCCAGCATTGTGCCCCGCGTACCGACCACCTACGCCGGACGTGAGCCACCCGCAACTCCTAGGTCGATCTCAGCGCTCGCGGCCCGTTCTCTCGCCGGAGAGTGGCGCCGCGGAAGTGTGTCGGTGGTCGGCCCTAGGGTTGAAGTATGAGCACCTGGAGCGATCACCTCGCCGTATTCGACCTTGAGACCACCGGCATCGACGTAGAATCCTGCCGCATCGTGTCGGCCACCGTCGCAGTCCTCGACGCGAGCGGCACCGCCGTCGAGCGCATCGACTGGCTCGTCGATCCGGGCGTTGAGATTCCCGCCGGTGCCACCAACGTGCACGGCATCACCACGGAGCACGCCGTGCAACACGGTCGCGTCGCCACCGAAGCCGTCGCCGAGATCGTTGCGGCACTTCGCGCGCACCTGGCCGACGGACTGCCCATCGTCGCCTACAACGCCCCGTACGACCTCACCCTGCTCAATCGTGAAGCCGTGCGCTATGGCATCGCCCCGCTCGTCTCCCCCAGCCCGGTGGTCGACCCCCTCGTCATTGACAAGGCCGTCGACAAGTACCGCAAGGGGAAGCGCACCCTCGAAGTGACGAGCGCGTTCTACGGTGTCAGCCTCGATGACGCGCACGATGCCGGTGCGGATGCGATCGCCGCCGGCCGGGTCGCCCAGGCGATTCACCGCGCGCACCGCGTGGCCCTGCCGACCACCCTCGATGAGATGCACGCCCTGCAGGTCACTTGGTATCGCCAGCAGGCCGAAAGCTTTCAGGAATACATGCGCCGCGGCCGCGATCCCGAATTTTTGGCCGATACTGCCTGGCCCCAGCGCTAACTAGGACCAGCGCTAACTAGGACCAGCGCTAAGCAACCAACTCCAGATACGAAAAAGCGACCAGCCGAGGCTGGTCGCTTTTTCGTTGGAACTAAAAAACAGGGCCTATTTGCCGAAACCCTTGTAGCGCGAGTTGAACTTCTCCACGCGTCCGGCGGAGTCCATGATGCGCTGCTTGCCCGTGTAGAACGGGTGCGACTCGGAGGAGATTTCCACGTCGATGACCGGGTACGTGGTTCCGTCTTCCCACTCGATGGTCTTCTTGCTGGAGACCGTCGAACGAGTCAGGAAGGTCGCACCGGAGGCGAGGTCGCGAAAGACCACGGGAGCGTACTCGGGGTGGATGTCAGACTTCATGAGAATTTCCTTTTGCACTTCTGGTGAACAGACTTGTAACTGGTCACAGTGCTGTTCGAATGTTGGGCCCGCAGCCCCAGGAGGCGACAAGCTGGTTGGCCAAATGGCCAGCCACTAACTTTAGCAGAACACCGTGGCTTTGGAGCGCTGGGCGCGCGGCGAAAGCAACCGCCCTAGATCGCTCGTGCCGCGTAGCGTCCATCTGTCTCGGTGAGCTCAATCTTGAGACCGAAGGTCTCGCTGAGCGCCGTGGCGGTGAGCGCCTCAGCGATCGGGCCGGCGGCGACGATCTTGCCCTGCGACAACAGCAGTACGTGCGTGAATCCGAGGGGAATTTCTTCGACGTGATGGGTCACCATGATGATGGCCGGAGAGTTCGTCTCGCGGGCAAAACCACTCAGCAGCTGCAGCAGGGATTCCCGGGCACCGAGGTCCAGGCTCGCGGCGGGCTCATCGAGCAGCAGCATCTCCGGATCGGTCATGACCGAGCGGGCGATTTGCACCCGCTTCTGCTCGCCGTCACTGAGGGTGCCGAACTTGCGATCGGCGAGGTGATCGAGGTTCCATTCCTGCAGAACGCGCTGGGCACGGCGTTCATCGATGGTTGCATATTCTTCATTCCAGCGGCCAGTCACCGAGTACGCGGCCGTCATGACAACGTCGATGACCTTTTCGTTGCCGGGAACCTTGCGCGCCATGGCGGTCGAAGCGAAGCCGATACGGGGCCGCAGCTCGAAGACATCCGTTCCACCGAGGGTCTCATCGAGCACCTCGGCCTGCCCGGTCGACGGGTGCATGAAGGCGGCGGCGATCTGCAACAGGGTGGTCTTGCCGGCACCGTTGGGGCCGAGAATCACCCAGCGTTGGTCGTCGTCGACGCTCCAATTCACTGAGTCGAGGATGGCGGTGCCACCCCGGACGACGGAGACGTCGGTGAAATGCAAAACGTTGACCATACAGCCATGTTATCGGGCGCCGCGCTTGCCGACAGACCGTGCGAACCTGCCTCGGCGCGTCGCAGTGGGACGCGCCGAGGCAGCAGATACGGCCAGCTCAGAGCAGGGCGGCGTAGATCTCCCGTGTGCGGGTGGCGATCTGAGCCCAGCCGAATACTTGCTCGGCACGGACCCGACCGGCGCGCCCCATCTCGGCCGCGCGAGCCGGATCGCTCACGACCTCGGTGAGGGTGCGGGCCAGGTCGGCGACGAACTGTTCGGGGTGCAGGGGCGTTCCGGTGCCGTCGGTGAACTGCTCGATCGGCACGAGACGCCCGGTCTCGCCGTCAGCGACGACCTCGGGGATTCCACCGGTTGCGGTACCGACCACGGCGAGGCCGCAGGCCATGGCCTCAAGATTGACGATTCCGAGGGGCTCGTAAATAGACGGGCAGACGAACACCGTTCCCTGCGTCAGGACCGCGGCGAGCTCGTGCTGGGCCAGCAGCCGGTTGATCCAGACCACGCCGGAGCGTTCCTGCTGCAGGGATTCGACACCGGCCGTAACCTCGGCGAGAATTCCGGGCGTGTCCGGTGCGCCCGCGCACAGCACCAATTGCACCTCCGGCGGCAGCAACTGCGCCGCACGCAACAGGTAGGGCAGGCCCTTCTGTCGGGTGATGCGTCCCACGAAGACGACGGAGGGGCGCTCGGGGTCTATTCCCAGGCCGCGCACAAAATCGTCATCCCTGGTCGGTTTCCACCGCTCAAGATCGATGCCGTTGTAGACCGTGTGCACCCGGCTGGCGTCGAGTGCGGGGTAGCTGCGCAGGATATCGCTACGCATGCCGTCGCTGACGGCGATCACAGCATCCGCTGCTTCAAAGGCGGTTTTCTCGATCCAGCTCGACACCCGATAGCCGCCGCCGAGCTGCTCGGCCTTCCACGGTCGCAATGGCTCCAGGCTGTGCGCCGTGACCACGTGCGGGATGTCGTGCAGCATTTGGGCGAGGTGCCCGGCCGCATTCGCGTACCAGGTGTGAGAGTGCACCAGATCGGCGCCAGCGGCGTCCTGCGCCATCTGCAGGTCGACCCCGAGGGTGCCCAGGGTCGCATTGGCGTCGGCCAATTGCGCGGGAACGTCGTAGGCGAACGTGTCGAGGTCGTCACGCGGCGCGCCGAAGCACCGAACGGACACCTCGATGTCATGCCGGAGCGCTCGCACCAGTTCGGTCACGTGTACACCGGCTCCCCCATAGATTTCCGGGGGGTATTCCTTGGTCATCAGATCCACTCGCATGGAGCAAAGGTAGCGCAGGGCGACACGGCGCACAGCCATGTTGCGAGTCGGCTTGCCGGGGAGGCCCTACTCTGTACACATGAAGGCCAAGAAGATCTTTGGAATCGTGCTCGCGGGTGGTGAGGGAAAACGGCTGATGCCGTTGACCGAAGACCGGGCGAAGCCTGCCGTCCCCTTTGGCGGGCATTACCGCCTGGTGGATTTTGCCCTCTCCAATCTGATCAACTCGGGCGTGACCCAGATCGTCGTGCTGACGCAGTACAAGTCACACAGCCTGGACCGCCACGTGTCGCAGACCTGGCATGTCTCGGGTGGGTTATTCAACTCGTACATCGCCTCGGTGCCGGCGCAGCAGCGCCTCGGCAAGCGCTGGTTCAGTGGCTCCGCCGATGCCATTCTGCAGAGCCTCAACCTCATTCACGATGAAAAGCCCGACATTGTCGTCGTGGTCGGTGCCGACCACGTCTACCGCATGGACTTCAGTCAGATGATCGACGCCCACATCGCGTCGGGGCTGTCCGCCACCGTCGCGGCCATCCGCCAGCCGATCGGTCTCGCCGACCAGTTCGGCGTCATCGAAGTGGATGCCGCCACCCCGGATCGAATCAGCGACTTTCGTGAAAAGCCCAAAGATGCCGTCGGACTCGCCGATGCCCCGCACGAGGTATTCGCCTCGATGGGCAACTACGTCTTCAACACCGATGCCCTGATCGAAGCCGTGCTGCGTGACGGTGAGCGCACCGACTCCAGCCACGACATGGGCGGCGACATTATTCCCGATTTCGTCTCGCGTGGCGACGCCGGCGTCTATGACCTGAAGCGAAACGAAGTACCCGGGTCGACCGATCGCGACCGCTACTACTGGCGCGACGTGGGAACGATCGACTCG
The DNA here is from genome assembly GCF_004404045.1 of Cryobacterium sp. Hh11. Classification (NCBI taxonomy): domain Bacteria; kingdom Bacillati; phylum Actinomycetota; class Actinomycetes; order Micrococcales; family Microbacteriaceae; genus Cryobacterium; species Cryobacterium sp. Hh11. The sequence continues at coordinate 182,211 of NZ_SOHF01000015.1, read as the reverse complement.
TTTTTTGAGGCTCACCAGGACCTCATTTCGGCCCTGCCGGTGTTCAACCTGTACAACCAGGAATGGCCGATTTTCAGCATGCAGTTGAATTCGCCGCCGGCCAAGTTCGTGCGCGACGGCCAGGGCGCCCTCGGCACCATGATCGACTCGATCGTGTCGCTGGGCTGTGTCATCTCCGGCGCGCACATCGAGCGCAGCGTGCTCGGCCCCTGGACATCGATCGGCTCCGCCTGCGAGGTCGTGGACTCCATCATCTTCGACCGGGTGCAGATTCGACCCGGCGCCATCGTGCGGCGCGCCGTCCTTGACAAGGAAGTCATCGTCGAAGCTGGCGCCACCGTCGGTGTCGACCGGGATCGTGACCTGGCGCGGGGCTTCAGCGTGACCGAATCCGGCATCACCGTCGTCGGTAAGGGCGTGCTCGTTACTCCGTGATCGTTAGCTGCGCAGCACGTTTTCTCGTCGTTCTGGACGCCGACTCCACCCTCATCCAAGACGAGGTGATTGAGCTGCTCGCGGATGCCGCCGGCGTGCGCGAGCGCGTCGCCGAGGTGACCGACCGTGCCATGCGCGGTGAGCTCGACTTTGCCGAGAGCCTGCGTGAGCGGGTGTTGACCTTGACGGGGCTGCCGGAGAGCGTTTTTGCCGACGTGGGGCGACGCATCCGCCCGACCGACGGCGTGCCCGAACTGATCGCGGGCATTCATGCCGGCGGTGGCGTGGTCGGGGTGGTGTCCGGCGGCTTTCATGAACTGCTCGACCCCCTGGCCGCCGAGCTGGGGCTGGATCATTGGCGGGCTAATCGGCTTGAGGTGCAGGCCGGCCACCTGACCGGTCGCGTTATCGGACCGATCATCGACGCCGAGGCCAAGGCTGTCGCCCTGCGCGAATGGGCCGCACTGGAGCAGATCGCGCTCGCGCAGACTATTGCGGTCGGGGATGGTGCCAACGACTTGCGCATGATGGACGCGGCCGGACTCGCCGTCGCGTTCAACGCGAAACCGCGGGTGAAACGTGAGGCCGACCTGGTGATCGACCTGTGCGACCTCAGCCAGGTGCTGCCGCTTCTCGGCCTGCGCGGCTGAACGGACAGCTGCAAAAGGACGGTCAGTGCCCCATGCCGAGGCCGCCGTCGACGGGAATGACCGCACCGGAAATGTAGCCGGCATCATCGCCGGCCAGCCAGCTGACGACGCGCGCAACCTCGCTCGGCGTGGCGAACCGGCCGGCTGGAATATTGCGTTTGTAGTCGGCCTGCTGCGCTTCGGGCAGGGCAGCGGTCATATCGGTTTCGATAAAGCCGGGAGCGACCACGTTCGCGGTGATTCCGCGGGCCCCGAGTTCGCGGGTGACCGAGCGGGCCAGGCCGATCAGGCCGCTCTTCGACGCCGAGTAATTCACCTGCCCGGCCGAGCCGTACAGGCCGACGACGCTGGAGATCAGCACGATGCGCCCGAATCGGGCCTTGAGCATCCCCTTGCTCGCGCGCTTGACCACGCGAAAGGCACCACTGAGGTTGGTGTCGATAACGGCGGTGAAATCATCCTCTGACATGCGCATGAGCAGGGTATCGCGGGTGATTCCGGCATTGGCCACGACAACCTCGACCGGGCCGTAGGTCGCTTCGATCTCGGTGAAGGCGGCGTCAATGGATGCGGCGTCTGTCACGTCGGCCCGCACTGTGAGGCTGCCGGACGGTCCATGACCGGAGCGGGACGTCACGGCAACCCGATGTCCCTGGGCCAGAAACTCCTCAGCGATGGCGAAGCCGATTCCACGGTTGCCGCCGGTGACGAGCACTGTTCGAGTCGTTGTCATGATGTTCCTGTCCTGGTGCGCTGGGTATCGTAAATCGGGTTCAAGGAAACACCCGGCAAATTCAAGTTTAAGGCGTGCCACAAAGTCGCCGGGCAGACGTAGTCTTGAAGAGGTGGAGTTTCCACCGTAGACGAACCCGATGGACCTATGAAGCAGCAGTCGATCACCTCCCTCCCCGCCTCCCCCGAGGTTGAACGCCGCAACCGAATGATCAAATACTCGATTGCTATGGGAGTGCGTGTCATCTGCATTGTGCTCATGCTCTTCGTACAAGGTTGGTGGCTCGTGGTCTGCGCGCTCGGCGCTATTCTGCTGCCGTACTTTGCTGTCGTGGTCGCGACCGTGAAAATTTCTCCTCCGGCAGCAGAAGTGCTCCGGCCCGGCGGCGTCGAGCTCTACCGCGGCAACGACGAGGTCAAGTGAGTGCGGACGCGGTTGCTGGCGGCAGTCCGATGATAGGCCTGGGTCGACCTCTGGAATCTACGACTTGTTCGCGGGCGGACTGCCGCGCTGCAGGAGGGTGGCGGCTGGACTGGCGCAACCCGCGCATCCACTCTGCTGATCGGGTGAAAACCTGGCTGGCCTGCGACGAACACGTGGACTACCTGCGCGAATTCCTGGCCGCACGGGACTTTCCGCTGACGGTGAGCGCACTCGAGACGTGCACGCCCGACTCCTCCGGAGCCCAGCGATGACGGGCTGGAAGTTCGCCTTCAGCCGCCGCTGGGCCGGATATCTCGTGCTGACCATGCTGTTCGCCGCAGTCTGCGCCGGGCTGGGGTTCTGGCAGCTGGCCCGCCGCGATGAGGCACTGACCGAGCTGTTCAAGATTGATTCCAACTTCGACTCGAACCCGGTGCCCGTCGCCGAGGCTCTTGAAGACCCGGCCGCCTTCGACGAATCGCAAAAGTGGATGCCGGTGGAACTGACCGGAACCTACCTCACCGCTGACGAGATGCTCGCGCGCAACCGCCCGCTCAACGTGAACCCGGGCTTCGAAGTACTGACCCCATTGCTGCTTACCGACGGCACGATCTTTATCGTCAACCGCGGCTGGCTGCCCACCGGGCAGGAACAGGATGCTCCTGACACCGTTCCGGCGGCGCCCTCCGGAACGGTCACCGTGGTGGCCCGGCTCAAGGCCAGCGAACCCGATCTGCCCGGCCGCACGGCCAGCGGCAACCAGGTCGCGACCATCAACCTCACTACCATCGCCGAACGACTCAATGCCCCGACCTATACCGGCGCGTACGGCCTGATGGACACCGAGAGCCCCGCGGCGACCGAGAAGCGCCCGGCCGCCGTGCTGAAACCGATCCGCGATGAGGGCCCACACCTGTCCTATGCGTTCCAGTGGTTCGTATTCGGGCTACTCGCCTTCATCGGACTCGGCTGGGCCCTGCGCGAAGAATACCGCAGCGTCAATGCTGAGGACCCCGAGGAGCGCGAACGCGCCGAGGAACGCGCCCGCAAGCGCGCGGCGAAGCCACGCAATGATGCCGAGATTGAAGACGAGCTGCTCGACCGGCAACGGGGCTAGCCACCTCTACTCTCGAGCTGGTCCACTTCGCTGGTCGAGCCCGCCGAGACGGCTCCTCAGGCGACGGCGCGGTGGTTCTGCCGAGCCTCGGTCGCCTCGTCGAGGAGACCGCGGTACACCCGAACCAGCGACGCTGCCGAACGGTTCCAATCCAGGCCGAGGGCATGCTTGCGAGCAGCCAGCGACAGTTCGCGTGCCAGGGTCGGATCGGACAGGATCTGCGCCATCGCGTCGGCCCAGACCCGCGGTTCGCGGGATTCCAGGACCAGTCCGGTGATCCCATCGACAACTGCTTCACGCAGGCCACCGGCCGCCGAAGCGACGACGGGCACACCGCTCGCGGCCGCTTCCAGTGCCACCAGACCGTATGTTTCCGAGTGCGAAGGCACGAGCACCAGGCGCGCACCGCGAAACAGTTCAGCCAGGTGCGCATGGGACTGCGGCCCAACAAAGCGGATACCGGACAGACCGGCCCGTTCGGCGAGCTGATGTAGCTCCTCAACGTAACCGGAGTAGTCGACCGAGGCATCACCGGCAACAACTAGGTCGGGACGCAGGCCCGCCGGCAGTGCCGCGATGGCCTGAATCGCCAGATCAAGGCCCTTCAACGGCTGCAAACGCGCGGCGACGACGGCGTAACCGCGGTCGTCCGCGCTGCCGGCGGGCTGGCGTGAGGGTGAAAACAGGTTGCTGTCCACCCCCGGGAGCACGATGCTGGTTCGGCTCGCCGAGCCGCCGAGCCGCCCGGAAATCGTGGCGGCCTCCGCCGCACTGATCGCCACCAGCGCGTCGGACTCCCGCGCCAGCCGCGCTTCTCCGCGCATCCGTCCCGGTGATTCGGCGCGTTCTCCGGCCGAAAGCGGAGACGCATCATCCGCTGCAATGCTATGGAAACTCTGAACGTGCGGGACGCCCCAGTTGCGGGCGACCGGAAGCGCTGCCATGCCGGAAAACCAGTGATGCGAGTGGATGATGTCGACCGGCTCGAGAGCGTTGAGCCGGTCGGAGAACTCATCGATATAGTTCTCGTGCGTGCCCTTGGACAGCGCTCGGTCGGGCCCGGCGGCCAGAAACCGCAGCGTGAGGCCCTCGGCCAGCTGTTGCGATTCGGGCTGATCCGCCGCTGACCGCCGAGTCAGAATCGTCACACGGTGACCAAGGGCGGCCAGCTGCTCGGCCTGATGCCGCACGACGACGTTCATACCGCCGGCATCGCCGGAGCCAGGGTCCGTGCCCGGCGAGGTGTGCAGGCAGACCAGCGCGATGCGCAGTGGCGTTCTCATCGATATCACGCTCTAGTCCTTTTGCCTGGGTCACCGACGGGTGACCGGGTCACGGAGTTGCTTAAGACAGCTCGATCAGGTCGAGGTAGTCCTTGTTCCAGTGGTCCTCTGTGCCCTCGGGCATGATCAGGACGCGCTCGGGGTTGAGGGCTTGCACGGCGCCCTCATCGTGGCTGACCAGAACGACGGCGCCGGCGTAGTGGGCGAGGGCGTCGAGGATCTCTTCGCGGCTGGCCGGGTCGAGGTTGTTAGTGGGCTCATCGAGCAGCAGCACGTTGGCACCGGAGACCACGATCATGGCCAGGGCCAGCCGGGTCTTCTCGCCACCGGAGAGTACGCCGGCCGGCTTGTTCGAGTCATCGCCGGTGAACAGGAACGAACCGAGCACCCGACGTGCTTCCATCTCGGTGATGCTCGGCGAGGAGGAGACCATGTTCTCGAGCACCGAACGCTTCACGTCGATGGTTTCGTGTTCCTGGGCGTAGTAACCAATGCGCAAACCGTGACCGGGTTCGATGGAACCGGTGTCGGATTCATCAACGCCGGCGAGCATGCGCAGCAGGGTGGTCTTTCCGGCACCGTTGAGGCCAAGGATGACGACCTTGGATCCACGGTCGATCGCGAGGTCGACCGCGGTGAAGATTTCGAGGGAACCATAGCTCTTCGAGAGGTCCTTGGCCATAAGCGGTGTGCGACCACACGGCGCTGGCTCGGGGAAGCGCAGTTTGGCAACGCGTTCAACGGCACGCACGGCGTCGAGGCCGGAGAGCAGCTTCTCGGCCCGGGCCACCATTTGGTGGGCTGCGGCGGCCTTGCTGGCCTTGGCCCCGAACTTCGCGGCCTGCAGCTGCAGGGTCGAGGCCTTCTTCTCGGCGTTCGAGCGTTCCTTCTTGCGGCGGTCGGCATCCGCTGTGCGCTGGAGGAGATAGTTCTTCCAGTTCATGTTGTAGATGTCGATCATCATGCGGTTCGCATCGAGGTAGAAGACCCGGTTCACCGTTTCGCCGACGAGTTCAATGTCGTGGCTGATGATGATGCAGCCGCCCTTGTAGTTCTTGACGAACTCGCGCAGCCACGCCACCGAGTCGGCGTCGAGGTGGTTGGTGGGCTCGTCGAGGATCATCATCTCGGCGGCCGAGAACAGGATGCGAGCGAGTTCGATGCGACGACGCTGGCCACCGGAGAGGGTGCTCAAAGCCTGGTCGAGAATGTGGTCCGGCAGTTTCAGGTTGCTGGCAATGGATGCGGCTTCGGCTTCGGCGGCGTAGCCGCCAAGGCCGTTGAACTCATCGGTCAAACGCCCGTACTTCTTCATGGCGGCGGCGGCGATCTTGGGATCGGGATCGGCCATGGCCATGCTGGACTCCTGCATGCCCAGGGCAATGGTGCCGAGGCCGCGGGCGTCCAGAATGCGCGTACGGGCAAGCATGCTCGGGTCGCCCGCGCGCGGGTCCTGCGGCAGGTAGCCGATCTCGCCGGAGTGGCTGATCGAACCCTTGGTCGGGTTTGTCTCCCCGGCGAGGGTCTTCGTCAGCGTCGTCTTGCCGGCACCGTTACGGCCGACGAGGCCGATCTTGTCGCCGCTCGCGACGCGGAAGTTGACGCCCTCCATGAGCACGCGGGCTCCAACGCGGATTTCGAGATCTTGCACGTTGAGCACAGCAATAGTCCATTCGAAGTGTTTGTACGGGTGTGAAGTGTGGGTGGGCCAGAGCGGTCCAACTCACTAGTATATTTGCCCTCAGGCTGTGCTCGGCACACGGCGCCTACAGCAGGGACGCCAGAAGCGACTTTTCCAGCCAATTCAGGTACGCCTCCGTCGACCAGCCGAGGGACAGCACGAGGGTACGAAACGTGTGCGGGTGGGCCAGCGCCCACATCGTCGCGGCCGCCTCGTGGTCGCTGATGCCACCGCGCAGTCCGCGCTTTTCCCGAAGCGCAGCCGCCACTTCGCCGAAGCCGTGCAGCCGGGCAGCATCCCGTTTCTGCTCGAACTCCCCCACGTCCGGATCGACAACGGCCGCTTCGCTGACGATGCGCAGAATGCCCGAGGTGCGCTCATTCACGAGCGCACTTGACCGGGCCAGAATGCGGATGACCTCGGTCGCCGTTCGCGCCTCGGCAATGCGTTCGCGTGTGGCCCCCGATAGCAACGCCGGTGCCCCCGGTTCCGCGGCCACTCGATCAAGAACCGCCGCGAGTAATTCCGCCTTCGACCCCACGGAGTTGTAGATGGTCTGCACCACCACGCCAGCCTCCGCCGCGATCGCCGCGACCGAGGTGCCCACGTATCCGCGCTCGAGCATGAGGCGCCCCGCCGCCATAACAATCTCCGCCCGCGTACTCGCCGCCTGTGCCGCACGCCGCCTCATGGCCCCGTTTTCCCCTGTATCCATACAACTAGCATACCGTTCTACTGAGTAGAAACCTTTTCTAAAGCGGATGTCGTGGTGTGACGCGCCGGGACGGGTCACCTGCTACTGCTCAGACATTGAGGTTTCGGCGCGACCCGAACCAGGCAGACCAAAGGCCCCGCCTGCGGTGCAGGCGGGGCCTTCAAGATAGAACTAGAGCTACATAGCGAAGCCGAGAGCTCGCATCATGTCGCGACCATCGTCGGTGATCTTCTCCGGACCCCACGGCGGCATCCAGACCCAGTTGATGCGGAACTGGTCGACGACGCCATCGAGCGCCTCTGCCGTCTGCTCCTCGATCACGTCGGTCAGCGGGCAGCCGGCCGAGGTGAGCGTCATGTGCACGATGAGCGCGTCATTCTCGTCGTCCCAGCCGAGGTCATAGATGAGTCCAAGGTCGACGACATTGATGCCGAGCTCCGGGTCCATGACGTCCTTGAGAGCCTCTTCGATTTCGTCGAAGCGGGCCGGACTGAGTGTTGAGACCATACGACTAGCCTACGTTCGACGGGACAAGAAAGCGATCGTAGCCTTCGTCCTCGAGGCGGTCGGCGAGCTCGGGGCCGCCCTGTTCGGCGATGCGTCCGTTGACGAAGACGTGCACGAAGTCTGGGTGGATGTAGCGCAGGATGCGCGTGTAGTGCGTGATGAGCAGCAGTCCAAGGCCGGTGTTGGCCTTGGCACGGTTGACTCCCTCGGAGACGACCTTGAGCGCGTCAACGTCGAGGCCGGAGTCGGTCTCGTCGAGTACGGCGAACTTGGGCTTGAGAAGTTCAAGCTGCAGGATCTCGTTGCGCTTCTTCTCGCCACCGGAGAAGCCCTCGTTGACGTTGCGCTCGGCGAAAGCCTTGTCCATTCGCAGGTTGGCCATCGACTCGCGCACATCCTTGATCCAGGTGCGGATCGGCGGGGCTTCGCCCTCGATGGCCGTTTTGGCCGTGCGCAGGAAGTTCGTGACGGTGACTCCGGGGATCTCGACCGGGTATTGCATGGCGAGGAACAGGCCGGCGCGGGCACGGGCATCCACTGTCATCTTGAGAACGTCAGCGCCGTCGAGGAGGATGGAACCGCTCTCGACGTGATACTTGGGGTGGCCGGCGATCGTGTAGGCGAGGGTGGACTTGCCAGAGCCGTTCGGGCCCATGATGGCGTGGATTTCGCCCTCGTTGATGGTGAGGTTGACGCCGCGCAGAATCTGCTTGGTGCCCTGGTCGGTCTCGACGCTGACGTGCAGGTCGATAATTTCAAGAACAGACATGAATGTCTTATCCCTTTCTAAAAATGGCTGGTGAGGCGGTTGCTTTAAGGTGTGACTAGACCGCGACGGTGACGGAAGGATCGACGAAGACAAAGCCGTCGATGAGTTCAACGTTGTAGACCGGGACCGGGTCGTAGGCCGGCAGCGAGAGCGGCTTGCCGGTCGTGAGGGAGAACATCGAACCGTGAGCCCAGCACTCGAGAGTCTGGCCTTCCACGAATCCCTCTGACAGGGAGATATCGCCGTGCGTGCAGGTATCACCGATGGCGAACACATCGCCGGCGGCATCACGCACAAGGGCGATGGCGACCCCGTCGATTTCGACCTTGACGGCCTGGTTTACTTCGAGCTCATCGAGAGCGCAAATCTTCGTCGCGGCCATGCTTAGTCCGTTCCAATAAGTTCGGCTTCGATTGCGAGCTGCAACCGAGCTTCGAGTTCCGGGGAACCGATCTGCTGCACGACCTCGGTGAGGAATCCGCGTACGACGAGCCGACGCGCTTCGTCCTCGGTGATACCGCGAGACTGCAGGTAGAACAGCTGCTCGTCGTCGAAACGTCCGGTGGCACTGGCGTGACCGGCTCCGACGATGTCGCCGGTTTCGATCTCCAGGTTCGGGATGGAATCGGCGCGAGTGCCCTCGCTGAGCACGAGGTTGCGGTTCTGCTCATAGCTGTCGGTACCAGCGGCCTTGTTGCCGATCAGCACGTCGCCGATCCAGACCGTCCGGGCGTCCTGGCCCTGCAGCGCGCCCTTGTAGTTGACTCGGCTGCGGCTCTTCGGAGCGTCGTGGAAGACGTACACCTGCTGCTCAAGGTGCTGACCGGCATCGGCGAAGTAGAGACCGAGTAGCAGCGTGTCGGAGCCGGCTCCGGCCAGACGCACAGACGGGTTCACCCGCACGATGCTGCCACCGAGCGAAACGACGACGTGCTTGAGGCGCGCATCGCGACCAATGGATGCAAAATGGTTGGCCAGGTGCACCGCCGAGTCGTCCCATTCCTGCAGCGAGACGACCGTGAGGTTGGCGGACTCGCCGAGGATGATCTCGACGTTTTCGCTCAGCCGGGCGTCGCCCGTGTTCGCCAGGATGACCGTGGCCTGGCTGAACGGCTTGGCCTCGATGATGGTGTGCGCGCCGCGGGCGGAGTTCCCGAGGGCCGATCGCGTGACCGTGATCTCCTTGGCCTCTTCGCCGCTCACCGTGATGGCGAGGGCGTCCTCGAAAACGCCCCAGGCGTTCGCGGCGGCGCGTTCTTCCGGCAGACCGGCGGTGCCGATGCGGGCATCCGTTCTGGGGACCCACTCGACGGAGACGTCCTCCGACGGGGTGGACGTTATCTCGTAGCGCGAGCCGTCGAGGGTACCGGCGGTGAGATCGGTGAACTTCGCGACGGGCGAGAGCTTCCAGACGGCTTCGCGGCCGGTGACGGTCTCGAAGTCGGCGACGTTGACACTCTTGAAACGATCCGATCGGGTTTGGACCGGCACGTAGCCGAAACGTCCGTCGGAGTGTTTCTTGATTCCGTGCTGACCGGCCGGCAGAACCGACTCGGGCGCGGGTGTGGATGATTCGGGCACAGTTGTTGACGCGCTCTTCGAAAGCGCTGAAGCGGCGGACATTTAGCCGACGGATCCTTCCATGCCCATTTCAATGAGCTTGTTGAGTTCGAGGGCGTACTCCATCGGGAGCTCCCGGGCGATCGGTTCGATGAATCCGCGAACGATCATGGCCATGGCTTCATCTTCGGGCATGCCGCGGCTCATCAGGTAGAAGAGCTGCTCGGCGCTGACCCGGGAGACGGTGGCCTCGTGACCGAGCTGCACATCGTCGACGCGAATGTCGATGGACGGGTAGGTGTCGGAGCGCGACGAGGTATCGACGAGGAGTGCATCGCAGCGCACGGTGTTGGCGGAGTGGTGCGCGGAGGCATCCATTCGAACCTCACCGCGGTATCCGCTGCGCCCGCCTCCGCGAGCGATGGACTTGGAGACGATCGACGACTGCGTGTAGGGAGCCATGTGGATCATCTTGGCGCCGGCATCCTGGTGCTGGCCGGGGCCAGCGAAGGCCACCGAGAGCGTCTCGCCCTTGGCGTGCTCGCCCATCAGGTAGATGGACGGGTACTTCATGGTGACCTTGGAACCGATGTTGCCGTCGATCCACTCCATCGTCGCGCCTTCGCCGGCGGTGGCCCGCTTGGTGACGAGGTTGTAGACGTTGTTCGACCAGTTCTGAATGGTCGTGTACCGAACGCGGGCGTTCTTCTTCACGACGATCTCGACCACGGCGGAGTGCAGCGAATCGGACTTGTAGATCGGGGCCGTGCAGCCCTCGATGTAGTGAACGTAGCTGCCCTCGTCGGCGATGATCAGCGTGCGCTCGAACTGGCCCATGTTCTCGGTATTGATGCGGAAATAGGCCTGGAGGGGAATTTCAACGTGCACGCCCGGGGGGACGTAGACGAAGGATCCGCCGGACCAGACGGCCGTGTTGAGCGCGGCGAACTTGTTGTCGCCGGAGGGAATGATGGTGCCGAAGTACTCCTCGAAGAACTCCGGGTGTTCCTTGAGCGCCGTGTCGGTGTCCATGAAAATGACGCCCTGAGCTTCGAGCTCTTCGTTGATCTGGTGGTAAACGACTTCAGACTCGTACTGGGCGGCGACACCGGAGACGAGGCGCTGACGCTCGGCCTCGGGGATACCGAGCTTCTCGTAGGTGTTCTTAATGTCGTCGGGCAGGTCTTCCCAGGTCTGGGCCTGCTTCTCCGTGGACCGCACGAAGTACTTGATGTTGTCGAAGTCGATCTCGGAGAGGTCGGCGCCCCAGGTGGGCATGGGCTTGCGTTCGAACAGCTGAAGTGCCTTCAGCCGTCGCTGCAGCATCCAATCCGGCTCGGATTTCAGGTTCGAGATGTCAGTGACAACCTCGGGAGAAATACCACGACGAGCGGATGCTCCGGCCTTGTCTGAGTCGGCCCACCCGAATTCGTAGGTGCCGATCCCCTCAAGGTCGGGACGGTCTAGCAGGACATCCGACATATTAACCTCTTCTCTACCCATCACAACCCGGATATTAGTCCGGTCATTCCCACGGTGCCTCCAACGGAGACGGGGGGAACGGGTTGTCTGGACAGCTACGTTGCGTACCTAGAATATTCATGGAGTATCGCGATGAACCCGAGCCCTGCGGCCCGGATTGAATCCCTCGATCGAATGACCGCGGGAAGGATCTCCATGAATATCTCAATTCTACAGGTTGATCGCCGGGATTCGCGTGCTTGCCGGTCTATTCACATTTGGACACGGCACGATCAGAACGCACGGATGATAAGCACGACAGAGAGAGCAGAACCGGTGAATCGGAAAAATCAGGGCTTGTCCAGTGCTATCGGCGCAGGATACCGGGTCGTCAGCCAGAAAATTCACGATTGGTTACCGAGCGCTGTCGACCGACGAATCCGGGTCGTCGCCTGGCTGTCACTCGTGACGGAGATCCTGATCGTCGGAACCGGAGGCGCCGTACGCCTCACCGGTTCAGGACTGGGCTGCCCGACTTGGCCGACCTGTGTCGCCGGATCGCTCGTGCCGACGCCGGAGATGGGCCTGCACGGCGTCATTGAGTTCGGAAACCGCCTGATGACCGGACTGATCGGCATTATTGCGATAGCGGCCGTCGTGCTGCTGTGGCGACTGCGCAGCGAGCGCAAGGATCTGTTCAACCTTGCCGTCATTCTCGGCGTTGGCGTTCTCGCCCAGGCCCTCGTCGGCGGCGTCACCGTGCTGACCGGTCTCAACCCGTTCATCGTCGGATTTCATTTCATGGCCTCGCTGATCATGGTGTGCATCGCCACCGTGCTGGTGCACCGGGTCTACCTCCCGTCGGGGCCGCGCGCCCTCGTCGTTCCGGTCGGCTTCGCCGGGCTCGCCCATGCCACGAGTTTCGTGGTGGCACTGACCGTGGTGATGGGAGTCGTGACCACCGCCTCCGGACCGCATTCGGGTGACGCCGAGGCTGGTCGCACTGGGTTCAACGCTGAATTGCTCGAGCACCTGCATGCCTGGCCGGGCTACGCGACGCTGGTCCTGACGATCGTGCTGCTCGCGGCATCCGTTCGAGGCAAGCTGCCCGTGCGTAAATTCGTCGTCACGTTACTCGTGGTCGAGCTTGTCCAGATTGTGGTCGGCCTGCTGCAGGCAAACCTGGGTCTGCCGCCGGTGCTCGTCGGGCTGCACATGGTGCTCGCCTGCGTGCTCGCCGCGGCGATGACCGCCGTCGTGCTGAACCTCAAGGCTCCGACCACCCTCACGGACCGGGTACCCGAAACGATGCACGAGCGCGCTCGCAGCTAACTGAACACGATCGAGAGTCGCGAGACGACACCTTCGCCCCACGGACACGCCCTGGCACGGGCGAGACGACATATTCGGCCCCGTGAGCTGCTGTAGATGGGCCGAATACGTCATCTCACACGCATGAAGGAGCCGAAGAAGGCACCTCACGGCGCAGCGCAAATACCCCGATCGGAAATTGCCGCGCGGCACTCCCCCGGCGGTGGCCTCCGGTGTATTCTCCAGACATGCACCTCGCGCCGGGAGCCAAGTCGAAGCCGCCAGACGACGCGGCGCGCCTCGCCCTGTTCGGACCGCCGGTGTTCGGCTTCGTGCCGCAACGGCGCATTCAGGAACGCGGCTGGAGTTGGTACGGCAATCACGGTCGCACACTCGAAGCGCAGGCCCATTACTGGCTCGCCGATCCCGCGGAAATTTCTGGTTCGAGGATTCGCCGGCCGGCCCGATCGGCATCGCCGAATTGCGCGGATTCGTCTTCACTGACGTGCCGGGTTCAACAAATCGGGGCGGAGACCCCATTCGTGATGCACTCAACCAACACTTGCAATACATCGTGATGAACCATGCCAAGAATCCCTATGAGTTCGGGTCTGAACTCTGGGCCGGACGGCACACGCAGCAGCAGGCGGAGATCGAGCTAGCGCTGGCGCACCGATCGAACCTGATCGTCGACGACACGGCCCTGCCGGCCATCACCGTGACGGCCTCCGATTTCACAGGTACGGCGATGGTCGTGGCCGGACGCGTGGTGACCGTCGTGATTCACGCGGCCGATGTCGGCAAGATCGACACCCGCCTCACCCGCCGGGTCTAGCGCGGGCTGAGGCTGGTCCCGATTAGAACGGCAGCAGCGGGTCGATTCCGACGGCCACGAACAGCAGGGTCAGGTAGGCGATCGAGCCGTGGAAGACGCGCATCGGCGATACATGCTCGTGCCGGATGGCCAGGCTGTACAGGCGGTGCGTCTCGTAGATGAACCAGCCGCCGGTGACGAGCGCGACGAAGGTGTACAGCAGCCCCATGTCGGCGATCGGGATCAGCAGCAGCGAGCAGGCGACGGTGGCCCAGGCGTACAGGATGACCTGCAGTCCCACCTGGGCACGGCCACGCACCACGGCGAGCATCGGCACGCCGGCGGCCTGGTAGTCGGCGCGGTACTTCATCGACAGCGGCCAGTAGTGCGGCGGCGTCCACAGAAAGATGATCATGAACAGAATGACCGGCGGCCAGGACAGGTCGCCAGTCACGGCGGCCCAACCGATCAGCACGGGCATGCACCCGGCCACACCGCCCCAGACGATGTTCTGCGGGGTGCGACGCTTGAGAATGATCGTGTAAAAGACGACGTAGAGCAAAATGGCACCGAACGACAGTGCGGCGGCGAGCCAGTTGGTCAGCAGTCCCAGCCAGAGAATGGATGCCGCGCCTAACGCCCACGCAAAGATCAAGGCTTCCCGGTCACTCAGCTCACCGGTGACGAGCGGACGGTTCTTCGTGCGCTTCATCAGGCGGTCGATATCGCGATCGAGGTAGCAGTTGAACGCTCCAGCGGAACCAGCACTGAGGGCCCCGCCCACGAGGGTTGCCAGGATCAGCCAGAGGCTGGGGATGCCCCGTTCGGCGAGCAGCATCGTGGGTGCGGTTACTACCAGGAGCAATTCGACGACTCGCGGTTTAGTCAGGGAGATATAAGCCTTGAGGGTGCGCTTCACTGTGCGCGGTCCGCTTAGGACCGGGGTCTTCAGGGCGACGTTCATTGTTCCTCTAACGCTAGGCAAGTCTTTTTAGTGTAGGTCACCCACTGCCCCTTCCCGACAATGGACATGTCACGTCATATAGAGCGTCCCGCCGCAAAATTCCCTATACTTATAGTGCTCCCCACAGTGAATCAGTAGTTCGGCGAGCCCCCGGGTGGGAGATGGCGGCAACAGCAGGCCAACTCGCTGGGGGTGACATTTCACTTGCATTCTCGCGTCGGGATGGCGCGGCCCCGCAGTGTGAGACGGTTGCCGACACTTGCACATCTATCAAAGGATGGGTTGAGCTCAACCCGCCTTCGCTTCAATGAAGGGTTACGTGACGTGGCAGCTTTCCAATGGGATTCCATTGACGATCAGGCGGTTAACACCGCACGCATTCTCGCGGCCGACGCCGTTGAAAAGGTTGGGAACGGGCACCCGGGTACAGCGATGAGCCTTGCTCCCGCCGCGTATCTTTTGTTTCAGAAGATCATGCGCCGGGACCCGGCCGACAACGAGTGGATCGGGCGTGACCGTTTCATTCTCTCGGTCGGCCACAGCTCGCTGACCCAGTACGTGCAGTTGTACCTCGGTGGCTACGGCCTCGAGCTTGAAGACCTCAAGGCCCTCCGCACCTGGGGCTCCAAGACCCCCGGCCACCCGGAGTATGGGCACACCGCCGGCGTTGAGATCACCACCGGCCCGCTTGGTCAGGGACTGGCCTCCGCCGTCGGCTTCGCCTACGCCTCACGCTTCGAGCGTGGCCTGTTTGATCCGGATGCCGCCACCGGCGCCAGCCCGTTCGACCACTTCGTCTACGTCATCGCCGGCGACGGCGACCTGCAGGAAGGCATCACGAGCGAGGCATCCTCTCTCGCCGGCCACCAGCAGCTCGGCAACCTGATCGCGATCTACGACAGCAACCAGATCTCCATCGAAGACGACACCAATATCGCCTTCACCGAAGACGTCGCCGCGCGCTACGCCGCTTATGACTGGCACGTGCAGACGGTGAATTGGAAGAAGACGGGCTCCTACGTCGAAGACGTCGCCGAGCTGAACGCGGCCATCGAGGCTGCCCAGAACGAAACCGGCAAGCCCAGCCTGATCATTCTCAAGACGATCATCGGCTGGCCGAGCCCGAAGAAGCAAAACACCGGCAAGATCCACGGTTCCGCGCTCGGTGCCGAAGAGCTCGCCGGAGTCAAGACCGTTCTCGGCTTCGACCCCGAGAAGACCTTCGACGTCGCCCCCGAGGTCATCGCCCACACCCGACTGGCCCTGGAGCGCGGCATCACCGCGCACGCCGAGTGGACCGTGCAGTTCGATGCCTGGGCGACGGCCAACCCGGAGCGCAAGATTCTGCTCGACCGGGTCCTCTCCGGCGATCTGCCCGACGGCGTCGACGAGGCCCTCCCGGTCTTCCCCGGCGGCACCGCGGTATCGACCCGCGCGGCGTCAGGCAAGGTGCTCACCGCCCTCGGCAGCGTCATCCCCGAACTGTGGGGCGGCTCAGCCGACCTTGCCGAATCCAACAACACCACCATCGGCGGCGCTGCCTCGTTTATTCCGAGCGAGCACTCCACCGGTGAATGGTCGGGCAACGAGTACGGACGGGTGCTGCACTTCGGCATTCGCGAGCACGCCATGGCCGCCATTCTCAACGGCATCGTGCTGCACGGCAACACCCGCCCGTTCGGCGGCACCTTCCTCATCTTCAGCGACTACATGCGCCCCGCGGTGCGTCTGGCCGCACTGATGAAGGCTCCGTCGATCTTCGTCTGGACCCACGACTCCGTCGCCCTCGGCGAAGACGGCCCGACCCACCAGCCGATCGAACAACTCGCAACCCTGCGCGCCATTCCCGGACTCGACGTGGTTCGCCCCGGCGACGCCAACGAAACCGCCTGGGCCTGGAAGACCATTCTGGAACGCCGTAATGGTCCGGCCGGCATCGCGCTGACCCGCCAGAACATTCCGGTCTACGAGCGCGGCGAAGGCGCAGCATCTGACGAGGTCTTCGCCTCGGCGAAGAACGTCGCCCGCGGCGCCTACGTGCTGGCCGAAGCGGCCGGCGGTACCCCGGACGTCATTCTGATCGGCACCGGCTCCGAGGTGCAGCTCGCCGTGGACGCCCGCGCCCAGCTCGCGACCGAGGGCATCAACGCCCGCGTGGTCAGCGCCCCCTGCCTCGAATGGTTCGAAGAGCAGAGCAGCGAGTACCGCGAATCAGTGTTGCCCGCAGCCGTCACCGCACGGGTGTCCGTCGAGGCCGGCCTCGCGCTGACCTGGCGCGGCTACGTCGGCGATGCCGGCCGCAGCATCTCAATCGAGCACTTCGGGGCATCCGCTGATTACCAGACGCTGTTCCGCGAATTCGGAATCACCACTGAAGCAGTCGTCGCCGCCGCCAAGGAATCAATTAACGCAGCGTGACGTTGTCCCGTATGTATCGATCAGTACTGCGGGCCAACATCAGTTGCACCATGCCTCTCCACTGAACCGCTACAGTATCGCTGCCTGACGGCAGCATTTATAGGAGATTTTAGAAATGACTACCCCCTCCCCCCTCGCCCAGCTGTCCGCAGCCGGCGTCAGCATCTGGCTCGACGACCTGTCCCGTGAGCGCATCAATTCCGGCGGTCTGCAGGACCTGATCAAGAACAGCAACGTCGTTGGCGTCACCACCAACCCGACCATCTTCGCCGGAGCCCTCGCCAAGGGCGAGGCCTACACCGACCAGGTAGCGACCCTGGCCGCCGCCGGCACGAACGTCACCGACGCCGTCTTCGCCATCACCACCGATGACGTTGCCGCCGCCTGCGACATCTTCCGCCCGGTCTACGACGCGACCCAGGGCCAGGACGGCCGCGTCTCGATCGAGGTCGAGCCGAGCCTCGCCCGCGATGCAGCCGGCACGGTCGCCGAGGCCCAGCAGCTCTGGAAGAAGGTCAACCGCCCCAACGCGATGATCAAGATTCCCGCGACGGTCGAAGGACTCGAAGCCATCACGGCGACCATCGCCCTGGGTATCAGCGTCAACGTCACCCTGATCTTCAGCCTCGAGCGTCACCGTCAGGTCATCAATGCCTACCTGGCCGGACTCGAGCAGGCCAAGGGCGCCGGCATCGACCTCTCCACCATTCACTCCGTTGCCTCGTTCTTCGTGTCGCGCGTTGACTCCGAGATCAACACCCGCCTCGAAGCCATCGGAACCCCCGAAGCCCTAGCTCTGAAGAGCAAGGCCGGCGTCGCCAACGCGCAGCTTGCTTACCAGGTCTACGAGCAGGCCTTCAGCAGTGAGCGTGCCCTCGGCCTGATTAAGGCCGGCGCCACCAAGCAGCGCCCACTTTGGGCCTCGACCGGCGTCAAGGATGCCAGCTTGCCCGACACCCTGTATGTGACCGAACTGGTTGCCCCGGAGGTCGTCAACACGATGCCCGAGAAGACCATGATGGCTGCAGCGGACCATGGCGTCATCCCGGCCGACTCGGTCACCGGCTCCTACGCCGCTGCCAACGCTGTGCTCGACGCACTGGGAGCGCAGGGCGTCTCGTACGACGACGTCACCCGACTGCTCGAAGAAGAAGGCCTCTCGAAGTTCGAGGTGTCCTGGAACGAACTGCTCGACACCGTGCAGACGGCGCTCACCGCAGCGTCGACAACCGCGGCAGTCTAATGAGCTTTCGCATCTCGGTGAGTGGCTTAGCTGCCGATGCTGTAAGCGCCACCGTACCGACGCTGGTGACGGATCTCGTCGCCTCCGGCGTCACCGGCCTCAACCCGGCGCTGTGGGGGCCGGAGGCGGAAGCCGAGGCCGCACTGCGCCTCGGCTGGACCGAATCCGTCGTGGTGTCCAGGCCGCTCGTGGCCGAGATTCTGGAGTTGCGGGCCACCCTGCAGGCGCGCGGCGTCACCCAGATCGCCCTCGCCGGCATGGGCGGATCGTCGCTCGCCCCCGAGGTCATCACTCGCACGGCTGGCGTGAACCTCACCGTTCTCGACGCGACCGACCCCGGCCAGGTGCTCGCTGCCCTGAACGACAACCTCGTGGGCACCGCTCTCGTGGTGTCGTCGAAGAGCGGCTCGACCGTCGAAACCGACAGCCAGCGCCGCGTGTTTGAGCGCGCGTTTCGTGCCATTGGAATCGATCCAGCCGAACGTATCGTCGTGGTGACCGATCCAGGATCGCCACTCGAGGCATCCGCTCTCGCGGACGGTTATCGCGTCTTCAATGCCGATCCCAACGTGGGCGGTCGCTACTCCGCACTGACCGCGTTCGGCCTCGTACCCTCGGGCCTGGCGGGCGTTGACATCGGTGCGCTTCTCGACGAAGCAGAGTCCATCTCCCTGGCTTTGGCCGTTGACTCCGCAGAGAACCCGGGGCTCGTGCTCGGAGCGGCGATCGCCGCGACCAGCCCGCGCCGCGACAAGCTCGCCATCGTCTCCGACGGCACCCACATTGTGGGCTTCGCCGACTGGGTCGAACAGCTCATCGCCGAATCGACCGGCAAGCTCGGCACCGGCATCCTGCCGGTCGTGCTCGAACTGGATGCCCCGGAACTGACCGAAGCGCTTCCCGATGTGCAACTCGTGCGGGTCGTCGCTGACGCCGGCACCGAGTTGTTCAGCGAAACCGGCGACGAGATCCGCGTCAGCGGAACCCTCGGTGCACAGTTTCTGGTCTGGGAATACGCGACCGTTGTCGCCGGGCGCCTACTCGGTATCAACCCGTTCGACCAGCCAGACGTTGAATCCGCCAAGATCGCGACCCGCGGTCTGCTGGACGCCCGCCCCGCACCGGAACCCGCCGCGTTCATCGCTGACGGTATCGAAGTGCGCGGCACGCCACACGTCATCGGTGCCGCCAGCGACCTCGCCTCGGCCGTTGATGCACTGCTCGAGGAGCTCGGCCCCGACGGTTATGTGGCCGTGCAGGCCTACGTCGACCGGCTGGCACTGCCCGAGCTGGCCGAGGTTCGCAATAAGCTTGCCGCGCTTTCCAAGCGCCCGGTGACCTTCGGCTGGGGACCGCGTTTTCTGCACTCCACCGGTCAGTTCCACAAGGGTGGAACGGCGACCGCCGTCTTCCTGCAGATTCTGACCACACCGGCGGAAGATCTCGACATTCCCGAGCGTCCGTTCACCTTTGGTGAGCTCATCCAGGCACAGGCGAGCGGCGACGCGAGCGTACTCGCTGAGCATGGCCGGCCCGTGCTGACACTAACGCTGACCGACCCCAAGCAGAACATCAGCACGCTGTTCAACGCTTTGGGCTAGGCCCGACCGGGGTTTCTCGCGGACCAATGCCGCGAGAAACCCCACCAGCACGATCCCGTTCTTCGTATTGCCCCTTATCCCTTGCGCTATCCCGTCTGCACTTTTCTTCTGCACTTTTTCCTTAAAGGAGCTGCATGTCCCCGGTGGAAATTACCCCGGAGTTTAATCCGCTCAGGTCGCCGTCCGACTATCGTCTGAATCGAATCGCCGGGCCGTCCAGCCTCGTGATCTTCGGCGTTACCGGTGACCTCGCGCGCAAGAAACTCATGCCCGCGGTCTATGACCTCGCCAACCGGGGGCTGCTGCCGCCCGGCTTTGCCCTGGTGGGCTTCGCCCGCCGCGATTGGGATAACGAGGACTTCATGCAGGTTGTGCATGACGCCGTCAAGGAACACGCTCGCACCGACTTTCACGAGGATGTCTGGGCGCAGCTAGCCGAAGGCATCCGTTTCGTTTCGGGCACTTTTGACGATGACGAGGCGTTCGCTCGATTGACGCAAACCATTGACGAGCTGGACCGAGAACGCGGAACGATGGGCAACCATGCGTTCTACCTCGCCATTCCGCCAAAGGCGTTCCCCCTCGTCACCGAGCAGTTGCGCCGTTCCGGCCTGGCCGAGCAGAAGAACGGCCAGTGGCGTCGTGTCGTCATCGAGAAACCGTTCGGGAGCGACCTGAAAACGGCCCGTGAGCTCAATGATGTCGTCGAGTCGGTCTTTCCACCCGACTCCGTCTTTCGCATCGACCACTACCTCGGCAAGGAGACGGTGCAGAATATTCTGGCGCTGCGATTCGCCAACGAGATGTTCGAACCGCTGTGGAACGCCAACCACGTCGAGCACGTGCAGATCACCATGGCCGAAGACATCGGTGTCGGAGGTCGTGCCGGCTACTACGACGGTATCGGCGCGGCTCGCGACGTGATTCAGAACCACCTACTGCAGCTGCTCGCGCTCACCGCCATGGAAGAGCCGATCTCCTTCGACGCCGCCGACCTGCGCGCGGAGAAAGAAAAGGTGCTCGCCTCGGTGCGGCTCCCCGCCGACCTCGGCCTCGGTACCGCCCGCGGGCAGTACGCCGGCGGCTGGCAGGGCGGCGAAAAGGTCGTCGGTTTTCTCGAAGAAGACGGGATGAACCCGGACTCGGTCACCGAAACCTATGCTGCCATGCGTTTGACGATCGACACCCGACGTTGGGCTGGCGTTCCGTTCTATCTGCGCGCCGGCAAGCGCCTCGGACGTCGCGTGACCGAAATTGCCGTGGTCTTTAAGCGGGCCCCCCAATACCTGTTCGCGCCCGGCCAGACGGCCGAACTCGGACACAATGCCCTCGTGATTCGGGTGCAGCCGGACGAAGGGGTCACCATCCGGTTCGGCTCGAAGGTTCCGGGAGTGGTCATGCAGGTTCGCGACGTGACCATGGACTTCGGCTACGGGCACGCCTTCACCGAGGCCAGCCCTGAGGCCTACGAGCGACTCATCCTTGACGTCCTCCTGGGCGACCCGCCGTTGTTCCCCCGCCATGAAGAGGTCGAGCTGTCCTGGAAGATTCTGGACCCGGTGGAAGAATACTGGGCCACCCAGGGCCAGCCGGAACAATACCGCCCCGGTACCTGGGGCCCCACATCCGCTGACGACCTATTGGCCCGCGACGGCCGCACCTGGAGGCGACCATGATCGTCGATCTGCCCAACACGACCACCGCGAAGATCTCCAAGGCGCTCGTGCGCATCCGCGAGGAGGGTGGCGCGGTCGCCCTCGGCCGAGTGCTGACGCTGATCATCGCCTCCACCCTCGGTCACGAAGAGGAAGCCATTGAAGCCGCCAACGATGCCTCGCGGGAACACCCCATGCGAGTCATCGTTGTGTCGACCCAGGACAACGATGAGACGGATGCGACTGCTCGCGTCGATGCGGAAATTCGCGTCGGCGGGGATGCCGGCGCGAGCGAGGTCATCGTTCTGCGCGTCTACGGTGATGCCGCGAACGATCCGGAAAGCCTGGTCACCGGCCTGCTCTTGTCGGATGCTCCCGTCGTCGCCTGGTGGCCGGGCACCGCGCCGGCCGTTCCCGGCGACTCGCCGCTGGGCCGCATCGCCTATCGGCGGATCACGGATTCCTCTGCCCAGCCGGACCCGCAAGCGGCACTGCACCAGCTGTGCGGCAGTTACCGTCCCGGCGACACCGATTTCGCCTGGACCCGACTGACGCTCTGGCGGGCCCAGTTGGCGGCCGTTCTGGATCAGCCACCCTATGAGCCGATCATCGGGATCCAGGTGACCGGAGCCGCTGCCTCGCCCTCGACCACGCTGCTCGCTGCGTGGTTGCAGATGCAACTGCAGGTGCCCGTGGACTGCGTCCTGACGACGGGACCTCTGGCCAATGGTGTGCACGGTGTGCATCTGACGCGCGCGTCCGGGACCATTTCCCTCGAACGCGAGATTCCCGATATTGCCACCCTCACCCAGCCGGGCCAGCCGCTGCAGGACCTGACGCTCAAGCGTCGCAGCCTGCGCGATTGCCTGGCCGACGAGCTGCGCCGACTCGATCCCGATGAGCTGTATGGTGAGGTGATCACGCGCGGCCTGCCGCAACTCGATGACGTGGTGGCACAAAGAACCGGAGCGTGACCGTGACCAATGAACGACGCGTGCTGCTGCACCAGAACAAGCAAGCGCTGGCCGGGTCGGTCGCTGCACGCTTTCTGACCAACATGGTTGACGTTCTGCACGAACAGGACGAGGCCAACGTCGTGCTCACCGGCGGTTCCGTGGGCATCGCCGTTCTGGCCGCCATCAACGAATCAGCCGCTCGCGACACCATCGACTGGTCCCGGGTGAATTTTTGGTGGGGCGATGATCGTTGGCTTCCCCGCGCCGATCCGGAACGTAACGAGTTGCAGGCGCGCGAAGCACTTTTGGACCACATCGCGGTGCCTGCGGAAAATATTCACGCTTTCGGAGCGTCCGACGACGACGTCGAAGCGGGGACGGATGCCCTCGACGCGGCGTCCGCCCACTATGCGGCGGAGTTGTTGGCTCGGGCCCCCGACGGGGCCCAATACCCTCGTTTTGACGTCACCTTTCTCGGAGTCGGACCCGATGGCCATATCGCGTCGCTCTTCCCGCACCGTTCGGGTATCCGCGAGCGTGAAGCCAGCGTCATCGCCGTGCGTGACTCCCCCAAGCCCCCGGCTGACCGGCTGTCCCTGACTCGGCCCGTGATCAACTCGTCGGATCGCGTCTGGCTGGTGCTGGCCGGATCTGACAAGGCGTCGGCGCTCGGACTGGCTCTCGCCGGAGCCAGCCGCGACGAGGTACCCGCTGCCGGGATCAAGGGCCGCTACCACACCGTGTTTTTCGTGGACAACGACGCAGCAGCCCAAGTGCCGGAAAGCCTGATCGCGGCTGCCTACTAGGCTTTCTGAGGGCATCCGCTGGATCGGATTCCCTGTTGAGCCGTAGAAAACAACAAAAGGCCGGCTCTCGATTTCTCGAGAGCCGGCCTTTTGGGTGGTGCAGATCAGTTCGTAGGTTTGATCAGTTCGTAGGCGACAGCTTGCCCCGACGAACGCGCAACTGGTTGAGCGCTTCTTCAAGGAGCGACTCGGCCTCTTCTTCGGTACGACGTTCCTTGACATAGGCCAAGTGGGTCTTGTAGGGCTCGAGTTTCACGACCGACGGAGGATTCTCCCTGTCCCGGCCAGCGGGAAGCCCCGAAGACGGGCAATCAATCGTCACCGGGATCTCTTCATCGGGCAGGCTCGCAGCAAAGTACCGTACCGTCTCATTGCCCAAAGCATCCCAGTATGAGACCTTGATGCGGTCCGCGTGAAAACCGCGGTCCTGCTCGCCCATGGGCCCCGCGCCTACACGCGAGCCACGAATTGCGCTTCCGCCTGATGCCATCTTGTTCCTCCGTTGACTCGTGCAGTCGTGCGCTGCAGGTTCGAGCTGTGATTGGTGCTACTGCTGTAGACAATGTGCCGTGAAAGCCTGTGCACTACAAAGTGCACCGGAAACCTGAGGGTAACTCCGCACTGGTCTAAAAGTTAAGCCCCAGTGTCAAACTTCGTGATCAATCCGAGAACGACGATGCAGGAGATCCAGAGCAGGCCCAGAATGATCGTGATCCGGTTGAGGTTTCGCTCGGCCACCCCCGACGCTCCCAGGTTGGAAGTCACACCGCCGCCGAACATGTCGGAGAGCCCACCACCCCGCCCCTTGTGCAACAAAATGAGCATGGTGAGCAGGAGGCTCGTAATACCGACGAGCACCTGCATGACGACCTGGAGAATCTCCACACGAAACCTTTCACAAACACGGTGGACGCAACTCTGGCGCCCAGACCATCGTAATTATACCCTTCAGCCCACAAGCGAGGCGGTTGCCACACGGGCAACCCCTTCGCTCACGACCGGGAGGGTGCGCGGCGGTTTAGAGACCGACGTGCTTTTGATAGCGGATGATGCTGGAGAACTCTGGAATATCCAGGCTCGCCCCGCCGACCAGGGCACCGTCAACATTGGGTTCGCGCATGAACGCGGCGATATTGCCGCTCTTGACCGAACCGCCATAGAGGATGCGAGTCTTGTCGGCGGCGTCCTGCCCAAGCAGTTCGGTGAGAACGCCGCGTAGGGCTGCGGCGACCTGTTCGGCCTGTTCAGGCGTTGCCGCCTGTCCGGACCCAATGGCCCAAACCGGTTCGTATGCGACGACGATATCGGCGGCGTTGGTGACGCCGGCGAGGGCGGCACGCAGCTGAGCGACGGGAACGGCGCTTGGACCGTGAACGGCGAGGTCTTCAGCACTTTCCCCCACGCAGATCAGCGGCACGAGATTGTGCTTCAAGGCTGCGGTCACCTTCGCGGCGACCTGCTCATCGGACTCATTGTGCAGGATGCGGCGTTCGGAGTGCCCGATGATGACGTACTGGCACTCCAGCTGAGCCAGGAACGCCCCGGAGATCTCGCCGGTGTAGGCTCCGGATTCCTGCGCCGAGACATCCTGCGCACCAAAGGCGAGCGGCAGCTTGTCGGCCGAAACCAGGGTCTGCACGCTGCGCAGGTCGGTGAACGGCGGAAAGACTGCCACCTCCACGGCGGCGAAATCATGATTGGCGTCCTTGAGATTCCAGGCGAGCTTCTGCACGAAGGCGATGGCCTGGAGGTGGTCCAGGTTCATCTTCCAGTTGCCCGCGATCAGCGGTGTACGCCGAGGGTTGATGTTCACTGCCATCCGAGGACCTCCAGTCCTGGCAGGCGCTTACCCTCGAGGAACTCGAGGCTGGCACCGCCGCCGGTAGAAATATGACCAAATTGGTCGTCGTTGAAACCGAGAATACGCACGGCCGCGGCGGAATCGCCACCGCCGACCACGCTGAGGCCGGTGACCTCGGTGAGTGCGGCGGCCACGGTACGGGTGCCCTCCGCGAACGGTGCGAGTTCAAAAACGCCCATCGGGCCATTCCAGAACACCGTGTTCGATGCTCGAATTATTTCGGCAAACGCCAGAGCGGTGTCTGGTCCAATGTCGAGGCCGAGTCCGGCTGCGCCGAACGGGGTGTTCTCGATACCGTCGGCCGGTGTGATGACGTGTTCGGCATCTGCACCGAATTTCGAGGCGACAACGACATCGGTCGGGAGCACGATTTTGACGCCGAGGCGATCCGCCTCGGCCAAGTAACCGCGAACCGTGTCGATCTGATCGCTTTCAAGCAGGCTCGCGCCGACCTGGTGCCCCTGCGCGGCCAGGAACGTGAATAGCATTCCGCCGCCAATCAGCAGCGAATTCACGCGCGGCAATAGGTGACCGATGACGCCGAGCTTGTCGCTCACCTTGGACCCGCCGAGGATGACCGTGTACGGCGCCTCTGGCTTTTCGGTGAGGCGATCAAGAACGTCGAGTTCGGCCGCGATGAGCAGTCCGGCAGCGCTCGGAAGGAGCGAGGCGAGATCGAACACGCTGGCCTGCTTGCGGTGGACAACGCCGAAGCCATCCGAAACGAGCGCGTCGCCGAGCAGCGCGAGCTGCTGGGCGAACTCGAGTCGATCAGCATCCGTTTTGCTGGTTTCTCCGGCGTTGAAGCGCAGGTTTTCCAGGACAACGATTTCACCGTTCTGCAGCGCTGCGACGGCCTCGGTGGCCGAGGCGCCGACGGTGTCGGTGGCGAAGGCCACCGGAAGGGCCACCAGTTCGCTCAGGCGAGCAGCGACCGGCTTCAGGCTGTACTGGGGATCAACAGCCCCGTCGGGACGCCCGAGGTGAGAAACAATCACCACGCGGGCGCCCTGAGCGACGAGGGCGTTGAGAGTGGGCAGTGACGCCCGCACTCGTCCGTCGTCGGTGATCTGCCCGTTTTTCAACGGAACATTCAGGTCGAAGCGGACAATAACCCGCTTGCCGGTGAGGGAACCAAGCGAGTCAATCGTGCGTA
Organism: Cryobacterium sp. Hh11; assembly: GCF_004404045.1. Taxonomy (NCBI): domain Bacteria; kingdom Bacillati; phylum Actinomycetota; class Actinomycetes; order Micrococcales; family Microbacteriaceae; genus Cryobacterium; species Cryobacterium sp. Hh11. The sequence continues at coordinate 156,092 of NZ_SOHF01000015.1, read as the reverse complement.
ACGTCACCGGGGGCCGTTAGAGTCGCTCGGCGACGAACTCAGTGAGGTCAACGAGGCGGTTGGAGTAACCCCACTCGTTGTCGTACCAGGAAGCAACCTTGACCTGGTCGCCGATCACCTTGGTGAGGCCGGCGTCGAAGATCGAGGAGTGCGGGTCGCCGACGATGTCGCTGGAGACGATCGGGTCCTCGGTGTAGCTGAGGATGCCCTTGAGGGGGCCCTCGGCTGCAGCCTTGTAGGCGGCGTTCACTTCTTCGACCGTGACCGGGCGCGAGGCCGTCAGGGTGAGGTCGGTGATCGAGCCGGTCGGAACCGGAACGCGCAGCGCGTAACCGTCGAGCTTGCCGACGCTCTCCGGGATGACCAGGCCGAGTGCCTTGGCTGCACCGGTAGAGGTCGGGATGATGTTCAGCGCGGCGGCACGGGCACGACGAAGGTCGCTGTGCGGGCCGTCCTGCAGGTTCTGGTCTGCGGTGTAGGCGTGGATCGTGGTCATGAGGCCACGTTCGATGCCGAAGTTGTCCAGGAACACCTTGACGAGCGGCGCGAGGCAGTTCGTGGTGCAGGACGCGTTCGAGATAATGTCGTGAATCGCAGCGTCGTAGGTGTCTTCGTTCACACCGAGCACGAGCGTGGCAACGTCAGCACCGGTTGCCGGGGCAGAGACGATGACCTTCTTGGCGCCGGCCTCGATGTGCTTCTGCGCGTCGACGGCCTTGGTGAAGCGACCGGTGGACTCGATGACGATCTCGACGCCCAGGGCTGCCCAGGGGAGGTTGGCCGGGTCGCGCTCGGCGAGCACCTTGATGGGCTTGCCGTTGACAATGATATTGTCACCGTCCACCTCGACCGAGGCGTTCAAACGACCGGCGACGGAGTCGTACTTGAGCAGGTGTGCGAGCGACGCGGGGTCGCTGAGGTCGTTGACGGCGACGATTTCGATGTCGCTGCCCTTCGCGAGGGCTGCGCGGAAGTAGTTACGGCCAATACGGCCGAATCCGTTGATGCCGATCTTTACGGACACAAATAACTCCTGTTAGAAAAGGGCGCCGACTGGCGCGATGAAAAGTGATGCACTACTGGGTACTGGAGGAAAACAGCGGTGCCCCGCCCGCGCACCGAAATGCTGGGGTGGGGCACCGGCAGGCTATGAGAGTAGCAGCAGGCCGTTGGTCTTCTCGCGTGCGACGGTGAAACGCTCCTGAACGTTCGCCCAGTTGGCGATGTTCCAGAACGCCTTGACGTAGTCAGCGCGCACGTTGCGGTAGTCGAGGTAGTAGGCGTGCTCCCAGACATCGAGCATGAGAACCGGAACGGTACCAGCAGCGAAGTTGGACTGCTGGTCGAAGAACTGCTGGATGATCAGGCGCTGGCCAATGGAGTCCCAGGCGAGAACTGCCCAGCCGGAACCCTGCACGCCCAGGGCAGCGGCGGTGAAGTGCGCCTGGAACTTATCGAAGGAACCGAAGTTGTCATCGATCGCGGCGGCGAGCTCTCCGACAGGCTTGTCTCCACCGTTCGGGGAAAGATTGGTCCAGAAGATGGAGTGGTTGACGTGGCCGCCGAGGTTGAAGGCGAGGTCCTTCTGCAGCTTGTTCACGTTGGCGAGGCTGCCGCTGTCGCGGGCCTCGGCGAGCTGGGCCAGCGCGGTGTTCGCGCCGGTGACATACGCCTGGTGGTGCTTGCCATGGTGGAGTTCCATGATGGTACCGCTGATGCTGGGCTCAAGAGCCGAGTAGTCATAGTCAAGGGTGGGCAGGATATATTCAGCCATTACTTATCTCCTCTTCAGTGGTGGTGCCACATCGGATGCGGCGACCTTGTAAGCACATTCAAGTGTACCTGCGCGGTTCCCAGGCACAGAATTGATGACTTCAGGCGTCTTCCGGGTGAACCGGGTAGGGAACGTCGGTTCCCTCGATGCCGAGCTCGACCGCTTTCTTATCTGCCATGGCGAGCAGGCGGCGGATCCGGCCGGCGACGGCGTCCTTGGTCATCGGCGGATCGGCGTGGTGGCCCAGTTCATCAAGGCTGGAGTCACGAAAATTGAGGCGGAGATCGCCGGCATAGCGCAGGTGTTTGGGGATATCTTCGCCCAGGATGTCCATGGCGCGCTGAACGCGGGCACAGGCGGCGACCGCGGCTTCGGCCGAACGGCGCAGGTTCGCGTCATCAAAGTTGACCAGCCGGTTGGCGGTGGCACGCACTTCGCGGCGCTGCCGCAGTGTCTCCCAGTTGAGCACGGTGTTGGTGGCGCCCATGTGCACGAGCATCGCCCCGATGGCATCGCCGTCACGGATGACGACCCGGTGTACCCCGCGAACTTCGCGCGCCTTGGCCGCGACGCCGAGGCGTCCGGCAGCCCCGACCAATGCCATGGCGGCTTCGTTGCCGGGGCAGATGACCTCGAGGGCCGCCGAACGGCCCGGATCCGTCAGAGTGCCGTGGGCGAGGAAGGCTCCGCGCCAGACGGCGGCGATTTCTTCCTTCGAGCCGGTGGTGAGACGGTTGGGCAGACCTCGAATCGGTCGCCGACGGGCATCCAACAGGCCAGTCTGTCGTGCCAGTGTCTCCCCACCCTCGATGACCTGCACGAGGTAGTGGCTGGACTGGCGCAGGCCGGCGGCGGCAATGACCTGCAGGGCGCTGCGCACTCCGTACAGCTCGGCCAGGTCCTTCCGCACCCGGCGAGCCAGGATGGCGGTGTCCAGTTCGGATTCGATCGCGATGCGGCTGCTGATCATGTGCAAACCTCCGGAGAACCGGAGAATAGTGGCCAGTTCGGCCGCGCGCACGGTGGTCTTGGAGACCTCCACGCGCGAAAGTTCGTCTTTAACGTCGGCGGTGAGTGCCAATCGCTTTTCCATTCTGTTGATCAGTTGCGTTAGGTCTGAGGGATGAGAGTGCGGTGGAGCAGCGGATGCTGCGCCCGGTCTCGCTTATTCGCGTCCGAGGTCGCGGTGCTTGATATTAACCGCGACTCCGGGAAGTTTTTCGAGTCGGGACGCCAGTTCCCGGGCCATGGCGACGGAGCGATGTTTGCCTCCGGTGCAGCCGATGCCGATCGTGGCATGGCGTTTGTTTTCCCGCTGGTACCCGGCCAAAACCGGTGCCAGGGCGGCCGCATAGTGGTCGATAAATTCGAGGGCACCATTTTGGGCAAGTACAAAGTCTCTCACTTCCGGATCGACACCGGTGTGCGCCCGCAGCTCTGGGATCCAAAACGGGTTCGGCAGGAAGCGGGCATCGGCCACCAGATCGACATCCGTCGGCAGGCCGTACTTGAAGCCAAAGCTCATAATGGTGAGCTGCACGCCGGCCGATCCGGCTGCGGCGAATCGCTCAGTGATGGCCGTCGCCAGCTGGTGCACATTGAGGTCTGAGGTGTCGATGACCAGGTCGCTCGACTCCCGCACGGTCAGCAGGCGAGACCGCTCCGCCGCGATGCCATCGAGCAGGGTGCCATCACCCTGCAGAGGGTGCGGCCGACGTACCGATTCGAAGCGGCGCACGAGCGCGTCATCCCGCGCTTCGAGGAAGATCACCTGAACCTGCGTGTTACTTCGCAATTGCTGCACGGTTTCGAGAAAGTCACCGAACAGATCGCGGCCGCGAATGTCGACCACGGCGGCGATCTTGGGCAGGTTGGTACCGGCCCGTTCGACCAGATCGACCAGGGGCCGCAGCATTTGCGGGGGCAGATTATCGACAACGTACCAGTCGAGATCCTCCAGCGCATTGGCGACGGTCGAGCGACCCGCCCCGGACATTCCCGTGACGATCAGCACTTCCTGCTTGTCGGGATCCGTAGTCATACGTTCAAAGCGCCTTAATGAAAAGTTGTTGGACTATCCAGCCTACCCAGCGGTGGGCGGTTCACGCGCGCAAATGGGCGTGGATCGCCTCGGCCAGCACCGGGCCGATGCCGCGAACATCTGCTATTTCCTGCACGGATGCGACCTTGAGCCGGGCCACCGAACCGAAATGCTGCAGCAGGACCTTGACCCGGGCGGGGCCGAGCCCGGCGATCTCCCCCAAGATCGAGGCTACGTCCTTCTTACGTCGGATGCGCTGATGGGTGATGGCAAACCGGTGAGCTTCGTCGCGGATGCGCTGGATCAGGAACAGCGCGTCGCTGTTGCGCGGCAGAATCACCGGGTAGTCGGAGTCGGGCAGCCAAATTTCTTCGAGCCGCTTGGCGATGCCACACAGTTGAATTCCGGTCACGCCCGATTCAGCGAGTGCCCGTTTGGCTGCGGCGACCTGCGGCTGGCCGCCGTCGACGATGAGCAGGTTGGGTTGGTACTTGAATTTGGCCCGCTTCTGCTCGACCTGGGCGATGTCGCTCTGACCGGCGACTGCGGTCGGAGCGGGATCTGCGGCATCCGCTGCCCCGTATTCGGGTTTCAGGTAGGCGAGCCGGCGCGTGAGAATCTGGTAGATCGAGTCGGTGTCGTCGGTGGACACTGGAATGTTGAAGCGGCGGTATTCGTCTTTGCGGGGTAACCCGTCTTCGAAGACAACCATCGACGCGACAATGTTGGTGCCGCTGAGGTGGGACACGTCGTAGCATTCCATCCGCAGCGGCGCGGCCGGCATCTCCAGGGCTTCCTGAATGTCTTCGAGCGCCTTCGACCGTGCGACGAAGTCGGAGCTACGCCGGGTTTTGTAGAGCATGAGGGCCTGTTTGGCGTTGTTGGTGGCCGTGACGAGGAGGGCAGCCTTCTCGCCGCGCTGCGCAGCCACCAGCCGTACCTTGCGCCCGGCCAGGTCGGCCAGCCAGGTCTCGAGGGCCTCCGCGTCGTCGGGCAGTTCGGGCAGTACGATCTCGCGCGGCGGCTTCGACTCGTTGTTGTAGGCAGTCTGCATCATGGAGTCGATGAGCTCGCTCCTGGTCACGTCGAGCTCCTTGTCGACCATCCAACCGCGCACACCGCGGATGCGACCGCCCCGCACGATGAACAGCTGCACGGCGGCGGCCAACTCGTCTTGCTCGATGGCGAACAGGTCGATGTCGACGTTGTCCCGCAGCACCACGGCGCTCTTCTCGAGCACGGCGTTGAGCGCCCGCACCTGGTCGCGCCGTTTGCCGGCGATTTCGTACTGCTGCGCCGCTGCTGCGTCTTTCATCTCCTGGGTGAGCTCGTTGATGAGTTTCTTGTCGTGACTCCTCATGAAGCTGACGAACTCATTGACGATCTTGCGGTGATCCTCCATCGAGACCAGGCCGGAGCAAGGGCCGAAGCAGCGCCCGATCTGGCCGGCGAAACACGGCTTGCCGCTCTGCATTGCCCGTTTGTAGTTGGCGTTGTTGCAGGTGCGGATGGGGAAAGCCTTGAGCATGAGCTCGATGGTTTCGTGCACGGCCCACACCTTGGGGTACGGCCCGAAGTAGCGGGCGCCCTTGATATTCTCGGTGCGGGTGACGAGCGCGCGCGGCGCCTCATCGCCCAGGGTGACGGCGAGGTAGGGGTAGGACTTGTCGTCCTTGAACTGCACGTTGAACGGCGGATCGAACTCGTTGATCCACATCCACTCGAGCTGCAGGGCTTCAACCTCGGTGCCGACGACCGTCCACTCGACCCCGGTCGCGGTGGTGACCATGCGGCGGGTACGTTCGTGCAGGCTGTACAGCGGCGCGAAGTAGTTGCTCAGCCGGGCCCGCAGGTTCTTGGCCTTGCCGACATAGAGGATGCGCCCGGTCGCATCGCGAAACCGGTAGACCCCGGGGGTCGTGGGAATCTCGCCCGTTTTCGGGCGATAGCTCAGGGCATCAGACATGGCCTCGCGGCCGCCTAGCCGGCAGCCAGGACCTCCTTCAGGAAGGAACCGGTGAAGCTCTTCTTGACCGTGGCGAGGTGCTCAGGGGTGCCGGTCGCGAGTACCTTGCCACCGCCGGAACCACCCTCTGGGCCGAGGTCGATCACCCAGTCGGCGGACTTGATGACGTCGAGGTTGTGCTCGATCACGATGACGGTGTTGCCCTTGTCTACGAGGCTGTTGAGCACGAGCAGCAGTTTGCGCACGTCTTCGAAATGCAGGCCCGTGGTCGGCTCGTCGAGCACGTATACGCTGCGACCGTTGGACCGGCGCTGCAGCTCGGTGGCGAGTTTCACCCGCTGGGCCTCGCCGCCGGAGAGGGTCGTGGCGCTCTGGCCGAGGCGCACATAGCCCAGTCCGACCTCGACCAGCGTCTTGAGAAAACGGTGGATCGACGAGATCGGCTCGAAGAAATCGGCCGCCTCGCTGATCGGCATGTCGAGTACCTCGGCGATGTTCTTGCCCTTGTAGTGCACGGTGAGGGTGTCGCGGTTGTACCGGTCTCCCCCGCACACCTCGCAGGCCACGTACACGTCGGGCAGAAAGTTCATCTCGATCTTGATGGTGCCGTCACCCGAGCAGGCTTCACAGCGGCCGCCCTTGACGTTGAAGCTGAAGCGACCGGGCAGGTATCCGCGGGTCTTCGATTCGATGGTCTCGGAGAACAGGGTGCGGATCTTGTCGAACACGCCGGTGTAGGTGGCCGGGTTGGAGCGCGGGGTTCGGCCAATGGGTGCCTGGTCAACGTGGATGACCTTGTCGAGCTGCTCGAGACCGGTGACCCTGGTGTGCTTGCCGGGCAGCTTGCGGGCGCCGTTCAGCCGATTGGCGAGCACGCGGTAGAGGATGTCGTTGACCAGCGATGACTTGCCAGATCCGCTGACCCCGGTGACGGCGGTGAAGGTGCCGAGCGGGAACGTCACCGAGACCTTTTGCAGGTTGTTGGCCTCGGCACCGGTGACGCCGATGAGGCGCTCCGGGTCGATCGGGCGGCGGGTCGTCGGGGTGGCGATGGACTTGCGCCCGGCCAGGTAGTCGCCGGTGAGCGACTTGGTGTTGGCGAGCAGCCCCTCGTAGGAGCCGGAGTGCACGACGTGTCCGCCGTTGACCCCGGCGCCGGGGCCGATGTCGACGATCCAGTCAGCGGTTTTGATGGTGTCTTCGTCGTGTTCGACCACGATGAGCGTGTTGCCGAGGTCGCGCAGGGTGACCAGCGTCTCAATCAGGCGACGGTTGTCGCGCTGGTGCAGGCCGATGCTGGGTTCGTCGAGCACGTAGAGCACCCCCGTGAGCCCGGAACCAATTTGAGTGGCCAAGCGGATGCGTTGTGCCTCACCGCCGGAGAGGGTCGCCGCAGCCCGGGCGAGGTTGAGGTAGTTGAGCCCGACTCGAATGAGAAAGTCGAGGCGCGCGCGAATCTCGCGCAGCACCTGGGCGGCGATGGCGGCCTCGCGGTCGGTGAGCGTGAGCTGGTCCATGAACTCGCGGGCGTCGCTCAAACTGAGCGCGCAGACATCCGCAATGCTCGCGTCGTGCACGAGCACGGCGAGCACCTCGGGCTTGAGCCTCGTGCCCTTGCAGACGTGGCAGTCGACCTCGCGCAGGTATTCCGACCACCGCTGCCGCTGGGTGTCGCTCTCGGCCTGCAGGTACTGGCGTTCGATGTAGGGCACGACACCCTCGAAGCCGGAGGTGTAGCTCATTTCACGCCCGTAGCGGTTCTTCCATTTGACCCGCACCTCGAAGTTGTCGCCGCGCATGACGGCGTTCTGCACCTCGCTGGTCAGGTCACCCCAGGGAGTGTCGAGCGAGAAATCGAGGTCGCGGGCGAGACCGTCGAGGAGCTTCTCGTAGTACTGGAACAGGCCCTTGCCCTGGGTGGTCCAGGGCAGTACGACACCCTCAGCGATACTCAGGTCCGGGTCGCCGAGCAGCAGGTCTTCGTCGACGGACATGCGGGTGCCGAGGCCGGAGCACTCCGGGCAGGCGCCGAATGGGGCGTTGAACGAGAAGGTGCGCGGTTCGATTTCGGTCAGCTGCACCGGGTGGTTGTTCGGGCAGGAGAGCTTCTCGGAGTAGTTTTGCCAGGCCTTGTCGCCTTCCTCGTCGAGAAAGTTGATCTGCACGAGGCCATCGGTGAGCTTGAGCGCCGTTTCGAGCGAGTCGGTGAGGCGACTGAGCAGTTCGGGGCCGGCGACCAGACGGTCGACAACGACGGAAATGTCGTGCTTCTGCTGCTTCTTGAGCGTGGGCGGTTCGCTCAGCTGAATCTGGGTGCCGTCGACGATCGCGCGGGAGTAACCGCCACCGGCGAGCTCTTGGAAGAGGTCGACGAACTCGCCCTTCTTCTGTGAAATGACCGGGCTGACCACCTGGTAGCGGATGCCCGCCTTCAGTTCCATCAGCTGGTCCGCGATCTGCTGCACGGTCTGCGACTGGATGATCTCGCCACAGATCGCGCAGTGCGGCACGCCGATACGGGCCCAGAGCAGGCGCATGTAGTCGTAGATCTCGGTGATCGTGCCGACCGTGGACCGCGGGTTGCGGTTGGTGGACTTCTGGTCGATCGAGACCGCGGGGCTCAAACCCTCGATGAAGTCCACGTCGGGGCGGTCAACCTGCCCGAGAAACTGCCGAGCGTAGGCCGAGAGTGACTCCACGTAGCGGCGCTGGCCCTCGGCGAAGATGGTGTCGAAGGCGAGCGACGACTTTCCCGAACCGGAGAGACCCGTGAAGACCACGAGCGCATCGCGCGGAATCTCCAGATCTACGTTGTGAAGGTTGTGTACGCGGGCTCCGCGCACACTAAGTTTGGGACCTGTTTCTACCTTGGTAATCGACACTCATTGAGTCTATGCAACGCCGCTGACAGTGCCTGACAGCAGGCATCGCCGAGAGCGAACACCGGCACATCCCGATATTGTTTCAGAGTATGTATATACTCGGTGACTAATAGCCGTTTGAATTGCCGGAGGTCGTATGTCTGTTCGCCAGAGTCTGCTCGCCATCCTGAACCAGGGGCCGTGCTACGGCTACCAGTTGCGGGCCGAATTCGACCGTCGCACCGGGTCGACCTGGCCGCTCAACGTTGGCCAGATCTACAACACCCTCGATCGGTTGGAGCGCGACGGTCTGGTGCAGAAGGCCGATATCGACGCCGACGGTCAGAATTACGTCGAGATAACGGATGCCGGACGTGCGGAGGTCGCCGACTGGCTCGGCTCCCCCGTGGTGCGCACAATGGCCACCCGTGACGAGCTCGCCATCAAGCTCGCGATCGCCGTAACGCTGCCCGGCGTCGACATCGCCCAGGTGATTCAGGTCCAGCGCACCGCCACCATGCGCACCCTGCAGGAACTGACCCGCACCAAGAACGCGACCGCCGACCCGGAATCATCCGAGCAGCTGGCCTGGCTGCTCGTGATCGACTCGCTCATCTTCGCCGCCGAGGCTGAAGCGCGCTGGCTCGACCACTCGGAGCACCGGCTGGCTAGAGCCCGCGCGGCCGGCCTCGCCGCTCCGCTGCCGCTCAACACCGAGGTGCCCAAGCGCGGTCGCCCGGCCAAGACTGCGGCGGCAAACGCATGACAGGCTCCGACATTCTCTTGCAGCTCGACGGAATCTCGATGCAGTACGGCCGCGGCGAGACCGCGATCACCGCGCTTGCGGGAGTCGACCTGTCGGTGCGCCGCGGCGAACTCGTGGCCGTGATGGGGGCATCCGGTTCGGGAAAATCGACCCTTCTAACGGTGGCCGGCGGACTCACCCCACCGACGGCCGGGGAGGTCGTCGTCGAAGGGCACTGGCTGAGCCAGCTCTCGGCCCGCGAACTCGCGACCCTGCGCCGGCGCAGCCTCGGCTTCGTGTTTCAGGATTTCAACCTGATTCCCTCACTGACCGCGCTCGAAAACGTGAGCCTGCCACTCGAACTCGACGGGTGGACCTCGAAGAAGGCGCACCGCCCCGCCCTCGACGCCCTCAATATCGTCGAACTCGGTGACCGGGCCCAGCATTTTCCCTCTGATTTGTCGGGCGGCCAGCAGCAGCGGGTGGCGATCGCCCGCGCCGTCGTCGGCGGCCGGTCGTTGATTCTCGCCGATGAACCTACCGGCGCCCTCGATAGCACGACCGGCGAGCTTGTGTTGCGGATGCTCCGCTCGCGAGTCGACGCTGGTGCCGGCGGCATTCTGGTCACCCATGATGCCCGCCACGCGGCCTGGGCCGACCGGATCGTCTTTCTGCGCGACGGGCGGATCGTGGACGAGTCGCGGGCATCCGCTGTGTCGAGCCTGCTGAGCGGGCTGCCGGCATGAGCGTTGAGCCGAGTTCGCTTGGCGGGAAGCGTTCGGGGAGTACCCGGATCGCGTTTCGGATCGCCCGGCGAATGGCCCTGCAATCCCGCGGCCGCAGCGCGCTGATCGCGCTGCTCGTGGCCATTCCCGTGGCCGGACTGGTCGGAATCACCACGGTGGACGCGAGCAACACCGCCTCCCCGGCCGAACGGGTCATGCTCGAACTCGGCTCGACAGAGGCGCGGGTGATGATCGTCGCGTCGCCCGACCCGAAGTTCACCCAGGACCCGCTCAACGACCGCAGTTGGGGGCCGAGCGACGAGGCATTCAACGGCGAAGCCGCGCAGTCCATCGAGCCGGAGCCCGTCACCGGCGCCGCGCTGTTCCCAGCCGGAACCCGTTTGTTGTCCATAAGGCAGGCCAACATCGTCGCCGAGACGAAGGACGGACTCGGCTCCTTCACTGCGGTGCAGGGACAGCCGTGGGATGCGTCCTTCGCCGGAAAATGGGATGTCACCAGCGGTTCCGCACCCGCGAATGATGGCGAGATCATGGTGACCGCCGCCGCGCTCGACCGCTTGGGGGCAACGGTCGGGTCGACGGCTGTGATCACCGCCCCCGAGCCCGGCGAGTTCACCATCGTCGGCACAATCCGAAGCGCCTGGCTCGACGACGCGGCGGTCTCGTTCTACGGTCTCCCCGGCGCCTTCGACGGGGTCCTGCCCGATGATTCCGACCTGCTGACCGAGTGGTATCTGCCCGACACACCGCTGACCTGGAGCCAGATCGGCGACCTCAACCCGCGCGGCGCCACCGTGCTCTCCCGCTCCGTGCTGCTCGACCCGCCGCCGGTGGGCAGCTATCCCCTGGACGGCACCGTCTCCTTGAGCTTTTTTGATTCGTTCCTCATGCTGCTCGGCGGTTTCGCCCTGTTCGAGGTGGCCCTGCTCGCCGGCGCCGCGTTCACCGTCGGCGCCCGAACCCAGCAGCGCACCCTGGCAACCCTGGCCAGCGTCGGCGGCGACAAGCGGATGCTGTTTCGCGTTATGTCCTTCGGCGGCGTCATCCTCGGCGCCGTCGGAGCGGGCCTGGGAACGGTGCTCGGCCTGGCCGGCGCATGGATCTTCATGCAGATTTCGGCGAACGGCAGCGCGGCGCGGTATCCGGGGTTTCACCTCGATCTGCTGTCGCTGCTGATCATCGCGGCCTTCGCCGTTCTCGCCGGCTGGTGCGCTGCCGCGGTGCCGGCCCGGGCAGCCGGCCGGATCGACGTTCTGGGAGCGCTCCGCGGCGCCCTACGTCCGCCGCGCCCGACGCGGCGACGCCCAGTGGCGGGGATCATCCTGCTGGCCCTCGGTGCGATCGTCGCTGTGACCGGCGGACTGGTCGAGCTCGCCGCGTACCTCCCCGTCTATCAGGTGTGGCTGGCCAATTTCGGAATCGGCCTGATCATCGCCGGGCCGGTGATCATGCAGCTCGGAGCGGTGTTCCTCGCTCCGCTGATTCTGCGCTGGGCCGCCGGGCTCGCCTCACGGTTCGGCCCCGGCGCCAGACTGGCGACCAGGGACGTGGCCCGGAATCCCGGGCGCAGCGTGCCGGCCCTCGCTGCCATCATGAGCTGCGTTTTCGTCGCCGCCTTCGCGATGAGCCTCATCTCGACCTTCCAGGTGAACTCGGTCAAGGACTACTACTATTCTGTTCCCGAGGACACGGCCTGGGTGAGCCTGAACGCCTACGTCGACGAACCGCCGTACGGGACGATGCTGCTCGAGAGCGGACCAGAGGTTCGTAACGCCTTGGACGGGGCCTTCCCCGACTCCCGGGCGCGCCTGCTCAACAGCGTCGCGAACCCGCCCTCATGGGTCGAGACCCCGGCCGACGGCGAGACCGCAACCGGCAGCACAGCCCCCGTTTTCGCGTACCCGCGCATCGATCCGGGCACGGTGTGCCCGAGCGACGCGACTCGGTCGGAGGCCGGTCATCAGGAAGATCGCACCGACATTCGCTGCCCGACGCCGTACTACCTCGATCCGATCATGTCGAGCATCAGCGAACACATCTGGGTGGGCGACCTAGCAGATTTCGCTGCCATTCTCGGCGTGCCGGTATCAGACCAGTCCCGGGCCACGCTCGCCGCCGGCGGTGCGGTAAGCACCTACCAGCAGTACGTGGTCGATGACACGATCCACCTCGACTGGATGGCCACCCTCGACGCAACCGTGGCACCGGCCCGCAGCGTGGCGCTGGCCGGGAGCGTGCAGTCGCCGGAGCATCCGCTGCCCTATGCGATCTTCATGCTCACGGAGACGGCCGATTCCCTGGAGCTGGACCATCGACCAACCATGGTCGTCAGCAGCCTCAATGCCGCTCCGACTCAGGCACAGCAAGACCAGGTGCAGGGGGCCGTCACCGCCGTCGAACCAGGTCTGTTCGTGCAGGTCGAGCCAGGGCCACAGGCCTTCGGCGCATCGTGGAGCTGGGTTCTCGTTGCCCTCACCGCGATCATCGCCCTGGTCACGGCGTCGATCACCATCGGACTCGCCCGCGCTGACGGGCACCGGGACAACGCGGTGCTCACCTCGCTCGGGGCGTCTCCACGGGTGCGCCGGGCGTTCGGGTTCTGGCAGGCGGTGGTGATCGTCGGCCTCGGCAGCATTATTGGGGTGCTGCTCGGCCTGGTGCCGTCGCTCGCGCTGTCGCTGACCCGCGATACCGCTGGGCAGTCTCTGCTGCCGTTCACTCCCCCGTGGCTGCAGCTCGCCCTGATCGTGGTGGCGCTGCCGGCGGTCGTCGCGGTCGGCGGTGCCCTCACGGCCGGCGGTAACCGCACCCGGTTCAGCAATCGGGCCGCGTTCGACTGAGTCGGCCGGGGCATCCGCTCTCGTGGCACTGGTTTGAGAAGTTGGCCCTGGTGTGAACAAGCGCCAGCTTCTCAAACACGTGCCTTGATCCGAAACGGGAGCTGTGACGGCCCGGTCGGTGGCGCGGTCGCGGTTATTGCAGGTGGCCGGCCTTCTCCATCTGGCGCAACTCGCGCTTGAGCTCGGAGAGCTCATCGCGCAGGCGGGCGGCGAGCTCGAACTTCAGCTCGCCAGCAGCCTCGAGCATCTGCGAATTGAGGTCGGCGATGATCGACTCGAGGTCGTTGGCACCGTTCGCTGCCAGGCCGACCCGGCGGTTGGGCGTCGACGACTTACGGCGGGCATCGCGACCGGCGAGAAGTTCGGCGGTGTCGGCCTCTTCGCGGGCGAGGGCCTCGGTGATGTCGCCGATGCGTTTGCGCAGCGGGGTCGGATCGATGCCGTGCAGCGTGTTGTAGGCGACCTGCTTCTCGCGGCGGCGGTCGGTCTCGTCGATCGCCTTTTCCATCGAGGCGGTGAGCCGGTCGGCGTACATGTGTACCTCGCCGGACACGTTGCGGGCGGCGCGCCCGATGGTCTGGATGAGCGACGTGGCCGAGCGCAGGAAGCCCTCCTTGTCGGCGTCGAGGATGGCGACGAGGGATACCTCGGGCAGGTCGAGGCCCTCACGCAGCAGGTTGATGCCGACGAGCACGTCGTAGATTCCGGCGCGCAGTTCGGTGAGCAGCTCCACCCGGCGCAGGGTGTCGACGTCCGAGTGCAGGTAGCGCACCCGTACCCCAGCCTCGGTGAGAAAGTCGGTGAGGTTCTCGGCCATCTTCTTGGTGAGCGTCGTGACCAGTACGCGTTCGTTGCGTTCAGAACGCTTCTTGATCTCTTCGAGCAGGTCGTCGATCTGGCCTTTGCTCGGCTTGACGATGATTTGCGGGTCGATCAGGCCGGTCGGGCGGATGATCTGCTCGACGATGCCATCCGCTATGCCCATCTCGTATTTACCCGGCGTGGCCGACAGATACACGGTCTGACCGACTCGGTTCTTGAACTCGTTGAACTTGAGCGGTCGGTTGTCGAGCGCGCTCGGCAGCCGAAAGCCGTGGTCGACGAGGGTGCGCTTGCGCGAGGAATCGCCCTCATACATGGCGCCGATCTGCGGCACGGTCACGTGCGACTCGTCGATGACCATGAGAAAATCGTCGGGAAAATAGTCGAGCAGGCAGTGCGGAGCCTCCCCCGGTTCGCGCGCGTCGATGTGCCGGGAGTAGTTCTCGATACCCGAGCAGAAGCCGATCTGCTCCATCATCTCGAGATCGAAGGTGGTGCGCATGCGCAGCCGCTGGGCTTCGAGCAGTTTCCCCTCGCGCTCGAGCACCTGGAGGCGGTCGGCCAGTTCGATTTCAATGGTGCCGATCGCCCGGCGCATGACGTCGTCGCTCGCGACATAGTGCGAGCCGGGAAAGACCGAGACCGCGTCGAGTGTCTTGACGATGTCACCGGTGAGCGGATGCAGGCTGTGCAGCGCCTCGATCTCGTCGCCGAACATCTCGATGCGAATCGCGAGCTCTTCGTACATGGGGATGATCTCGATGGTGTCGCCGCGAACCCGAAAGTTGCCGCGAGAGAAGTCGACATCGTTGCGCTTGTACTGCATGGCGACGAATTTGCGCACCAACCAGTCGCGACTGACCTTCTGCCCCACCTGCAGGGCGATCATGGCCTGCATGTAGCCTTCCGGCGTGCCCAGACCGTAGATACACGACACCGTCGACACCACGATGACGTCGCGGCGGCTCAGCAGCGAGTTCGTGGTGGAGTGCCGCAGCCGTTCGACCTCTTCGTTGATTGAGGAGTCCTTCTCGATGAAGGTGTCGGTCTGGGGTACGTAGGCTTCCGGCTGGTAGTAGTCGTAGTAGGAGACGAAGTATTCGACCGCATTGTTGGGCATGAGGTCGCGGAATTCATTCACCAGCTGGGCGGCCAGCGTCTTATTGTGGGCCAGAACGAGCGTCGGACGTTGCACCTGCTCGATCAGCCAGGCGGTCGTCGCCGACTTGCCGGTTCCCGTGGCACCGAGCAGTACGATGTCGGTTTCGCCGGCGTTGATACGGGCCGTCAGGTCAGCGATCGCGGCCGGCTGATCGCCACTCGGCGTGTACTCACTGACCACTTCAAACGGGTTCACAGAGCGCGTTGGTTCCATACCTTCATTCTACAAAGGCGGTCTGACAGTCAGTCTTGCGCAGCAGAAGACGGCGAGCGGATGCCGTCGGTCACAGCGATCTTGCCGGCTTCAGCCGCGAGAA
The DNA here is from genome assembly GCF_004404045.1 of Cryobacterium sp. Hh11. NCBI lineage: Bacteria > Bacillati > Actinomycetota > Actinomycetes > Micrococcales > Microbacteriaceae > Cryobacterium > Cryobacterium sp. Hh11. The sequence continues at coordinate 140,819 of NZ_SOHF01000015.1, read as the reverse complement.
CCCGCTCCCAGAGCGCGTCGACCGGCGCTAGTGTCGCGGCGATGGACCCGGTGTTGTTGATCACAACGTCAGCGATGGCGAGGCGCTCCTCGTCAGTGGCTTGGGCTCCAATCCGCTGAGTAGCTTCCGCCTCGGTCAACCCGCGGAGGTCGATCATGCGCTGAATTCGGGTTGCGGCATCGGCGTGCACGACCACGACGAGATCGAAGGTCACCAGGCCGCCGGCGACAGCCTCGGCCAAAAGCGGAACGTCATAAACCACGATGGCATGCGGATCGGCGGCGTCCGCGGCTGCAATCCGGTCGCGGGTGAGCTGGCGCACCGCCGGGTGGGTGATCGCGTTCAATCGTTCGCGTCGCTCCGGATCAGCGAAGATGATGGCACCGAGCGCCGGCCGGTTGAGACTGCCATCCGGCAACACCACACTATCGCCGAACTCCGCTTGGATCGCGGCGAGGCCGACAGTGCCGGGTGCGACGACCTCGCGGGCCAACTGGTCGGCGTCAATGCCCACAGCGCCGAGCTCCGCCAACCGTTTCGCCACTGTGCTCTTGCCCGACGCGATACCGCCGGTCAGCCCAATCAGATACATCCCGCCAGACTATCTGCTGGCTCGGCTTGCACCGCGCGCAAGCGCCAAGCGAATGCGCCGACTCCTCGCGGGCCCCCGCGTCGAAGTTTCGGTCTGGGTTCACTCGGATACCCGAAATCATCACCGCAGACCCAGTGTTGGTCGTTCCCGTAGTGCACGTTCGGGATGCCCTCGAATCGTTTTGCCAGGCTCGCCCGAACCTCGTCCTTGCCCACGTATTGGTCGCCACGGGGCGGAGTTCCTCGCGGCATGGAGACGACGCAATCGTTTGCGAAGTAGCCCATGATGGCGTCGAGGTCGTGGTCATTGCCAGCCTCCAGGAATCCCCCAAGCACTTCGCCTGTCAATTCCTCCCCCATGCGCGTCAACGTATCTGCTTATTCGAGGACGCGCTTGATCTCAGCAAGTAACGCCTCACCGTTGAGGTCTGGTTTGTTCATGACGACGACGGGTTGTCCTGGATCGCTGTCGATGGTGTCTTGTTGCTCGTCGGTGATCGCCGGATCGCCGGTCTCAGCAGATTTGACGCAGTAGGTGGGTTTCTCCACATACGACGTCACCTGCCCGATGGTTTCCCGGTCTTCGTCAACGACAAGAATGCGGCGGGGATAGGAACGATTGGGGCACAACCCCAGCAGGGCAAGGGAATTCTGCAGTTCCGCGCGCTGGAGCGGTTTTTCCAGCACGGCCGCTGCGCCACGACTCAGCGCCACACTCATGTCCGCATCGCCGGCAATGACCACGACCGGAATTAACGCAAGTTTTGGCGAATCATGCAGCTGCAGCAAAAAATTCCACCCGTCTATGCCCGGCAATTTCACGTCGAGGGTGATGAGGCTGAGCGGAATTTTGCGGGCGAGAACGAGTGCCTCCTCGCCTGAGGATGCGACAACCACCGCGAAACCTTCGGCTTCGAGGAAAAGACGGACGAGCTTCGCCGACTTGTGGTCGTCCTCGACGACGAGGGCAGTGGACGTTGCCCCTGACTCAGCATCGGCGGTAACGGCGTCGCGGAGACCCGGGAAAAAGAATTTGGAGTCGTGGTCAGCCGTGGCGATCACTTCGTGCAGGGAGCCTTCCCCGACTGCAGTACCATTTTCGTCCTCGGGTATCAAAGATTGCTGCGGTCCGGAGCCGGAAGATGCTCTGACCACGGCGCTGGGGTTGGGCGCTGACGCCGTATCGGCAAGCGGATCGCCGTCGGTGATCGTTCGGCCAGCACGGCGCGGCAGGCCGTTGGCTGACGATGACAGAGCTCCGTCGAACGGTGTGCCTGCGTCGTCAGTCGAGCTCCGCCATTCAGAATTGTTCTCGACCCGGTTGCCGGCGTAAGTAACGGGACGAAAACTATTCATGAAACTCTCCGATGAGGCTGTGAAACCGTTGCGCACTGTGCCATTCCAGCCAGAAACCGATCGCACATGGGGATAGCCGCATCCGCTCGGTAATTGTGTAAATACCGGGACGCAACAAAATAGAGGAAATTTCCTCACTACTAGGTATACCACGAACCACGACGTGTCTAATGACGGCTGCGTAGTGACGGCGGATGCCACTGTGAGCGCGGTCCGTCGGCATCCGCTTTCCTCGCCCCGGTTAAACACGGCGGGCCGCATCCCGAAAGATGCGGCCCGACGTGCGCAGTCACACTGCGTAGCTGTGAAACAGCGCTGTGGTTAAGCTGTGGTGCTAGTTGCCGCCGGAGAGCTTCTCGCGGAGAGCCGCGAGTGCTTCGTCGTCGGCAAGCGTGCCGGCGCCAGCCGACTCGCTCGAGAAGGCAGAGCCGGCCGGTGCGACGTCGCTGGGGGCAGCGATCTCGTCGTTCGCGGTCGAAACCTGCTTCTTGTGGGCTTCCCAGCGAGCCTGGGCTGCAGCGTAGTCCTGCTCCCACTTTTCGCGCTGCTCGTCAAAGCCTTCGCGCCACTCGTTGGTCTCGGAGTCGAAGCCCTCGGGGTACTTGTACTGGCCCTTGTCGTCGTACTCGGTGAGCATTCCGTAGAGCGCCGGGTCGAACTCGGTGCCGTCGGGGTCGACGCCATCGTTGGCCTGCTTGAGGCTCAACGAGATGCGGCGACGCTCGAGGTCAATGTCGATGACCTTGACGAAGACCTCGTCGCCGACCGAGACAACCTGCTCGGCGAGCTCGACGTGCTTGCCGGAGAGCTCGCTGATGTGCACGAGGCCCTCGATGCCCTCTGCGACGCGAACGAACGCACCGAACGGAACGAGCTTGGTGACCTTACCCGGTGCAACCTGGCCGATGGCGTGGGTGCGGGCGAAGACCTGCCACGGGTCTTCCTGCGTAGCCTTGAGCGACAGCGAGACGCGCTCGCGCTCGAGGTCAACTTCGAGGATCTCGACGGTGACTTCCTGGCCAACTTCAACGACCTCGCTGGCGTGCTCAATGTGCTTCCAGCTGAGCTCGGAAACGTGAACCAGACCATCGACGCCGCCGAGGTCGACGAACGCGCCGAAGTTGACGATCGAGGAGACGACGCCCTTGCGGACCTGTCCCTTCTGGAGGTTGTTGAGGAACGTGGTGCGGCTTTCGCTCTGCGTCTGCTCGAGCAGGGCGCGACGCGACAGCACAACGTTGTTGCGGTTCTTGTCGAGTTCGAGGATCTTCGCTTCGATTTCCTGGCCCAGGTACGGGGTCAGGTCGCGAACGCGACGAAGTTCGATGAGCGATGCCGGCAGGAAGCCGCGCAGGCCGATGTCGACGATGAGTCCACCCTTGACGACCTCGATGACCGAACCGGTGACAACACCGTCGGACTCCTTGATCTTCTCAACGTCACCCCATGCACGCTCGTACTGAGCGCGCTTCTTGGAGAGGATGAGGCGGCCTTCTTTGTCTTCTTTCTGAAGAACGAGGGCCTCGACCAGGTCGCCGACCTTGACAACCTCAGAGGGGTCAACGTCGTGCTTGATGGAAAGTTCGCGAGAGGGGATGACACCCTCAGTCTTGTACCCAACGTCGAGGAGAACCTCGTCGCGGTCGATCTTCACTACGGTGCCCTCGATGAGGTCTCCGTCGTTGAAGAATTTCAGAGTCTTTTCGACCGCGGCAAGAAAGTCTTCAGCAGATCCAATGTCGTTGATGGCGACCTGCTTGGGTGCCCGTTCGGTCGTTGCGATTGTCATGTAGTAGTTGCTCCAGGATGGACATAGTCGGGCCAGACGCGAAAAATAGTGCAGGTGTTTTTGGATGCTCCGCGGTACAGAAAGACCGTGGAACGCTCCGCGCATGGCAGCGGATAGGCATCACAAATGTGACACTCCATACTAGCTACCCGACTCCCCCGCGGGCAACTCGACCAGCCCGCCGACACAAGCGGATGCCCTACTTCAGCAACGCAGAGCGCAGCGTGTCCAGCCCGACGCCGCCGAGGTCGAGGGCGGCGCGGTGAAACTCCTTGATAGAGAAGGCGGCGCCCTGGCGCTGCTGTGCAGCGTCGCGCAGCTGCTCCCAGATGCGCTGGCCGACCTTGTAGGAGGGGGCCTGGCCCGGCCAGCCCAAGTAGCGGTTGACCTCGAATTTGACGAAGCTCTTGTTCATGTTGACGTTCTGGCCGAGAAATTCGAAGGCGTAGTCGGCGGTCCAGGGGCCGGAGCCGTCCGGCAGTTGTTTGCCGAGGTGCACCCCGATGTCGAGGACCACGCGAGCTGCGCGCATCCGCTGCCCGTCGAGCATGCCGAGACGATCGGCCGGGTCGTCGAGGTAGCCGAGTTGTTCCATCAGGCGTTCGGCGTAGAGCGCCCAGCCCTCGGCGTGGCCCGAGGTGCCGGCCAGCTGGCGGCGCCAGGTGTTGAGCTTGGCTCGGTTGTAGACGGCCTGCCCGATCTGCAGGTGATGGCCGGGCACGCCTTCGTGGTACACGGTCGTCAGTTCACGCCAGGTGTCGAATTCGGTGACGCCGACCGGAACGGACCACCACATGCGGCCGGGCCGGGAGAAGTCGTCGGTCGGGCCGGTGTAGTAGATGCCGCCCTCCTGGGTGGGGGCGATCATGCACTCGATGGTTTTGATCTCGTCGGGAATGTCGAACTGGGTCTCAGCCAGGTCGGCGACGGCCTTGTCGCTGGTTTTCTGCATCCACTCCTGGAGCGCCTGGGTGCCGTGCAGTTTGCGGCTCGGGTCGGTGTCGAGGTAGGCGATGGCTTCGAGCACGCTGGCGCCGGGCTTGATCTGGTCGGCGACCTTCTCTTGCTCTTCAACCATGCGGGCGAGTTCTTCGATGCCCCACTCGTAGGTCTCATCCAGGTCGATGGTGGCGCCGAGAAAGCGGCGGGAGGCGAGGGAGTACAGGTCACGGCCGATCGCGTCGTTTTCGGTGGCCTTACCCTCGAGCTCGTCGCGGAAGAAGGTGGCGAGCTTGTCGTACGCGGTCGCCGATTGGCGGGCACCGAGGCCGAGATCCTTGGCCAGGGAGGCGGGTAGGGTTCCGGTGTCGAGCGAGGCATTCGCGGTGAATTCGGCGAAAAACCCGTCGTTGGAAGCGTGGCGCTGGGCCTGGGCGAGTACCTCCCGCACCTGGCGGCGCGCCGGTGTCACGCCGCGTTCGATGCCGCGGCGCAGGGTCTCGATGTAGCCGTCGATGGCTGCCGGCAGGTTGCCGAGACGGCGGGAGATGTTGGCCCAGTCCTCGACGGTTTTCGTGGGCATGAGGTCGAAGATTTCGCGGATCTCCTGCGCGGGCGAGGCGATGACGTTGAGGTCTCGGAGCTGCAGCTGCGCGTCGGAGCTTTCAACGGTGAGCGACAGTTCGCTGCGCAGGTCGGTCTGCGTGACTTCGTCGACGCTGTCCACCGGGCGGGCGGCATCCAACTGCGCGATCGTCGTCTTCGCCGCGTCGAGGAACCGTTCATGACCGGCCGGGGAGTAGTCGCCGTAGCGACCGTCTCCCGCTGTACGGCCGATGTAGGTACCCACGGTGGGGTCGAGGTCGACGAGGGTATCCACCCACTCTTCGGCAATCTGGTCGATGGCCGTGGGAGTGCGCTGGATGTCGTTTGTCATGCATCGAGCCTAGAACACGGCGGTTCGTTGCGAACCCCCCAATTGGGGAAATTGGCCGGTCAACCCGAGAGAGTGAGTCGCTCGCAAACCGGGCGGGGAAGGACGCAGTGGGCCCCTCAGCCCTTCAACCGCGCTCAGTTGGACTAGTGCGCGGCGGCGTCCCAGTTGGCGCCGCGACCGACCTGCACGGTCAGCGGAACGAGCAGGTCGGCAGCGGACTCCATATTGTGGGTGACGACCTGACGCAGGGCGTCCCATTCCCCCGGGGCCACATCGAAAATCAATTCGTCGTGCACCTGCAGCAGCATGCGGGACTCCATCGAGGCATCCGTCAGATCGGCGGCGATACCGTTCATGGCGATCTTCATAATGTCGGCCGCCGAGCCCTGGATCGGCGCGTTCAGTGCCGCTCGTTCGGCGTTGTCGCGCAGCACCCGTTTCGGGCTGGCCAGGTCGGGGAACGGCCGACGCCGCCCGAAGATGGTCTCGGTGTAACCGTCGACCTTGGCCTGCTCGACGACGTTGCGCAGGTAGTCGCGCACCGCACCGAACCGCTCGAAATAGTCGGTCATGAGCTGCTTGGCCTCTTTAGTGTCGATGCGAAGCTGCTTGGACAGGCCGAAGGCGCTGAGGCCGTAGGCGAGCCCGTAGCTCATGGCCTTGACCTTGCTGCGCATTTCGCCGGACACGTCGGCGGGATCGACACCGAAAATGCGGGAACCGACGAACCGGTGCAGGTCTTCGCCGGCGTTGAACGCTTCGATCAGGCCGGCGTCTTCGGAGAGGTGCGCCATGATGCGCATTTCGATCTGGGAGTAGTCGGCGGTGAGCAGGCTCTCGCTGTCGGCGCCGGCCTGGAAGGCCGCGCGGATGCGCCGTCCTTCCTCGGTGCGCACCGGGATGTTCTGCAGGTTCGGGTCGTTCGAGGAGATGCGGCCGGTGGTGGTGCCGATCTGCACGTAGGTGGTGTGGATGCGGCCGGTCGTGTCGATGGCCTTGTCGAGGGTTTCCACGATCTGGCGCAGCTTGGTGGCGTCGCGGTGTTTGAGCAGCAGGTCGAGGAACGGATGCGGGTTGCTGGCCTGCAGGTCGGCGAGAGCGCCGGCATCCGTTGAAAAACCGGTCTTGTTGGCGCGGGTCTTGGGCATCTCGAGCTGGGTGAACAACACGTCTTGCAGTTGCTTGGGTGAACCGAGGTTCACCTCACGGCCGATCTCCGCGTAGGCGGCGGCGGCGAGGCTGGCCGTACTCGCACCGAGCTCGGCGGACAGTTCGGCGAGCTGCTCGTGCGAGACGCTGACGCCGGCCAGTTCCATGTCGGCCAGGGCCAGCAGGGTCGGCAGTTCGATCTCGAGCAGCAACTTGAGCGAGCCGGGGTCGAGGACTTTCTCGACGGCGGCAAACAGGCGCAGGGTGAACCAGGCCTGGGCGGGAGCGCCGGCCTGCTGGGTCTCGTCGGGAACGAGCTGGTTGGGGTCGGCCATGGGCACGGTCTCGTCGAGGTAGCGCGACACGAGGTCGGCCAGGGTTTTGTCGGGGCCGCCGGGGCGGAAGAGCCAGGCGCCGACCAGGGTGTCGAAGGCGAGGCCGGCGAAGGGCAGCCCGCTGCGACGCAGCGCCTTCACCTGGTGTTTGGCGTCGTTCATGATCTTCGGAGCTGCGCTCGCGAGCCACGCTTCGAGCGGGGCGTAGTCCTTACGCCCGGGCTGCCAGGGCAGGTTGATGGTTTCGGTCGGGCTGGCCAGCCCGAAACCGATTGCCTTGCCGTCCTGCACCTCCACCGTGAGGCCAAGGCCCGCCGGGTGAGTCACGGTGGCCCGGTCAAGCCAGGATTGCAGCTCTTCGTCGAGCAGATCCTGCGCGACGGGCGCCTGCACGGCGGGGACCTCCACAATGACGGTAACGGATGCTTCAACCGCCGGGTCCTCGCCGGCCAGCTTGAGCACCCGGTCGAGCAGGGTTTTGAATTCGAGGCGGGTAAAGATGTCCCGCACCGCGTCGGTGTCCATGGCGCCGCGTTCGAGCGCGGCGACGGCCATCGGCAGCTCCAGGTTGGTGACCAGGCGGTTGAGCCGGCGGTTGCGAATCGCGTTCTCCTTCTGCTCGCGCAGGTTGTTGCCAACGACCCCCTTGATCTCGTCGGCGTGTTCCAGGATGCCATCGAGGCTGCCGTATAGACCGAGCCACTTCACGGCGGTCTTCTCGCCGACCTTGCTGATGCCGATCAGGTTGTCGCTGGTTTCGCCGACGAGCGCGGCCACGTCGGGGTACTGCTCCGGTTCGATGCCGTAGCGTTCGCGCACCCGAGCCGGGTCGTAGCGGGTGAGGGCCGACACGCCCTGGCTGGCCGGGTAGAGCAGAGTGACGGTCTCGTTGACCAGCTGAATGGCATCGCGGTCGCCGGAAACGACGAGCACGTTGTAGCCGGCTGCGCTGCCTTCGACCGAAAGGGTCGCGACGATATCGTCGGCCTCGAAGTCTTCCTTGGTGATGGTGGTGATGTTCATCGCGGCGAGGGCTTCCTGCAGCAGCGGAATCTGGCCGAGGAATTCCGGCGGCGTCGCATTGCGGGTGCCCTTGTATTCGGGGTATTCCCGGGTGCGAAAGGAAGCACGGGAGATATCGAAGGCGACCGCGAGGTGGGTCGGCTTCTCATTGCGCAGCAGGCTGAGCAGCATCGACAGAAAGCCGTGGATGGCGTTCGTATGCTGCCCGGCGTGGGTCTGGAAGCTGTCCACTGGCAGGGCGAAGAACGCCCGGAACGCCAGGGAATGGCCGTCGATGATCATCAGGGTAGGCTTTTCGGAGTCCAACACTCCCCCAGCCTACAAGTGTCTTCCTGCGTGGGCTCCCCCGACCAAAGGTGATCATGTTCAATACGACTGACGATGCACTCGCCTGGGTTCAGCAGCGCGGTTGCGGAGACCTCGCCGACAAGATGGGGCTGGAGTTCACCGAATTCACGATTGACCGGGCAGTGGCACGGATGCCCGTGGCTGGCAACACGCAACCGGCCATGCTCATGCACGGCGGCGCCTACGTCGTGCTCGGCGAGTCCCTCGGCTCAATGGCAGCAAATCTGCACGCCGGACCGGGCAAGCTCGCCGTAGGCATTGAGATCAACGCCTCGCACAACCGCTCGGCGACGTCGGGCTACGTGACCGGGGTCTGCACGCCGATTCACCTCGGCCGTACGCTCACCACGCACGAGATCGTGGTCACCGACGACGCCGGTCGACGCTGCTCGACGATTCGCATCACCAATATCATCAAGGACCTGCCGCCGCACGCCTAGTTGGCTGCGTAGCCGGTCTTTTCTGCGGGGCCTGACTTCTCTGCGGGGCCTGACTTCTCTGCGGGGTCCGGCTCCACCAGGCTGATGAACGCACTGAGTTCGGTGACACCGGCCGGTGTCACCGGCAAATACTGGGTCAACGCCGGCGAATAGACCAGGTACGCGGCCCATTTCGCGCGTGAGATGGCGACGTTCAGGCGGTTCTTCATGATCAGGAACGACAGGCCGCGCGGCACATCCTCGGCCGAACTGGCCGCAAGCGTAACGATCGCGACGGCGGCCTCCTGGCCCTGGAATTTGTCGACGGTGCCAACCCGCACGCCCGGGTAACCTGCAGCATCGAGGGACTGCCGCACCAGGGTGAGCTGGGCGTTGTATGGCGTGACGACGATCACGTCGGCTTCGGTCAGCGAGTCATTCAGCCGGTCGGCACTCGGGTCGGTCCACAGCCGGCCGAGTGTGGTCTGCACGAGGTCCACCACGACATGAGCTTCTTCGGGTGAGGAGATGGCGTTGCCGGTGTGCACGACGGGCACCGCGTGCACACCGGGCGCTATGCCGGTGAGCGACCGGGTCGAGGTGACCGGGTTGGCGCGCAAAAGGCCGCCATAGGACAGCCGGGAGACGGGAGCGGTCACCGCCGGATGCATGCGGCGACTTTCGGCGAGAAAATAGCCCCGGTCGGCGGGCAGTACGTCGTGGCCGGCGGCGACCCAGCCGAGCGCGGACTGGTCGATTGGCTCGGGATGGGTGCCCTGGCTGACCTGCGGTAGTTGCTGCGGGTCGCCCAGCAGCAGCAGGTCCTGGGCGCCGACGCTTGACGCGATCGTCGAAGCGAGTGAGAACTGCCCGGCTTCGTCGACGACCAGCAGATCGAGGCTGTGGCGTGGCACGCGCGCAGGATTGCTGAAGTCCCAGGCGGTGCCGCCGATCACGAATCCGGTCGCGGCATGGTCGAGCGCGAAGAGCAGCTGGCCGTCCTTCGGCAGTACAGTGAAGGCGGCATCGGCCGGGTCGGCCCCGGTCTTCGCCACCTTGCCCACGACGTCCGGATCCAGCCCCGCCGAGACGACAGCGCAAAGAAGATTCTCGACGACCGCATGGGATTGCGCGACGACACCGATCTTCCAACCGTGCTGCTGCACGAGCGCGGTCATGACGTGGGCACCGAGATAGGTTTTGCCGGTCCCGGGCGGCCCCTGGATCGCGAGGTAGGAGTGGTCGAGGTCGAGCAGCGTCGCAATGACGGCGTCGATCGTGGTGCCGGCGGCCGCGACGGTCGTCAGCTGCCCCGTGCGGGTACGCGGCGGAGTGCGGCGCAGAATGTCGACCATCGGGTCGCTCGGCCAGCACGGCTGGGCGTCGACGATGGCAGCGGCCCACTCATCGATGGCGGGCTTCTGCTGCATCGGCCGCGGCGGGGCAGCGGGCGCGAGGGCGCTCGGCCGGTGGTCGTACCGGGCGGTGTCTGCGAGTAGCGTCTCTTCGACCAGGATGCCACCGTCGTCGCTGACCTCGAGCACCTTCACGGTGCGGTGGGCGCGGGCGCCCTCCGCGGTGTCGGGGTTCTGGAACGGCCCCGGGTAGTCGTAGAGCAGGTACGGGCCGGTCTGGTCGCCCGGTTTGATACTGCTGCCGGGTGCAAGTCGTCCGCGCAGCCACAGGTGCCGGCGGTCGACGCGCTGCTTACCCTCACGAAACCAGTCGCGTTCCACGGCAACGTTTTCAACGACGAGCACGTCGCGGGTGTCCTGCCATTCGTCGATCGGGTACTCGAGTCGAAAATAGTGCCCCCACCAGAAACTCTTCTGCTCACGCCGGTGGTAGTCGATCGCTGCGGCGGCAAAGGCGGCCGCGGTCTGGTCAATGCTGCGCGGGGCATGGCCGACCGGGGCTGCGAGGGCGAGCAGGGTGTCCCGCACCGGCGACGGCTCTACCGTGTCGGCATCCGCTTCGAGTGGCGTGCCAGCAGAGCGGATGCCGGCCCCGCGTGCCAGCGCGCGCAGCCAGTCGCGCAGGCGCAGCGTTGACACGCAGTCGTAGCGGTTGTAGTCGGCGATGGAGTCGAGCATGCGCTGCGCTTCGGCCCGATCTCCGTGCTCGTGCAGGTCGCGGGCTGCAGCGTATTCGGTGATGGAATCGGCCGCGTTGGTGACCTCGCCACCGCGCAACTCGGCCCCCATGTAGAGGGGTTCGAGCTTCTTGATCGAGTAGGAACGCGACCCCACGCGCATCGTCTTGCGAACCAGCGGGTACAGGTCGACCAGCACGTTCTCACGCAACAGCTGGTCGATCTGGTCTTCGCCTACGCCGTGCCGAGCGGCCAGGCTGAGTAGGTGGGTGCGCTCGTACGCGGCGTAGTGGTACACGTGCATGCCCGGAAACCGAGCTCGGCGATCGGCGAGGTAAGCCAGAAAGTCGGTGAGCGCGAAGCGCTCCTCGGCCCAGCTGTGTGCCCAGAAGGCATGAAAGGTTTCATCGGTATCGACCAGTCCGAACAGGTAGTCGAGGCCCCACTGCGTGCTGGTGCCCGCGGTCGCGCTGCCTTCCGTCACGTCTCCCTCAGACGCGTCTCCCTCAGACGCGTCTCCCTCAGACGCGTCTCCCTCAGACGCGTCTCCCTCAGAGTAGAGCGGGTCGCCCTCGAAGTCGAAGAAGATGTCGCCGGGGTTCGGTTCGGGCAACACCATCAGTGCACCCGCGTTGTACAGGTCAACCGGCGGGGCAGTGCCCGCCACCGCCTGCAGCTGCAGCCGCGCCTGCGTGCGCAGGGCGGTGAGCGTCGACTCGGCCATTCCGTCGGTACTGCCGGTCGATGCCGCGAGGTCGTCAATGGTGCGGATGCCGCCGGCCGCCAGCCGGGCACGCTGCGAAAGCCGCAGCCCGGCAACCAGCAGCGGATCGCGCTGCTCCTGCACCTCGGTCTCACAGCTGGCACAACGCCCGCAGACGGTGTACCGCGGGTCTCCCCAGGCGACGGCGACGGTGTCGGCGAGACGCTCGGCAATGATCTGCACCAGCCGCTGCCGGCGTTTGCGATAGACCGGCCGAATGTCGGCGAGGCGGTGCACGCTCACGGAACCGTCGCCGAGCAGCAGTTCGACCGAACGAGCCGTGGCAACTCCGATGCGCTCCAGTTGCTCGGCGTAGGCGGCGAGCTGCAGCAGCGCTGCAACCCGGGCATGCCGGGCGAGTTTGGTGTCCTGCAGCAGCCAGGAACCGTCGCTCTGGCGCACGATGAAGTCGGCGAACCCGAGGAAGGCGATGTCTGCGGTGGGCGAGCCGAAGTCGGGGTCAAAGAACGTGGCCTGAAAGATGACTTCAGCGCCAGTGCTGAAAGCGAGCCGCGTGTCGTCGACGGCTGTCTCGAGGGCCGGGCGGTCCATCCGCTCTGGACGGGCAATTTCGACCACAGATTGGTCGAGCCGGTACCGCTCGAGCACCCGGTGTTCGTGCTGGTCGCCGAGCCGCGAGGTGCGTTGCAGCATGGCGTCGACCTGGTCGGCCACGACGTCGATGCGGCCGAGCCGCGCGTCGATGCGGCGCAGGTAGGCAAATTCGCAAACGGATGCCGCGCTCAGGTCACTTGCGCTCGTCACCACGCTGCCGTCCAGTAAAAACATGCGCCCACCCTTGCTCTTTTTCGAGCGTATCGGACACCACCGACATAGAATCCGAACCGCCAGCCGGCCACCCGTCCCGGCCGCAACGCACAACGGCCCGGCAGGATCTGCCGGGCCGTTCTCTGGAACTTTTCTACTTCTTGGCGCTGAGCTGCTCGATGATCGCCTGCGACACGTCGTGCATGGTGAGGCGACGGTCCATCGAGGCTTTCTGAATCCAGCGGAAGGCCTCCGGCTCGGTCAAGCCCATCTTCTCGTTCAGCAGGCCCTTGGCCCGGTCGACGAGCTTACGGGTCTCGAACCGTTCGACCAGGTCGGCGACCTCGGCCTCGAGGGTGATGATCTGGCTGTAGCGCGAGAGGGCGATCTCGATGGCCGGCAGCAGGTCGTTGGGGGTGAAGGGCTTGACGACGTAAGCGAGGGCGCCGGCTTCCGTGGCGCGCTCCACCAGTTCCTTCTGGCTGAATGCGGTCAGCAGAACCACCGGAGCGATGTGCTCCTTGGAGAGGCGTTCAGCCGCGCTGATGCCGTCGAGCTGGGGCATCTTGACGTCCATGATGACCAGGTCGGGGCGGAGCTCCCGTGCCAAGGCGACCGCAGTTTCTCCGTCACCGGCTTCGCCGACGACTTCAAAGCCGTTGTCGCGCAGAATCTCGACGATGTCGAGGCGGATGAGGGATTCGTCCTCAGCGACGACAACGCGGCGCGGAGGGGTGGGGGTGCTGTCTTGGTCGGTCACGAGGAAAGCCTACGGTATTCTGAACGAGTAGTTGTAAGCCGGTGTGGCGGAATGGCAGACGCGGAGCACTCAAAATGCTTTGTTCGCAAGGACGTGTGGGTTCGAGTCCCACCACCGGTACCAGAAATCACGGCCAGTTTGTGTTGACACGCCCGCACCTGTCAGGCTGGACCGATGATGAATAACATGGCGTATTGGGGCTACCTGTCGTTACTGATCTATCCGGCGCTGATCGCACTGGGGTTTTGGATGGCCTATTTCGTGATTCGAAACGCCATCCGCTCGGGGCTGCGGCAGCACCAGGAATGGCTGGACACGCGACCAGAGAAGCCTCCCGTTCTATAAAACGCACGCACAAAAGCCCCGCCCGAGATGATCGGGCGGGGCTTTTCGCGTTAAGGCTTACTTCTTGACGTACGCCGGTGCGACCTCGTTGTGGGCGTCGCCCACGCGGTGCACGCGAATGTCGTTGGTCGAGCCGACAATTCCGGGAGGGGAACCGGAGATGACGACGACCTTGTCACCGACTTCGGCAAGGCCCTGACCGATGAGAATGTCATCGACCTGACCGAACATGGCGTCGGTGTGGGTCACCGGCTCCACCAGGTAGGTCTGGATGCCCCAGGTGAGGGCCAGACGACGACGGATGCCCGGCTCCGGCGTGAACGCCAGCATCGGAATCTTCGAACGCAGCCGCGACATGCGTCGCGCTGAGTCACCGGACTCGGTGAAAATGCACAGGAACTTGGCGTCAACGAACTCGGCGACCTCGATGGCGGCCAGCGTGATGGCGCCACCCTGGGTGCGCGGACGATTGGTGAGCTTGCCGATGCGCTCCAGGCCGTGAATCTCGGTGGATTCCACAATACGAGCCATGGTCTGCACCGTGACGACGGGGTACTCTCCGACGCTGGTCTCACCGCTGAGCATGACGGCATCCGCACCGTCGAGCACGGCGTTGGCGACGTCGCTGGTTTCGGCGCGGGTGGGCACCGGGCTCAGAATCATGGATTCGAGCATCTGCGTGGCGACGATGACCGGCTTGGCCATGCGGCGGGCGATCTCAACGGCCTGCTTCTGCACGATCGGCACGGCTTCGAGCGGGAGCTCAACTCCGAGGTCGCCACGGGCGACCATGATCGCGTCGAAGGCGTCGACGATCTCTTCGAGGTTGTCGACGGCCTGCGGCTTTTCGATCTTGGCGATCACCGGAACGCGACGGCCTTCTTCGGCCATGATCTCGTGCACGCGGGTGATGTCCTCGGCGCTGCGCACGAAGGAGAGCGCGATGAGGTCGGTGCCGAGGCGGAGGCCCCAGCGCAGGTCCGCTTCGTCCTTCTCGGACAGGGCGGGCACGTTGACGGCCACGCCGGGCAGGTTGATGCCCTTGTTGTTGGAGACGGGACCGGCAACGATGACCTTGGTCGTGACGACGACGCCATCCGTTTCAACGACCTGCACCTTGACCTTGCCATCGTCGATGAGCAGAAAGTCGCCCGGGTGCACATCGTGCGGCAGACCCTTGAAGGTCGTGCCGGACAGTTCCTTGGTGCCGAGCACATCTTCGGTGGTGATCTTGAAGATATCGCCGACGGCGAGGTCGTACGGGCCGCCCTCGAACTTGCCGAGACGAATCTTCGGGCCCTGCAGGTCGACCATGACGGCGACGGCGCGGCCAGAGTCGTTCGCGGCCTTGCGCACGTTGGCGTACACGCTTTCGTGTACCTGATAGTTGCCGTGGCTCAGGTTCATGCGACAGACGTCAACGCCCGCGTCAATGAGCGCCCTGATCTGCTCGTAGCTGGACGCTGCCGGCCCGAGGGTGGCAACGATTTTTGCGCGTCTCATACTGGTGAATCTCCAATTTCCGCGCCCGGAGGGCGCAATTACAGCGTAGTGAGGGAAAACTCAGGGTTAGAGAGCGAAGGACCGGTCGGTCGGCTTCACGGGAGACGGCAATTGCGTCTTGCCTTCCAGGAACTGGTCAACCGCGGCCGCTGCGGCTCGTCCTTCAGCGATGGCCCAGACGATCAGGGACTGGCCGCGACCGGCGTCCCCGGCGACGAAGACACCCTCGTGGCTGGTCTGGTAGTTGCCGTCGCGTTCCACGTTGCCGCGGTTGTCGAAGGGAAGCTTCAGCTGGTGGCTGAGTTCGTCCGATTCCGGCCCGGTGAACCCCATCGCGAGCAGCACGAGGTCAGCAGGAATTTCCTTCTCCGTGCCGGCCTTGGGAACGCGACGTCCGTCGAGGTATTCGGTTTCGGCAATGCGAATGGCACGCACCTCACCGAAGTCGTTGGCCAGAAATTCGACCGTCGACGCGAGGTATTGGCGGGTGCCGCCCTCTTCGTGTGCGCTCGACATCTCGAACAGGGTCGGCGACATCGGCCACGGCTGGCTGTCCGGGCGGGTCGTGCCCGGCTGCTTGCCGATCGCCAGGTTGGTGACGGATGCTGCCAGCTGGCGGTGCGCTGTGCCGATGCAGTCAGCTCCGGTGTCACCACCACCGAGCACCACGACGTGCTTGCCCTCAGCCGTGATCTGCGCTTCGAGGCTTCCGCCGGCGCCTAACTTGTTCTGCTGCACGAGGTATTCCATGGCGAAGTGCACGCCGGGCAGGTCGCGCCCGGGAATCGGCAGGTCCCGGGGAACCATGGCTCCGGTCGCCACCACGACCGCGTCATACCGGGCGCGCAGGTCGTCCCAGGTGATGTCCACACCGATGTTGACGTTGGCGCGGAACCGGGTTCCCTCCGCCGTCATCTGCGCGAGGCGCAGTTCGAGGTGTTTCTTCTCCATCTTGAAGTCGGGAATGCCATAGCGCAGCAGCCCCCCGATACGGTCGTCGCGTTCGAACACGGCGACCGTGTGGCCGGCGCGGGTCAGCTGCTGGGCTGCGGCCAGGCCGGCGGGGCCGGAGCCGACGACGGCGACCGTCTTGCCGGTCAGGCGTCCGGGCGGTTGCGGCTGCACCCAGCCCTTGGCGAAGGCCTGGTCAATAATCGACACCTCGACCTGCTTGATGGTGACGGCAGGCTGATTGATGCCGAGGACGCACGACGATTCACAGGGCGCCGGGCAGAGCCGTCCGGTGAACTCGGGAAAGTTGTTGGTCGAGTGCAGGCGTTCGATGGCCGCTCGGCCCTCGTCGCGCCAGACCAGGTCGTTCCACTCGGGAATGAGGTTACCGAGCGGGCAGCCCTGGTGACAGAACGGTACGCCGCAGTCCATGCAGCGGCCGGCCTGCCGTTTGAGTACGGCCGCGTCACCCTGCTCGTAGACCTCTTTCCAGTCCATCAAGCGGATGGCCACAGGCCGTCGAGCGGGAAGCTCGCGTTCCGTGTCCTTGAGAAATCCCTTCGGATCAGCCATTGGTTACCTCCAGAATTCGATTCCAAACAACGAGACCGTCGGGATCGAGTCCCTCGTCGACGGCCGTCTGCCTGGTCTCCAGCACGGCCGCGTAGTCGCGCGGCAGCACCTTGATAAAAGCGTTCATGGTTTCTTGCAGGTTTTCCAGCATCCGCTTGGCAAGTGCCGAGTCAGTCTGGTCCCGGTGTTGTTCGAGCAGGTCGCGCACAATTTCACGGTCGACGCTGTCGAGGGCAAGCAGCCGCAGCTCACCCGAGGTGAGCGCGTCGCGGTTGACTCGTTCGGCGGTGAGTCCGTAGACGTAGGCCGTGCCACCACTCATGCCGGCACCGAGGTTGCGCCCGGTCTCGCCGAGGATGAGGGCGACTCCGCCGGTCATGTACTCGAGCGCGTGGTCCCCCACGCCCTCGACGACGGCGACGGCACCGGAGTTGCGCACCAGGAACCGTTCGCCGACGATGCCGCGAATGAACATGCTGCCCTGCGTGGCTCCGTAACCGATTACGTTGCCGGCGATGACGTTGTCCTCGGCAGGAAACTGGCTGGTTCGGTCGGGGCGCACAATGATCTGTCCACCCGACAGGCCCTTGCCGACGTAGTCGTTGGATTCGCCCTCGAGCCGCAGAGTGATCCCGCTCGGCAGGAACGCCCCGAAGGACTGTCCGGCGGAACCGGTCAGCCTGACCTCGATCGACCCAGCGGGCAGGCCGTTTTCGCCGTGCCGCAGGGTGACCTCGTGGCCGAGCATGGTGCCAACGGCGCGTTCGGTATTGCGAATCGGCAGATCGATCTGCACCGTGCCGCCGTGTTCGAGCACGCTCCGGCTTCGACGAATCAGCTCATTGTCGAAGTGCTTCTCGAGTTCGTGCTCCTGGGCCCTGGCCCACTTGCGCGGTTCGCTCTCGGAGAAATCCGGTCCGCTGAGAATGGGCGAGAGGTCCAGCCCCTGTGCCTTCCAATGGGTGAGCGCACGGTTCACGTTCAGGACTTCACTGTGTCCGATGGCCTCGTCAAGGCTGCGGAATCCGAGTTCGGCGAGGTACTCGCGTACTTCCTGGGCGATGAACTCGAAGAAGTTCACGACGTGGTCGGCCTGACCATTGAAGCGCTTGCGTAGGTCCGGGTTCTGGGTAGCGACACCGACCGGGCAGGTGTCAAGGTGGCAGACGCGCATCATGATGCAGCCGGCGACCACGAGCGGGGCTGAGGCGAAACCGAATTCTTCGGCGCCGAGCAGGGCACCGATCAAAACGTCGCGTCCGGTTTTCAGCTGGCCGTCGACCTGCACCACAACGCGGTCGCGCATGCCGTTGAGCATGAGCGTCTGCTGCGTCTCGGCGAGGCCGAGTTCCCACGGCGTGCCGGCGTGCTTGAGCGAGTTAACCGGGCTCGCACCCGTTCCGCCGTCGTGCCCGCTGATCAAAATCACGTCGGAAAGCGCCTTGGCAACCCCCGCCGCGACGGCGCCGATACCGGACTGGCTGACCAGTTTGGTGTGGATGCGCGCCTTCGGGTTGGCCCGCTTCAGGTCGAAAATGAGCTGCTTGAGGTCTTCAATCGAGTAGATGTCGTGGTGCGGCGGCGGCGAGATGAGGCCGACGCCGGCCGTGGCGTTCCGGGTACGGGCGATCCACGGGTACACCTTGGTGGACGGCAGCTGCCCGCCCTCACCGGGCTTGGCGCCCTGCGCGAGCTTGATCTGGATATCGTCGGCATGGGTCAGGTACATGCTGGTCACGCCAAACCGCCCCGAGGCGACCTGCTTCACCGCGCTGCGCCGAGTCGGGTCGAGCAGACGGTCGAGGTCTTCGCCGCCCTCGCCGGTGTTCGACTTGCCGCCAAGGCGGTTCATCGCGATGGCGAGGGTTTCGTGCGCTTCCTGCGAGATCGAACCATAGCTCATCGCTCCGGTCGAGAACCGCTTCACGATCTGCGACACCGATTCGACCTCGTCGAGCGGCACGGGCGTGCGCTGGCCGGCACTGAGGGTGAACATACCGCGCAGCGTCATGAGCGATTCAGCCTGGTCGTCGACCATCTTCGTGTACTCGCGGAAGATGTCATAGCGCTTGGTGCGGGTGGCGTGCTGCAGCCGGAAGATGGTCTCCGGGTTGAACAGGTGCGGGGCACCGTCCCGGCGCCACTGGTATTCTCCGCCGGTCGCGAGGCGCTCGTGTGCGGTCACCGCGGCATCCATTGGGTAAGCGGATGCGTGCCTGGCCAGGTTTTCGACACCGATCACGTCGATGCCGACGCCGCCGAGCTTGCTCGTAGTTCCGGTGAAGTACTGGTCGACGAAGGACTGAGCGAGGCCGACGGCCTCGAAGGTCTGCGCGCCAGCGTAGGACGACACGGTGGAGATACCCATCTTGGACATGATTTTGAGCACGCCCTTGCCGAGAGCCTTGATCACGTTGCGCACGGCCTTTTCGGGCGTGACGTTGGTGATGATGCCGCTGCGCACGAGGTCTTCGCAGGTTTCCATGGCGAGGTACGGATTGACGGCTGAGGCGCCGTAACCCATGAGCAGGGCCACGTGGTGCACCTCGCGCACGTCGCCGGCCTCGACCACGATGCCGACCTTCATGCGGTTTTCGGTGCGGATCAGGTGGTGGTGCACGGCGGCGATCATGAGCAGCGACGGGATCGGGGCGAGGTCCTGGTTGGAGTCGCGGTCACTCAGCACGATGAACAGCGCGCCGGCTTCGATCGCCTCGTCGACCTCGACGCAGATCGCGGCGAGCCGCTTGGCCAGGGCGTCTGCGCCCTCTTCGAAGCGGTACAGGCCGCGAATGGTCGTGGTGGTCCGGCTGCCGACGGCGGGGTCGATGTGCTGGATCTTGGCCAGTTCATCGTTGTCGATGACCGGAAAATCGAGAATGACCTGGCGGGCATGTTCCGGACCGGCCGTGAGCAGGTTGCGCTCAGGGCCGAGGCCGAGCTTGAGGCTCGTGACGACTTCTTCGCGAATCGAGTCGAGCGGCGGGTTGGTGACCTGCGCGAACTGCTGGGTGAAGTAGTCGAACATGAGGCGCGGGCGGTCGCTCAAAACCGCGATGGGGGTGTCGCTGCCCATGGCGCCGAGTGGTTCGGCTCCGGTGCGTGCCATCGGGGTGAGCAGCATGCGCACCTCTTCTTCGGTGTAGCCGAAGGTGCGCTGACGACGTACAACGGATGCCGGCGGGTGCACGATGTGCTCCCGTTCCGGTAGGTCCTTGAGGTTGATACGTCCCTTCTGCAGCCAGTCGCCCCAGGGTTCGCTGGCCGACAGTTCGGCCTTGATCTCCCAGTCATCGATGATGCGGCCGGCCACTGTGTCGACCAGGAACATCTGGCCGGGGCGCAGGCGGCCCTTGCGCACAACCCGCGCCGGGTCGATTCCGAGCACGCCGATCTCACTCGCGAGCACGACGAGGCCGTCGTCGGTGATGAGGTAGCGACCGGGACGCAGGCCGTTGCGGTCGAGGGTGGCGCCGACGAGAGAGCCGTCGGTGAAGACGATCGCAGCTGGTCCGTCCCACGGTTCCATGAGCATGGAGTGATATTCGTAGAAGTCACGACGTTCGTCGTCGAGGTCGGTCTGGTTCTCCCAGGCCTCGGGCACCATCATCATGATGGCGTGCGGCAGCGACCGACCAGACAGGCTGAGCAGTTCGACGACCTCATCGAAGGACGCCGAGTCGCTCGCTCCGGGCGTGACGATCGGCAGCAGGGGTGCGAGGTCACCGAGCAGTTCGGACTCGAGCTGGGACTGGCGGGCGCGCATCCAGTTGCGGTTTCCCTGCACCGTATTGATCTCGCCGTTGTGGGCGATCATGCGGAACGGCTGGGCGAGCGGCCAGGACGGGAAAGTGTTGGTGGAGTAACGCGAGTGCACCAGGGCGAGCGTCGATACGAATCGTTCGTCCGACAGGTCGGGGTAGAACGGTTCGAGCTGCAAGGTGGTGACCATGCCCTTGTAGACCAGGGTGCGGCAGGACAGCGAGACGAAATAGATCTCGAGCTCACGCTCGGCCCGCTTCCGCAGCCGAAAGGTCTGTCGGTCGAGCGCGATGTCGCCGAGCAGGTCGCCGGACTCGGTCGTTCGGGTGCTCTGCACGAACAGCTGTTGGATAGCCGGCATGTTCGCACGCGCCTGGCTGCCGAGGTCTTCCGGATGCACCGGAACCTCCCGCCAGCCGAGGATGGTGAGGCTTTCCTCGTCGGCGATCAGGCTGATGGCCCGCTTGATGGCCGTGCGCGCGGTCGGGTCGGTCGGCAGAAAGACGTTACCGACGGCGTACTGGCCAACGGGGGGAAGCGCGAAATCCGTCACGGCGCGCAGGAAGGCGTCCGGTATCTGGGTGATAATGCCGGCACCGTCACCGGTCCCAGCGTCGGAACCGACCGCACCGCGGTGTTCAAGATTGCGCAGCGCGTCGAGGGCCAAGGTGATAATGTCGTGCCCCGCGGTGCCCCGCAGGGTCGCCACCATGGCAAGGCCGCACGCATCGCGTTCGGCGGCGGGGTCGTACAAACCGGCCGCTTCGGGCATGCTGCTGAAGCGGGAATAGAGAGGTTTCTGCGGCATTGAGACCGTCCTCACGAAATGACTAGCAGTAAGGGACGACGCTGGCCCGAAGGAAATGTGTGCAGGGACTTGTAGCGGGAACCCTGATCGAGTTCGGCCCTGTTCGAGTTTGCCCTGACCGGGCAGCGCTACGAGTGCGTCGGTTGGGATTCAACCGACGTGAGTCTACAGACGCGACGCGCTCGTGCTTGTGGCTGCGGCCTCGGGTGATTCGGTGTGTTCATCGGCATCATCGCCCTGATCCTCGGAGCTTTGATCAAGATCATCCGAATCGCTGTCATCTAATTCTACCCCAGCGTCCGGGCCATTCCATTCCCGACCGGGAACATAAGGGCTGATCTCTAGTCCGGGGTGACGGTGACGTTGCACGAGGATAATCACCAGGCCGAGCACGATGGCGGCCAGAGCGGCCCAGACGTTGGTGCGGATTCCGAAGTAGATCTCGCTCGGGTCAATGCGAATCGACTCAAAAAAGCTGCGACCCAGTCCATACCAGATGAGATATACGCCAAGCGTCTGACCGAAACGCAGACGAAATTTACGCTCGAGGTAGAGGATGACGGCGACGCCGATCAGATTCCAGATGATTTCGTAGAGAAAAGTCGGGTGGAACAGTGTGTCGGCCGGCAGTCCGACCGGGAAGGCTGCATTGCCGGGCTCGATTTCCAGCCCCCACGGCAGGGTCGTCGGCAGCCCGAACAGCTCGTGGTTGAACCAGTTGCCGAGCCGACCGGTGGCCTGGGCCACCAACAAAGCGGGAGCAACAGCATCCGCGAAGCTCCAGAAACGGATGCCGGCCATCCGGCAGCCGATATAGGCGCCGACGGCGCCGCCGATCAGCGACCCGAAGATGGCGTTTCCGCCTTCCCAAATGTACAGGGTGCGGAGCAGGTCCGCTCCATCAAAGAAGTAGTCTCCCGGGTGCGTCAGAACATGATAAATGCGGGCTCCGACAATGCCGAGGGGAACGGCCCAGAGGATGATGTCGAGCACAACGCCCGGCTCGGCACCGCGCCTGGTCAGGCGGCGCGAGGTGATGATGGTGGCGAGGACGATTCCGGCGAGAATACACAGCGCATAGGCGTGGATGCGGAACGGGCCGAGGTCGAAGAACTGCCACTCGGGGCTCGGAATACTCGTGCTCAGGAGACTCAACAACACCTAGGTACTACCTTTCATCGTGACTCGCGTCACTTGGGGCGAAAATAATCGATCGCCTCGAACAATTTAGTGTAGAGCGCGCCTGCGATTACAGGGACGCGGAGGCCGGGCGAATATCGCTCGCGCCCGCGGCGAGTTCTAGGGCCAGCCGCGCTACGGCGGTGACTCCCCCGTCGGTGAGCGCCTTCACGAGGGCCGACCCAACGATTGCGCCGTCGGCATAGCCGAGAATTTCCCGTACCTGCTCGGGAGTCGAGATGCCCAGCCCGACACAAGCGCTCGTGCAGCCGATAGCGCGGAGACGTTCCACCAGAAGACGAGCGGCAGAATCGACCCCGGCGCGGGCGCCGGTCGTGCCCATCGTTGAGACGGTGTAAACAAAGCCACGGCTCGCTTCAATCGCCTGCACCAATCGGGCGTCCGAGGAGGACGGCGCGGCGAGGAAGACCCGGTCCAGTCCGGTGCGTACGCTCGCGGCCATCCAATCTGCGGCCTCGTCGGGAATAAGGTCGGGGGTGATCAGGCCGGCACCACCCGCGGCACGCAGGTCGTCGGCGAAACGCTCGACGCCGTACTGCACCACCGGGTTCCAGTAGGTCATCACGAGAATGGGGGCGTCGACCTGTGCGGTGATCGCCTTGACGGCTTCGAATCCGTGGCGCAGCTTGAAGCCGTTCGCCAGGGCCTGCTGCGTGGCAGCCTGAATGACCGGGCCGTCCATGACGGGGTCGGAATAGGGCAGACCGAGTTCAATGATGTCGACGCCGTTGGCGACGAGCGCCACGGCGGCGTCAATGCTCTCAGTCAGGGTCGGGAAACCGACCGGCAGGTAGCCGATGAGAGCGCCGCCGCCCTCGGTGCGTCGCCGTGCGATGGTCTGTTCGACCGTGCTCACGGTGTCGTTGGGTGCTGTGACCGTCATGATTGTTCCGCGCCTTCGTCGAGCAGGTCGAAGTACCGGCCGGCTGTTTCCATGTCTTTGTCGCCGCGGCCGCTGAGGTTGATCAGAATGGTCGCGTCCGGGCCGAGCTTCCGGCCGAGCTCGAGCGTGCCGGCCAGGGCGTGCGAGGACTCGATCGCCGGGATGATTCCTTCCGTACGGCTGAGCAGCCGCAGTGCGCTCATCGCGTCGTCGTCGGTGATCGGCAGGTACGTCGCCCGGCCGATGCTGGAGAGCCAGGCGTGCTCCGGGCCGACGCCGGGATAGTCAAGGCCCGCTGAGATCGAGTGCGATTCAACGGTCTGGCCGTCTTCGTCCTGCAGCAGCATGCTGCGGGCGCCGTGCAGCACACCGGGGCGTCCCTTGGTGATGGTCGCTGCGTGGCGCGGTGTATCGACGCCGTCTCCGGCCGCTTCGTAGCCGTACAACGCGACATCGGCATCGTCCAGAAACGCGTGGAAGATGCCCATGGCGTTAGAGCCGCCGCCGACACAGGCCGTGACGGCATCCGGCAGGCTGCCAGTCAGGTCGAGAACCTGTTGGCGAGCCTCCTCGCCGATGATCTTTTGAAAGTCGCGGACCATGGCGGGGAACGGATGCGGCCCGGCCACGGTTCCGAAAATATAATTGGTCGTCTCGACGTTGGTGACCCAATCGCGCATGGCGTCGTTGATCGCGTCCTTCAGGGTGCGGGAGCCGGTCTTGACCGGAACGACCTCGGCACCCAGCAGGCGCATGCGGGCCACGTTCAGGGCCTGCCGCTCGGTGTCGACCTCGCCCATATAGACGACGCATTCGAGCCCGAACAGGGCGGCGACAGTGGCGGTGGCAACTCCGTGCTGGCCAGCTCCGGTTTCGGCGATGACTCGAGTTTTACCGATGCGCTTGGTGAGTAGAGCCTGGCCGAGAGCGTTGTTGATCTTGTGCGAACCGGTGTGGTTGAGATCTTCACGCTTGAGAATGATGCGGGCGCCACCGGCGTGCTCGGCGAAGCGCGGCACCTCGGTAATGATCGACGGACGACCGGTGTAATTGATGTGCAGGTCCATCAGCGCCGCGGCGAAGGCTGGATCCTTCTTGGCGAGTTCGTATTCCGCGGTGAGTTCATCGAGCGCTGCAACGAGGGACTCGGGCACGAACCTGCCGCCGAATTCCCCGAAATATGGGCCGGATTCTGCACGTAAGGATTCTTCTCGTAAAGACATTTATACCGCCAAAAACTCAGAGAGGGTTCGGATGGGATCACTCGTAACAAGCGCTTCGCCGACCAGGACAACATCGGCTCCGGCTGCGCGGTAGTGCGCAACATCGGCTGCTGTCTTGACGGCGGACTCGGCGACGCGAATAACGCCGGAGGGGATTTTGTCGGCGAGGGTGCCGAACAGGTTCTGGTCAAGTTCAAAGGTTGACAGGTCGCGGGCGTTGACCCCGACCAGGCTGGCGCCGATGTCGAGGGCGCGACTGACCTCATCCCCACTGTGCGTTTCAACCAACGCCGTCATGCCGAGCTCACGGATGAGGTCGTGCAGGGACAGCAGGGTGGCCTGGTCGAGAGCGGCGACGATGAGCAGCACTAGATCGGCTCCAGCCGCGCGGGCCTCGAACACCTGGTACGGCGTTCCAATGAAGTCCTTGCGCAGAATCGGAATGCTCACCGCAGCGCGCACCTGCTCGAGGTCGGTCAGCGAGCCGTGAAAACGTCGTCCCTCGGTGAGCACGCTGATGGCGCTTGCCCCGCCAGCCTCATAGGAGACAGCCAGCGCTGCCGGGTCGGTGATGGCAGCGAGGGTGCCGCGGCTCGGGCTCGCCCGTTTGATCTCGGCGAGAATCTTGACCCGTTCGGTGGGAGCAAGGGCGTGCAGGGCATCGAGTGCGGGCGGGCGGACGCGCGCAGCGGCTTCCACGCTCGCGAACGGGCGGGTGAGTAGGCGTTCTTCGGCGTCGGAAACCGCGCCTGCGAGAAGTTCTTGGAGCACCAGGTGGCCGCGCAGCGGGTCAGTGACCGTGCGGCGTGGCGGTCATGGTGTTTACGCCATAGCCAACCTTGCTCATCACATAGCCAACAACGAGACCGGCGAGCAGCAGGCCGAAGGAGGCCCAGACCAACCAGGGCAGCTCGAAGAAGAATGCGGTCGTACCGATGGTGAACGCCACCAGCATGATGATGACAGCGGTCCAGGCCGCCGGGGAGTGGCCGTGTCCGGGATCTGACGTATCGATGCTCATGGTTCTCCTCGTAAATACATTCTGCTGTGTACGTTGACAAGCACGTCAAGTCTAGCGGAGCGGATGCGAGCGCTTCAGCGTACGGTCGGGTCACCGCCGCGGCTGAGGTCGTCCCAGTCGCCGACGGAGTCGTTCGCGGCGGAGTCGTTCGCGGCGGAGTCGTTCGCGGCGGAGTCGTTCGCGGCGGGCTCGGCCGGGGTTGCCAGTGGTTGTGCGCCGTGGGGCGAAGCCACTTGTTCAAACCGAACGGCCTGATACTTACGGGTCGGACCCGGCCACCGACCGCTCGTGACGATAATGGCCACACCAACACCCGCCATGACGATCGCAGCACCCATCGCCACGAACGGCCAGGGTGTGATGACCGTGCCGAGCACGCTCAACTGAATCGACTCGTGACCGGCTATTCCCGTGGCGGCGGTCACCGCTGCGGCGCTGGCATCGGCGGGGTCTCGCACCGCCAGGAACGCGGCGAGAAACACCGAGAAGCCGAGGAGCACCTCAAGGGCACCGAGCACGATGCGAATCAGCCGCCCGGCGATGGTGAGCGCTGCGGCGAGGGCGAAGCCGGAGAGCGCGAGGGCGGTCAACGCTGGCGCGGCAATGGCTCCGTCGATCTCCAAGACCTGGGTGCCGGCATCGGGGAGTCCGACTTCGGCCTGCACCCAGACCTGGGTCCAGGCCAGCATGGCGAGCGAACTCGCCGCCAAAACGGAGAGGATGAAAACGAGTTTCAGGCGACGCGCTGACATCCGTTCTGCCATTAGTGCACCCTCCGCATGGCGTTGGCGACGGCGACGGCTCGCAGCGGGGCTGCCGCCTTGTTCTGCGACTCCTGGTACTCGGACGCGGGGTCGGAATCGGTGACGACGCCGCCGCCGGCCTGCACTCGTGCGATACCGTCCTTGATCGTGGCGGTGCGAATGGCAATGGCGAGGTCGGCGTCGCCGGCGAAACCGAAGTAGCCGACCACTCCCCCGTACACGCCGCGCTGGGCCGGTTCGAGGGCGTCGATGATCTCGAGCGCCCGCGGTTTCGGCGCGCCAGAGAGCGTACCGGCCGGGAAGGTGGCGCGGAAGACGTCGATCGCGGTCTTGCCGGGAACCAGGTCGCCCTCGACCGAGGAGACGAGGTGCATGATGTGGCTGAATCGTTCGATACGCATGAACTCGGTCACCTCGACCGAGCCGGCCGTGCATACCTTGAGCAGGTCGTTGCGGGCGAGGTCGACGAGCATGAGGTGTTCGGCCCGTTCCTTGGGATCTTCGGCGAGCTCGATCGCGTAATCGGCGTCGGCATCCGGTGTCGTTCCCCGCGGTTTGGAACCGGCGATCGGGTGGGTGAAGACGCGTTGGTCTTGCACCTTGACCAGAGCTTCCGGCGAGGATCCGACGATCCAGTATGGGTCGCCTTCGTGCGTTTCGAGGCTGAGCAGGTACATGTACGGGCTGGGGTTTAGGCTGCGCAACACCCGGTAGACGTCGATGGGGTGCGCGGTGCAGACCTGGTCGAAGCGCTGCGAGATGACCACCTGAAACACATCGCCGTCGACGATGTGCTGCTTGCCGATATTGACGGCGGTGAGAAAGTCGTCGCGGGTGGTGCGATTGCTCGGCGAGCTCGGTACTTGCAGGTCGACCTCGGCCAGCCACGCTTCGCTGGGCGCGGCGAGTCGGCCCTGCAGCGAATCGAGGCGCTCGCTCGCGGCAGCCCAGAGCTCATCGGGCGTGTCGGTGCCATCGTTCAGCACGTTGGCGATGAGCTGCACGGTGCCGTATTTGTGGTCGAGCACGACCAAGTCGGCGACAAAGCTGAAGGACTGGCCCGGAACGTCATAGTCGGCCGGCGGCTGGTGCGGCAGGCGTTCGATCTGGCGAATCGCCTCCCAGCCGATGAAACCGACCAGCCCGCCGGTCAGCGGCGGATGTTCGGGCAGCCGCGGCGTCTGCCAGCGGTCGAACAGGTACGCCAGCGCCGCGAGCGGTCCGAGGGAGACCGCGGACCCGAGTGCGCGCTCGGCGGAGAGCCCATAGTCAATCCAGCGGGTCTCGTCGCCCTGTTGCGTGAGCACTCCGAAGGAGGAAACACCGACGAAGGAGAATCGCGACCAGATGCCGCCCTGCTCGGCGGACTCGAGCAAAAAGCTGCCGGGCAGACCGTTGGCGAGCTTGCGGTAGATGCCCACCGGGGTCTCGCCGTCGGCGAAGAGTTCACGGATAACCGGAATGACCCGGTGCTCGCCGATCAGGGCATCGAACTGCGTTCGGGTGGTCGAGCCGGCGGTGCGGGATCCTGCAGGGCTACCGGTCATTCCGTGGGCCTTTCCATGGTGGTCACGCCGAGGTCGCGCCCGTCGAAGCAGGTGTGGCTGCCGGTGTGGCAGGCGGCTCCGACCTGGTCGACCTGCACCAGCAGGGTGTCGTTGTCGCAGTCGAAGGCAGCGGAGTGCACGTACTGGGCGTGGCCGGAGGTATCGCCCTTGCGCCAGAATTCCTGGCGGCTGCGCGACCAGAACGTGACGCGCCCCTCCGTCAGGGTGCGGCGCAGCGCTTCCCGGTTCATCCAGCCGAGCATGAGCACCTCGTGGGTGTCCCACTGCTGGATGACCGCGGGCAGCAGCCCAGCGTCGTTGAACACCGCGGCGTCGAGCTGATCGGTGAGTTTGGCGTTCAGTTCATCGGCCATTAGCGCACCAGCATTCCCTCGGCGGCGAGCTCCCGCTTGACATCATCGATGGCCAATTGTCCGTTGTGAAAAACGGATGCCGCCAGCACGGCATCCGCGCCGGCCCGGATCGCCGGGGGAAAGTCCTCCACGCGCCCGGCCCCGCCGGAAGCGATCACCGGAACCCGACTGTTGGCGCGCATGAGCGCGATCAGATCGGTATCGAAGCCCGCCTTGGTCCCGTCGGCGTCGATCGAGTTGACCAGGAGTTCCCCCGCGCCGAGTTCGATCGCTTGCCGGGCCCAGGCCACAGCATCCAGGTCGGTTTCGGTGCGACCGCCGTGGGTCGTGACGACGAAGCCGCTCTCCGTGCGAGCGGATCGCTTCACATCGAGGCTGAGGACAATCACCTGGGCGCCGAAGCGATCGGCGATCTCGGCGATCAGCGCCGGACGGGCGATGGCCGCGCTGTTCAATCCGACCTTGTCGGCGCCGCTAGCCTGCAGCCGGGAGACGTCTTCGACACTGCGGATGCCGCCGCCGACGGTGAGCGGAATGAAGACCTGCTCGGCGGTCGCGCTCACGACGTCGTAGGTCGTCGAACGGTTATCGACGGTCGCCGTCACATCGAGAAAGGTCAGCTCGTCAGCGCCCTGCTCGTAGTAGCGACGGGCGAGTTCGACCGGATCGCCGGCGTCGCGCAGGTTCTGAAAATTAACGCCCTTGACGACACGACCGTTGGCCACGTCGAGGCAGGGAATGACGCGCACACTCAGGCTCATGGCTGGTTGTCCTCTTTCGTGTGCTTAGAGGCGGGCGTTGTGAATGGTGGTGACCAGAATGGCTCTGGCACCGATGGCGTAGAGCTCGTCCATCACGTTGTTCATGTCCAGTCGGGCGATCATAACGCGCACGGCGGCCCACTCAGGGTCGTGCAGCGAGGACACGGTCGGCGATTCGATTCCGGGGGCAAGCGCGGCGGCCGTGTCGAGCAGCGCGACCGGAATGTCATAGTCGAGCAGCACGTATTGGCGGGCCACGAGCACGCCCTGCAGGCGGCGCAGCAGCGTCGCGATTCCGGCCTTGTCGTTGGTGGAGCTGATCAGCACGGCGGTGGATTCGAGGATGACCGGTCCGAAGATTTCGAGGCCGGCCTTGCGCAGTGTGGTGCCGGTGGAGACAACGTCGGCGACGGCATCCGCTACCCCGAGCTGAACCGCCGATTCAACGGCCCCGTCGAGTTCGACCAGGTCGACGGTCACCGAGTGGGTGGCGAGAAAGCGTTCGACCAGGCCGGGATAGCTCGTGGCGACGCGCAGGCCGTCAAGGTCTTTCAGCTCGGTGAAGCGCCCGGCCGGTCCGGCAAAGCGAAAGGTAGAGTCGCCGAAGTCGAGGCTGGCGATTTCCTGCGCCTTGGAGTGAGAGTCCAGCAGCAGGTCGCGCCCGGTGATTCCGACGTCGAGGGCGCCGGAGCCGACATAGGTGGCGATGTCGCGCGGACGCAGGTAGAAGAATTCCACCCCGTTGCGCGGATCGGCGGTGACGAGGTCGCGCGGGTCGCGACGACCGGTGTAGCCGGCCTCGGCGAGCATCTGCGCGGCGGTTTCAGACAACGAGCCCTTGTTGGGCACGGCAATTCTCAGCATGGGGGGGTACTCTCTCGGTTTTTCGTGCCAGACAAATTTATGACGGATACCAGCGGATGAGCTGGCGCGGGTCACAGATGTCGGTAGATGTCCGCCGGAGAGAGGCCCTTCGCGATCATCATGACCTGCAGGTGATAAAGCAGCTGGGAGATTTCCGCAGATGTTTCATCATCGCTCTGAAACTCGGCGGCCATCCACACTTCGGCCGCTTCTTCGACGATCTTCTTGCCAATGGCGTGCACGCCGGCGTCGAGTTCACGAACGGTGCCGGAGCCTTCCGGGCGGGTGCGGGCCTTGTCGCTGAGTTCTACGAACAGGTCATCGAAAGTTTTCACGACTCTAGGTTACCCGCCCGTGACGGTGACTCGCCGCGCGTTCGCGCAGCAGGCCGATCTGTGCGGCCGGATTCGCGGCCCCGAACACACTGGACCCGGCCACGAAAGTGTCGGCACCGGCTCGGGCTGCGATCTCGATGGTCTGCGCGGTGATGCCGCCGTCGACCTGCAGCCAGACGTCGAGTCCGGTCTTCTCCACCTGTGATCGCAGCTGGGAAAGCTTCGGCATGGTCTCTTCCATGAAGCTCTGGCCTCCAAAACCGGGCTCGACGGTCATCACGAGCACCTGGTCGAACTCGTCGAGCAGGTCGAGGTACGGCGTGACGTCGGTACCGGGTTTGAGCGCGATGCCGGCGCGGGCGCCGATCTGCCGCAGCCGCCGGGCCAGCGCCACCGGCTCGGTCGTCGCCTCGGCGTGAAAGGTGACCGAGTAGGCTCCGGCCTCGGCGTAGCCGGGCGCCCACCGTTCCGGGTCGTCGATCATCAAGTGGATGTCCAGCGGCAGCGGCGACACCTGCTGCAGCCGCTCGACCATGCCGAGCCCGAAGGTGAGGTTCGGCACGAAGTGGTTGTCCATAATGTCGACGTGAACGAGGTCGGCGGAGCGGATGCGGGAAAGCTCGCTCTCAAAGTTGGCGAAATCGGCGGCGAGGATGCTCGGATTAATGCGGGTAGCCATCCGTTCAGCTTATCGAGCTTGAAGGAGCCGCTCGGCGCGTCGAGCCTTCAAACCGGGCAGAGCGCTAGCCCTGCACCAGGCGCTCGTACCAGGCCAGGGCGGACTGGTCGGTGAGGCTCGCGACCTGGTCGACGATGACGCGCTTGCGGGCGGCATCGTCGTCGGCGGCGTGCCAGTCTTCACGAAAGCCGGGGTCGAGGTGTTCGTCGCCGGACTGGTGCAGGGTTTCGGCGAGCAGGGTGAGTACCTGGCGCTGCTGCACGTAGATGGGCTTGCGGGTATTGCGGGTCATGACGAAGGCCGCGACAATGCCCTTGAGCACCGAGATTTCGGCCTGGATCTCGCGCGGCACGATCACATTCGCCCCGAACCGCAGCATGTTCGCACCGGGGTGGGCTTCTTTGGTGGCGTGTACGGCAGCACTGCTGAACCGGCCGATGAGCTGGCTGGTGAGGTTCTTGAGGTGGCCCTGGTCGCGTCGCCCGGCGGTCCAGGAATCCATCCAGACATCGAGGGAGTCGAGCCGGTTGAACGCGGTCGCCAAGTCCTCGGCGCTGGTCTGGTCGCCGATCCACTCCGACATGGTGGCGAGGAGTTCGTCGTGATCTGCGCGGCTGCTCAAGGCTGCCACGTCGACGTAGCCGTTGACGATGGCGTCTTCGAAGTCGTGCACGCTGTACGCGATGTCGTCGGAGAGGTCCATCACCTGGGCTTCGATGCAGAGTTGCCGGTCGGGCGCTCCCTCGCGCAGCCACTCGAACGCGGCCAGGTCGTCCTGGTAGAACCCGAACTTGGCCCGCCCGCTCGGGTCATAGACCGAGGATCCTTCTGGCCAGGGATACTTGCAGCTTGCGTCGAGGCTCGCCCGGGTCAGGTTGAGTCCGTAGCTTCGCCCGTCGGGCCCAAACACCTTCGGCTCGAGCCGGGTGAGCAATCGCAGGGTCTGCGCGTTCCCCTCGAAGCCGCCGATGTCTTCCGACCACAGGCTGAGCGCCTTCTCGCCGTTGTGTCCGAAGGGAGGATGCCCGATGTCGTGCGCGAGGCAGGCGGTATCGACGATGTCGGGGTCGACGTTGAGGCGGGAGGCGATCTCCCGCCCGACCTGGGCGACCTCGAGCGAGTGGGTCAGTCGGTTGCGGGCAAAGTCGAGCCCCGCCGTGGGACTGAGGACCTGCGTCTTGGCCGCGAGGCGCCGCAGAGCGCTCGAGTGCAGCAGTCGGGCGCGGTCGCGGGCAAAGTCGCTCCGCCGCGAGTAGTGCTCTTCGGGAAACCAGCGGGCCTCGTCGGTCTCGCTGTATCCGGTTTTGTTAGCCACCGCTGGTATCCCCTTCGCCCTCGGTCAAATTCAGTCGCTCCGCCCCGAAAAGATCCTGAGACTCGAGCCAGTGCTCGGGCAGCGACGGTTTCTTCGGTGTTCCCGCGCGCCCGCGCGGGCCCTCAACGTCTGAGCCCGGGTAAGGCAGCGAGGCGTCGAGGGTGCCGAGCAGGTCGTCGAGCTGCGCGAGAGACTGCACCATCGCCAGGCTCGCGCGCAGATCGCCACCGACCGGGTAGCCCTTGAAGTACCAGGCGACGTGCTTGCGAATATCGCGGCAGGCCCGGTCTTCGCTGTCGAAGTATTCGGTGAGCAGTTCGGCGTGGCGGCGGAAGGCGTTGATGACCTGGCCGAGCCCCGGTTCGGCTTTGAGTTCCTGACCGCGAAATGCAGCGGCGAGGTCGCCGAACAGCCACGGACGGCCGAGGCAGCCGCGCCCGACGACGACGCCGTCGCATCCGGTTTCACTGACCATGCGCAGGGCGTCGTCGGCCGACCAGATGTCGCCGTTGCCGAGCACCGGCACGTCACTGATGGCGTTCTTGAGCTTCTCAATTGCCGACCAGTCGGCGTGGCCGGAGTAGAACTCGGCGGCCGTTCGGCCGTGCAGGGCGATGGAGGCGACGCCGGCTCCGGCGGCGGCCTTGCCAGCCTCAATGTAGGTGAGGTGGTCGGCGTCGATACCCTTGCGCATCTTCACGGTCAGCGGAATCGGCCCGGCCGCAGTCACTGCGGCCTCCACGATCTGACGGAACAGGCCGATCTTCCACGGCAGGGCAGCTCCCCCGCCCTTGCGGGTGACCTTGGGAACCGGGCAACCGAAGTTGAGGTCGATGTGATCGGCACGGTCCTCAGCGACGAGCATGGTCACGGCCTCGGACACCGTTTTCGGGTCGACACCGTAGAGCTGAATGGAGCGGGTGGTTTCGCTCTCATGATGGGTGATCAAGCGCATGGTCTCGGTGTTGCGTTCGACGAGCGCGCGCGAGGTGATCATCTCGCTCACGAACAGTCCGGCGCCGTATTCGCGGCACAGCCGGCGAAATGCGGTATTGGTGATGCCGGCCATCGGCGCGAGCACCACGGGCACGTCAAGCGTGAGCGGGCCGATACTGAGCGGACCAACGGCCAACTGGCCGATCGACGCCCGCTGGTCGTCGGCGGAAGTAGGTGAAGTCATGGTGGATCAATTCTCCCAGAAAGCGCGTGGTGCTCCGAATCCTCTGCAGAGCGGATGCCGGGTGCACACAGAAACGCAGCTGCCGGGCCCGGAAAGGGGCGACGGCAGCTGCGCTGTTGACGAAATGGGCTCAGATCAGCTGCAGCAGCCGCCACCGCAGCAGGAGCCAGCGGCTTCGTCGGTTGCGGCGGGTGCACCCAAGAGCTCAATGGTGGGCCGGCCGGCCGCGTCGGTGAAGACGGGCGGGGTAGTGATGGTGTCAGTCATGAGTTATCTCCTTGAATCAATTGGGTGAAACGGTGAAGTCTGCGGGTACAGCTGGTTGCTTACCCGTCAGGCTACGCGAGTTCGGTGGGTATCGGGTTACGCGGGGACGTCGTCGGCCCCGGCCTTGGCCGAGCGGTCGGCGCGGGCCTGGTCGAGCGCCTGAGTGAACGCCGTCGGATCCTGCGCGCCGGAAATGCCGTAGCGGCCGTCGATCACGAAGAACGGAACGCCCTGGATGCCGTAGGCGCCGGCCTGTGCCACGTCGGCCTTGACCGCGGCGAGGTGCTCGTGGGCGGTGAGTGACCGCACGACGTCGGCTCGGTCGAGTCCGATCTCGGCGGCGAGGTCGGCGAGGTCTTCGATCCGGCCAACGTGGCGGCCATCGATGAAGTAGGCCTTGAGTAGGCGCTCCTTCATCTCGAGCTGACGGCCGTGCGCCTTGGCGTAGTGCAGCAGTTCGTGCGAAATGACGGTGTTGGTCTGGTGCACGGAGTCGTAGTCGTAGTGCAGGCCGACGCTCTCGGCGATGCCGGTGACACGCTCGAGCATCTGCTCCACCTCGGCGAGGGGCATACCCTTCTTCTCACTGAGGTACTGCACAGGCGTTCCGGCGTAATCGACCGGGGTATCGGGTGACAGTTCAAAGCTGTGATACTCGACCTCGACGGTGCCGTCGAACTGGGCGGCACCGGCCTCAAACTTGCGTTTACCGATGTAGCACCAGGGGCATTGCACATCGGACCAGATGTCCACCTTGATGGTGTCGGTGCTCACGGATGCGGTCGCTTCGGTACTAGTTGTATCAGTCACACTCGGGCCAACGGGGCGCAGGGCCCCGGTATTCCCCAACCAAAATATTCAGGCCGTCGGGGTGTCGACCGCTCCGCCATAACGACGGTTGCGGGCGGCATACAGCCCGACCGCGTGCCACAGGTCGACTCGGGTGAAGTCCGGCCACAGGGTGTCGAGAAAAACCATCTCGGCATAGGCGCTCTGCCAGAGCATGAAGTTGCTGGTGCGCTGCTCCCCCGAGCTGCGCACGAACAGGTCGACGTCGGGCAGCTCGGGCACGTACAACTGCTTGGCGATGGTCTTCTCGGTGATTCCCGACGGCTTCAGCCTGCCGGCGGCGACATCCTCGGCCAGCGCGCGCACGGCATCCGCTATCTCGGTGCGCCCGCCATAGTTCACGCACATCGTGAGGGTGAGCACGTCATTGCCCGCGGTGAGTTTCTCGGCAAACTGCAGCTCGTTAATAACGGATGCCCACAGCTTCGGCTTACGCCCGGCCCACCTGACCCGTACGCCCCACTCGTTGAGCTGATCGCGGCGGCGGTGCAGCACGTCCCGGTTGAAGCCCATCAGAAAACGTACCTCGTCGGGCGAACGCTTCCAGTTTTCGGTGGAGAAGGCATACACGCTGAGGTGTTTGACGCCGATCTGAATGGCTCCGGCGACGACGTCGAGCAGGGCTGCCTCCCCGGCCTTGTGCCCTTCGACCCGGGTGAGGCCCCGGCCGTTGGCCCAGCGGCCGTTGCCGTCCATGACAACGGCGACATGCTCCGGTACGACCTTGCGGGGCAGATCGGGCGGGTACAGGCCGGTCCAGTCGAGCGGTTTGAACGCGACGGCGTCCTTGTGGGTGAACGGTTTATGGCCGAACAGGCTGGCCATCATCGGGCGACGTGTTCCAGCGAGCGAAGCCCGCGGCCCAGGTGCCACTGGGTGTAGGCGGCGACGACTCCGGCGGCCTGGTTTTGCGTGCGATCTGGGCTCGCCGCGGCGTGCTCCCAGTCTCCGGTGAGCAGGGCGCTGAGTAGGCCGATCGTCGCTGCGTCGAGCCGCGGCGCCCCGGGTGGGGCGCAAGAGTCGCAGACGATGCCACCGAGCTGCACGACCATGGCCGAGTGTTGCCCGCCATCACTTGACTGCGTGGCGCCGCAGCGGGCGCAGTCCTGAAAGCTCGGCGCCCAGCCGGCCATCGATACGGCACGTAATAAATAGGAGTTGAGGGTGAGGTGGGAGCCGTGCTCCTGCCGGGACAGCGACCGCAGCGCACCGACGAGCAGCAGGTATTGCTGCAGCGACCCCTCGGATTCGGTGAGTTTGTCGGCCGTTTCGACCATGACGCTCGCCGCGGTGTAGCTGCCGTAGTCGGCCGTGATCAGGGCGCCGTAGGAACCGAGGGACTCGGCCTGCGTGATGATGTCGAGGCTGCGGCCCTCGTACAGCTGCACATCGGCGACCATGAACGGCTCCAGCCGGGCGCCGAACTTGGAGCCGGTGCGGCGCACGCCCTTGGCCACGGCGCGCACCTTGCCGTGCGCTCGAGTGAGCATGGTGACGATGCGGTCCGCTTCACCCAGCTTGTGGGTGCGCAGCACGACGGCTTCATCTCGGTAGACAGGCACAGGTAATTATCCCACTCTGTCGCGCAGACTTCGGTCACGGCTCAAGTACCTGCCAAACGGATGCCTCCGGTCGCCGAAAATGTGTCACGAGTCGCAGCAGGCTCTGGTCTTTCCGGGCAGATGGGGGGAAACTTAGAGCACGTAGTCCCCGTGGTATGGAGGTTTTTTCATGAAACCAGTCCAGGGCAGCCTGCCCGACATTATGCCCGTGCTGTCACGAGGCAAGCACCGCACTCCGAAAAGTGGCGGCTGCTTCATGGAGTTCGCCTCCTACCTCGCCGGCGAGTCCTGGAGCGACCACCCGGCCTGCACCCACCCGGTGCTGGCCTCGCTCGCCCGGATGGTCAACGATTGCAGTTCCGACGATGCCAGGTCACGACTCGCCCTGCTGATTCCGTCGGTCATCGGCCTGACCAGTTCCGATCAGCGCGTCGACAAGCGAATCGAAATCGTGGTCGCCCTGCGCGCTGGCTGCGAAGCCCTTCCGACAGCGAGTCTGGAACGCCAGCGCGCGCTCGCCGTGGGCGTACTGACCTGCGAGCGGAACGCATCCGTTCTTGACCCGCAGTTCGCCGAGCGGGTCGGCCCGCTCATTCGGACTGCTCTACAGGAAGCGCCAGACGCCGAACGGTGGGCGCGTGACTTCCTTGGCAGCGTGCATTCCTGGTCGCACACCAAGTTCACGCCGCGCACCGCCGACACGATCATTCGCGTCGCCGTGCAGGGCATCAGCGAGGCGTGCATTTCCGACCCGGACGCCCGGCTGTATGTCCTGCTGGACCATGCAATCAACGATTGTCGCGTCCTCCTCGGCGCCCGTACACCAGACCGAACGGCGCAACTGCCAGCCCTGGCTTAGCACCCAGCACACAGCCAGGCCCCCGACCGCACCCGGATGGTGCAACGAAAGCCCAGACTGCAGAGTCTGGGCTTTCGTGTGTTGCGTTTGAGCGGATGCTGTCAGCTTAGACGGCGGACAGCTCCCGGTCGCCGACCTCGGCGCGAATGCCGCGGTTGACTGCGGAGACAACCGACTTGAGCGAAGCGGTGGAGATATCGGCGTCGATGCCGACGCCCCAGTAACGCTTGCCGTTCACGTCGAGCTCGACATAGGCGGCAGCCTGGGCGTCGCCCCCGGCCGAGAGCGCGTGCTCGACGTAGTCGTAGAGCGTGATCGCGATGCCGCGCTCGGCCATGACGCCGAGGAACGCGTTGATCGGTCCGTTGCCGGAGCCGGTGGCCTGCGCCACGGTGTCGCCGTCACGAAGTTCGACCGCGAGGTCGACGGTGCCGGACAGGTCGCTCGAGGTGCGGGTGGAGTGCAGTTCGAACCGGCCCCACTGGGCTTCCGGGTTCTTGACCGTGGCCGGCAGGTACTCGTCGTTGAAGATGTCCCAGATCTGCTCGCTGGTGACCTCGCCACCCTCGGCATCCGTTTTGGCCTGCACGACGCCAGAGAACTCGATCTGCAGCCTGCGTGGCAGGTCGAGGGCGTGGTCGGTTTTGAGCAGGTATGCGACGCCGCCCTTGCCGGACTGCGAGTTGACCCGAATCACAGCCTCATAGCTGCGGCCGAGGTCCTTGGGGTCGATCGGCAGATAAGGAACGGCCCAGACCAGGTCGTTGACCGTGCAGCCCTGTTTGGCGGCATCGGCATCCATCGCTTCGAAGCCCTTTTTGATGGCGTCCTGGTGCGAACCGCTGAACGCGGTGAAGACGAGGTCGCCAGCCCACGGGTTGCGCTCTGGCACGGGCAGCTGGTTGCAGTATTCCGCGGTGCGCTTGATCTCGTCGATGTTGCTGAAGTCGATCTGTGGGTCGATTCCCTGTGTGAACAGGTTCACGCCGAGGGCGACGAGGTCGACGTTTCCGGTGCGCTCACCGTTGCCGAACAGGCAGCCTTCGATGCGGTCGGCACCGGCCAGGTAGCCCAGTTCGGCGGCGGCAATCGCGGTGCCGCGGTCATTGTGTGGGTGCAGTGAGATCAACACGTTCTCGCGCTGGGTCAGGTGACGGCTCATCCACTCAATGGAATCGGCATACACATTGGGCGTGGCCATTTCGACGGTCGCCGGCAGGTTGATAATGACCTTGCGCTCCGGGGTCGGCTGCAAAATCTCGATGACCTGGTTGGAGATGTCGACGGCGAAGTCGAGTTCGGTGCCGGTGAAGCTCTCGGGCGAGTACTCGTAGTAGATGGTCGTGCCGGGAATGGTCGCTTCCATCTGCTTGCACAGGCGGGCCCCGAACAGGGCCAGATCGACGATGCCCTGCTTCTGCTCGCGAAACACCACCTCGCGCTGCAAAATGCTGGTGGAGTTGTAGAAGTGCACGATGGCCTGTTTGGCGCCAGTGATCGACTCGTAGGTGCGCTTGATCAAATGTTCGCGAGCCTGGGTCAGCACCTGGATCGTGACGTCGTCGGGGATGGCGTTCTCGTCGATGAGGCTGCGCACGAAGTCGAAGTCGGTCTGGCTCGCCGAGGGAAAGCCCACCTCGATCTCCTTGTAGCCCATGCGCACGAGCAGGTCGAACATGATGCGCTTGCGCTCGGGGCTCATCGGGTCGATGAGCGACTGGTTGCCGTCCCGCAGGTCGACCGCGCACCAACGCGGTGCAACCGTGATGCGCTTACTCGGCCAGGTACGGTCGGGCAGCTCGACGGCGAACTGCTCGTGGTACGGGCGGTAGCGGTGAATCGGCAGGGTGGACGCGGTCTGATTGTTCTTCATGATCCTGTTTCCTCGTGGGTGTCGCACAGCCAACGACGAACGCCGCGACGAGGGAGGCCTTTAGATTAGGACCCGTCGCGGCAGCTAAGGAGGAGCGCACCGTTCAACACATTTTCAGGCTAGCACCGTTTGCCCTGGTTTCGACCACGTGGCAACGCTGGCGTCGGCGAACGGCTGCGCCTGCCCGAGTCCCGAGACCGAGGTCAGTTTGAACGAGCACGAAGCCCGACGCGGAAACCTCGTCCGGGCGTGCCCCGATAACGGATGCCCCGGTTACCGTCGAAACGTCAGCGCCGACGCGGATCGAAACCGCCGTCGCTACCCAGGAACCAACCGCTCCGGCTCTGGACGGGCTCACCGGCCACACAGCCCAGGACGATTCCTGCGCCCAGTCTTTCACCGGGTAGCGCAGTCGTGCCGGGCGGCACCTCCCGGTCCGACCGGTAGGACCGTGGCCGACACCGCAGGTCGCGGTCGCTCAGGAGATGGCGGTCTCGACGGGCTCGACCAACGATGGGGTGGTTCCGACATGCTGCTAACGTTCCCGAGGATCCACCTGGCGTCGCGCACCCCCGCCGATCGGACCGTGAGCCCGATGGTTGCCGGCCTGAAAAACGTCACCGTGCCGCTGGTGGAATGCGCACACGCTGGTCGAGGCGCGAGGAACGAGTGATCGAGCCCCACGTCAGGGATCTCGATCAGCGGTAGGCCTACTTCTCCCAGTGTGGTTTCTCGGCGGGGGTGGCGGCGCGGTTTTGGCCGGCGGGGCGCCAGGTTTGGGTGGGGTCGAAGATGAGGGGGCCACGCACCCAGGGGCGTCCGTGTCGCATCTCGATGTCCCAGCCGGACGTTTCGATGCTGGCATGCCCGGCATTACAGATGAGAACGGCGTTATCGATATTTGTCAGACCGCCCTTATTCCAGGGAATAACGTGGTGAGCCTGCGTCAGGTGCGGCGGCACGGTGCAGCCGGGGATAACACAGCCACCATCACGGGCCGCTAATGCTCGGCGTTGGGTGGCGGTGAAGAATCGGTTGGTGGTGCCGAGGTGCACAACCTGACCCTGGTGGCCGAACAACACGGGTTGATAGCCGCCGGCGCAGACAAGCTCGTCGACTTGTTTGACACTGAGGGGACCGTCAATGCCGTCGATCCAGCCAGCTCCGCGCCCAGCGAGCAGGTCGTTGATGTGGATGTGCACCAGCACCGTCGGTGCCGCGCCGCCCATCGTCGGGGTTCCCGGCTGACGGGCGGCCGCTTCGAACACGGCGCGGAGGATCCCAGCCTGCTTCTCACGGATCGAGCGGATGTCGCCGGGTTCCTGCGGGCAGGGACTGAGCACCTGGCCGTCGCTTGCTCCAGTCTGCTCGTCGCGGCCGGCGTTCTGGCCGTGCTGGCTGGCGGTCTGCTCGTCGGCTTCGCAGTGCTCTGCCGGTGCGTGGTTCTCGGCCTGGTCGCCACCGTCAGCGTCGGCGGCAGCTGCGAGGCCGTCGCTGCTGTCCGTGCTCTCGCTGCTGTCGCTGCTGTCGGTGCTGTCGGTGCTCTCGTCGCTTTCGGTGCTGATGCCGTCCATGCGGTCGCTGCCATCGATGCTGGTGCTGTCCGTGCCGTCTTCAGCAGACGGTTCGCTCGCGCGGAACGCGACCGTGGCGCGCGAAGCAGCGCCGGGAACGGGGCTGGCAGCGGCGGAGGAGAGGTAGGCGTCGAAAACGGTGCTGATGATGGCGCGGTCGAGGGTGCTCAGCCAGCCATTCAGGCTGTAGCCCCCGTTCGCCAGCCCACCAAAGGAGAGCCAGCTTTGCCGTTCCACCGCCGCCTCACCAGGCGCGGACCCATCGGGCGCAAGGCGCGCCTGCCACGCAATGCCCTGCTGGCGCAGCAACTCCGGCGCAAACGCAATCCCCGCACCCGGAAGCCCCTCGGTCTCCGGGGTGATCGCACCGGACCCACTCGCCACGAGAGAGCGTTCGACCCGGTCGAGGTCATCGACCAGAACCGAGGGGCGTAGGCCGTCGAGGACGGACACGATCACGCGGGCCTGCTCGACGCCGAGCGCCCCGCCCTGCAAAGCTTCCCCGACGACGGGATAGGTGGGCGTCAGGGGCCGACCGAGCAGCATCCGCTCACCCGCAGCCTTACCCAGCGACGCACGCTGCCGCACCTCACTGCGCGAGATCCGGGCCAGGGACGAGACCAACACGAGGCCGCTACGGCAGCCCAGCCGACGCGCCAGAGACACCGCGCCCGCCGCTTCCACCTCGGTCTGATCGACCGTTTTCGCGGCGGCCTTCTTCGCCACGGACGCATCAAAATACTCGGAACGACGCAGCACATCCGTCGTCGACAGCACGCGGGCCCCATCAACGACCCGACCCACACCCTCCAGCGCGAGCAGCATGCTCAAGGATTCGTCATCACCGAGCGACCCGAAGGACAGCCCACCCAACGCCGCCAACAACGCCTCCCGCGCCTGCTCCACCGCCACAATCACAGGGTTCAAACTGGACTCGCTCAGGTTTTCCATGAACATGGGCGCCATTGCCTCCTCCCCATGATTCTACCCCGAATCGAACATGAAAGCGAGAGAAACTCAGATATCTTCCAATAAGAATTTTCGGTGCCACAGCAAGCTGGTGGTCATCCACGCAGCGCTAGGCCCTAGCTGGTGCCCGGTTGAAGAGTTCGTGCATCGGGAGCATTGCGGTGGGGGCGAGTGACGCATCGAAGTAAACATCGAAGTTCTGTCGCTATTTCATGCAGTTCGGGCCAGCGCGGAACGATCTCGGGAGGGGCAGCGAGCCGGCCCGCGCCACTAACCGGGCATCGACTCCTGAACAGCGCGCCGTCGAATATCTGCTCTGTGCTTCTGGAGAGCAACCAGGACTATTACGGCAAGAACGGCGCAAACAGCATGCACGGCAGGACTCAGCGCACCGGCTTCGGCCCACATGCAGACGGGATTGGCTTGGGCCTCGAGCGGACCCCCGAGAGTGTAGGGGACGAAGGAATAATCCTTCGTGACTGAAAACCAGACAGTGCCGAGGATCAACACACCGAACGCGCACAGAGCGGGGTAAACACGGTTGGGCTCATCACCGCTGCTGTCGCGCACGCACCAGAAGATCAGCAAGCCGCTCAGCCCGGCCACGAAGAGATTTTGCAACCACGGCGAACCGACGTTGGTAGCCGAGATCACCGTGTTGTCCCAACCGAGAACTGCCCCTGACGTCACCGCCTCTGCCCGCAGGGCGATGAATCCCACCGCCACTAGATAGACCAGCGCGAATCCGGTCGAAAGTGCAATTCTTGCGTAGCGGATGACTACCCCCGTAGAACTCGAAACTCTGCAGATTCACTGCAACATCCATTCGACCGTAACGGGATCGCCTCGAACAACGCAAAGCCCGGATGAACATGGTCGACGAGCGGTTCAGGCTCTGGACGCGTTCACCGAGCCCGCTCCACCAGGGTCGCCAGCCAACGGCGTGTCACGAAATCACACGTGATCCGTGAAGCAGTGGAAACATACGAACGCGCCCACGCGTGAGATTCAGACCGCAAATGACCTGAACTGAACGATTGGCCGAGGCGTTAGAAGCCGAGGCGTTAGAAGCCGAGGCGCCCGAGCTGCTTTGGGTCGCGCTGCCATTCCTTGGCGATCTTCACCCGCAGCGACAGAAAGACGCGCTTGCCGACGAGCGGTTCGATCTGTTTACGCGCGCGGGTACCGACATCCTTCAGCCGGCTGCCCGACTTGCCGATGATGATGCCCTTCTGGCTGTCCCGTTCGACGAACAGGTTGGCGTAAATCTCAACCAGTTCCTGGTCATCACGCTCGATGATGTCGTCGATGGTCACGGCGATCGAGTGCGGCAGCTCGTCGGTGACGCCCTCAAGGGCTGCCTCGCGAATGAACTCCGAGATGCGCGACTCGAGGGTCTCGTCGGTGACGGTGTCGGCCGGGTAGAGCGGGGCATCCGCATGCGGCAGCAGGCGCAGGAGTTGGGTCGCCAGGGTGTCGAGCTGGATTCGGCTGGTCGAG
The DNA here is from genome assembly GCF_004404045.1 of Cryobacterium sp. Hh11. NCBI lineage: Bacteria > Bacillati > Actinomycetota > Actinomycetes > Micrococcales > Microbacteriaceae > Cryobacterium > Cryobacterium sp. Hh11. The sequence goes on along the minus strand of NZ_SOHF01000015.1, from coordinate 98,009 downwards.
GAGATCGGAACAATGGCCTCCCAATCCCGCAGCTGGGAGACGGCGAGCAGCTGATTGGCGACGTTGGTCTTGGAGGACGCATCAATCTTGGTGACGATGGCGACCTTTTTGGCCCGCGGGAAGGCATCCAGTTGCTCATTGATGAACTTGTCTCCCGGGCCGATCGGCTCGTTGGCCGGGATGCACAGCCCGATCACATCGACGCCGGCCAGGGTCGCCGTGACCAGGCTGTTCAGGCGCTCACCGAGGAGGGTGCGCGGGCGGTGGATTCCGGGGGTGTCGACCAGAATGAGCTGGCCGTTCTTCTGGTGCACGATGCCCCGAATGGCGCGGCGGGTGGTCTGCGGCTTCGACGAGGTGATCGCGACCTTCTCCCCCACGAGCGCGTTTGTCAGCGTGGATTTTCCCACGTTGGGGCGTCCCACGAAGGAGACGAATCCCGCTCGGTAATCGGCGGGGTGCGCCGGTGTTGCTGCGGTCATGACCGTTCTCCTTCATCATCAGACACTGTGCTACGGTTCGTTCCCGTGAGAAATGCGGTCTGCGCATCAATCAGCGCTTCGTCGCGCTCCACCAGCACGGTGCTGATGCGCTTACGACGACCTTCGGTGCGTTCGGCGGTGAGGTTCAATCCGCTCACCGAGGCGACCGACCCGGCGACGGGCAGTCGCCCGAGTGCCTTGGCCAGAAGGCCACCGACCGAGTCGACATCATCGTCGTCGAGCTCAAGGTCAAAGAGTTCGCCGAGCTCGTCGACCGGCAGTCGGGCGCTGACCCGAAAACGCCCATCGCCAAGGTCTTCGAACTCGACCACATCGCGGTCGTACTCATCCGAGATATCGCCGACGAGCTCCTCGATCAGATCCTCGAGGGTGACCAGTCCGGCGATGCCGCCGTACTCGTCAACGACCATGGCCAGGTGGTTGGACTCAAGCTGCATCTGCCGCAGCATATCGTCGGCTTTCTTGGATTCCGGCACGAACACGGCCGGACGTGCGAGTTCGGCGACCGTCAGTTGCAGGGCATTGATCGGGCGTTCAAAGACCAGCCGGGCGACGTCGCGCAGGTAAAGGATGCCGGCGACGTCGTCGACCTCGCCGCCCCGAACGGGCACGCGCGATGTACCGCTGCTCAGGAACAGGCCCATGGCCGCGTCAATGCTCGCGTCGGCGTCGATGGTGATCATGTCGGTGCGGGGAATCATGAGCTCCCGCACGACCGTGTCGCTGAACTCAAAAATTGAGTGGATGAGCTCGCGGTCGTCCTCCTCGATTACGTCGAGTTCGGTGGCCTCGTCGACCATGCTAAGCAGCTGGTCTTCGGAGGTGAAGGTCGCCAGCTTGGTGCGGCCGGGGGTGACGCGGTTTCCGAGGGCGACCAGGGCGTTCGCGATCGGTCCGAGCAGAACGCGCGCAACATGCACGAGCAGCGCGGTGGCCGTCAGCAGGGCGACCGGATGCGCTCGCCCGACACTGCGCGGACTGGCACCGACCAGCACAAACGAAACCGAGGTCATGATCAGCGCCGACAGCAACAGCGCGAGCCACAGGGCCTCGATGGTGGTCGCAAAAACGAGGGTCACCAGGACCGCCGCCGTGGTCTCGGCGGTAATGCGAATGAAGTTGATCGCATTCAGGTGTGCGCCGGTGTCCTCGGCGATCGCGCGGAGCGACCGTTTCGCCCGCCGCGTCGGGACCAGGCCGACAATATCGGCCCGGGATTGGGTCGTGATCGCCGCGTCGACGGCGGCCATCAGACCGGCAAACACGACCAGAACCACGGCCGCGTAAATAAACCACACGATGTGCATCAGGGGCGTTGTCGTTCCTGCATGGCGAAACCGATGAGAATGTCGCGCTGAATGCCGAACATTTCCTTCTCCTCGGCCGGTTCGGCGTGGTCGAAGCCGAGCAGGTGCAGCACGCCGTGCGTGGTCAGTAGCAGTAGCTCATCGAGGGTGCTGTGCCCGGCGGTTTCAGCCTGCTCCTTGGCGACCTTCGGGCAGAGCACGATATCGCCGAGCAATCCGGGCGGGGTCTCCTGCTCCTCGGTACCGGGGCGTAGTTCGTCCATCGGAAAGCTCAGAACGTCGGTGGGGCCCGGCTCATCCATCCACTGCACGTGCAGCTGCTCCATGGCGCCCTCGTCGACCAGCACAATGGCGAGTTCGGCGTCGGCGTGCACGTGCATGGTGTCGAGCGCGAAGGCAGCGAGGCGCTGAATGGCGGCCTCATCGACCGGGATGGTCGACTCGTTGTTGATTTCGATGCTCAACTGGAACTCCGTTTCGGGTTGCGGCCGGGCGCATTGCCGGTGCGCTGGGGGCCTTGAGTAGCAAATGCGCGCGCTTCGGCGCTCTCCTGGCGGAGGGCCTGTTTCTGCGCGTCGTACTCGGTATACGCGTCGACGATGCGCCCGACCAGCGAGTGCCGCACAACGTCGGCACTGGTCAGATAGGAAAAGTGGATGTCGTCGATACCGTCAAGCACACGGGTCACGAGTTTCAAGCCGCTGCTGCCGGCCGGCAGGTCGATTTGGGTGACATCGCCGGTGATGACCATCTTGGAGCCGAAGCCAAGGCGGGTCAGGAACATCTTCATCTGCTCGGGCGTCGTGTTCTGGGCTTCGTCGAGCACGACGAAGCTTGCGTTCAGGGTGCGACCGCGCATGTAGGCGAGCGGGGCGACCTCGATCGTGCCGGCCGCGAGCAATTTGGGGATCAGTTCGGGGTCAAGCATTTCGCCGAGCGCGTCGTAGAGCGGCCGCAGGTAGGGATCGATCTTGTCGGTGAGCGTGCCGGGCAGAAAGCCGAGCCGTTCTCCGGCCTCCACGGCCGGGCGGGTCAGGATGATGCGCTCTACCTCTTTGTTCTGCAGGGCACGCACCGCCTTCGCCATGGCGAGGTAGGTCTTGCCGGTTCCGGCCGGTCCGATGCCGAACACGATCGTGTTGTCGTCGATCGCGTCGATGTACTCTTTCTGGCCGATCGATTTGGCCCGAATACTCTTGCCACGGGCGGTCAGAATTGGGGCGCCGAGCTGAGCGGATGGGCTCACGGAACTGTCGGCGGCCAGCATCCGTGCCGCGGTGGCCACTTCGGTTTCGCCGAGGTCGTGGCCGGTGCGCAGGGCCAGCTGCAGCTCCTCGATCAGGCGACGCACTGCCTCGACGTCGTTGGCCGAGCCGCCGAGCGTCACGTCGTTGCCGCGCACGTGCACGTCGACCTTCGGGTAGGCGGCCTCGATGGTGTTCAGGTAGCGGTCTTCGGGGCCGAGCAGGCGCACCATGGCGACGCCGTCAACGGTGAAGCGCAGCTCCCTGTTGGAGTCAGCTTTATAAGAATCAGAGGGCGCCAAGCGAGTCCTCCCCCAGCTGATCAGACGCTTCGGGGCTGCCGAGCACGTGCGCGTGCACGTGGAAGACGGTCTGGCCGGCGGCCGCCCCGGTGTTGAACACCAGACGGAACTGTCCGTTGGTGCGTTCGGCCGCGATCTGCTCGGCCACGGCGACAAGTTCGGCGAGCAGGGGGGGATTGCCGGCGGCGAGCTCGACCACGTTGTGATACTGAGGGTCTTTCGTGGTGACGACAACGTGCAGCGGGGCTTTGGGTGCAATGTCGAGGAACGCGATAATGTGCTCGGTTTCGGCCACGATCGTCGCCGGAATCTCACGCGCGATGATGCGGCTGAAAATGGTCGGTTGGGCGACGGAAGAAGACATACCTCTATCTTAAGCGGCGCTATCAGCGGCACGCACTACCAACGGCACGCTCTACCAGCGACCCAAAGTTGCATTGAGGATTGCGAGGGCGGCTGGCCCCGCGGTCGATGTGCGCAGCACGGTGTCGCCGAGGCGTATCTGGCTCGCGCCGGCCTGCTCGAGCAGGAGCAGTTCGGCCGGCGATATTCCGCCCTCGGGGCCGACGACGAGCAGAATGTCGCGGTCGTCGGTGGGGACGGCCACCTCGGTGAGGCGACCGGTCGCGGTCGGGTCGAGCAGCAGCATCCGTGTCGTGGCGGCCAAAACGGCCAGCTGCTTGGTGCTGGTCAGCTGGGCGACATCGGGCAGCCAAGCCCGGATCGACTGTTTGCTGGCCTCACGCACGATGCTGCTCCAGCGTTCGTGGCCTTTGGCGATCTTCGCGCCCTCCCACCTGGTGATGGAGCGGGCTGCGGACCACGGGATGACGCCGTCGACGCCGAGTTCGGTGGCGGCCTGAATGGCCAGTTCGTCCCGGTCCCCCTTGGCGAGGGCCTGCACCAAGCGGATGCGCGGCGTCGCCGCCGCAGTCTCGCTCGCGTCATCGACGCGCAGGGTCAACTGCACAGCGTCCGCCGTCAGCACGGCTCCCTCCAGCAGCAACCCGGCCCCATTACCCAGGCGGAGCCGGTCCCCGGGGCGCACCCGGCTCACCGTGACCGCGTGCCGCGCCTCGGCGCCGTCCACGGTGACCACCTGCCCCGGGCGGCACTGCGCCGCCCGGAGCGTTTCCTGCAGGTAGAAATGTGCCACGTCAGCCGAGGAACCGGTCGCGCAGCTTCGCGAACAAGCCCTGCTGGTACTGGCTCAGGGTCGGCGCCGGAGCCGCGTAGCGGGCTGCGAACTGTTCGATCAGGTCGCGTTCCTTGTGGTCGAGCTTGGTCGGGGTGAGCACGTGGATGCCGACCTTGAGGTCGCCGCGGCCACTGCCGCGCAGCTTGGTGATGCCGCGGTCCTTGATCGTGAGTACCTCGGAGCTCTGCGATCCGGGGCGAATCTCCACCTCGATGTCACCGTCGAGAGCCTTGACGGTCACGGTGGTCCCGAGAATCGCACTGGTCATCGGCACGTCGAGCGAGCACATCAGGTCGTCGCCATCACGGCTGAACACGTCGTGATGGCGCACCTTCATCTCGAGGTACAGGTCACCATTGGGGCCAGCTGCCGGGCCGGCTTCGCCGCTGCCGGGCATCTGCAGGCGCAGGCCGGTGTCGACGCCCGCCGGAATGTCGACCGGAACGGTGCGGCGGGCGCGAATGCGGCCCTGACCGGAGCAGGTCATGCACGGGGTGGCGATGATGGTGCCGTAACCGCGGCAGGAACCGCACGGGCTTGACGTCATCACGTTCCCGAGCAGGGAGCGCACAGCGCGCTGGATGCTACCCGTGCCGTGGCAGATGTCGCAGGTGATCGGCGAGGTGCCGGGCGCGCAACAGGAGCCCTTGCAGGTCTCACAGACGATCGCCGTGTCGACCTCCAGGTCGCGGTGCGTGCCGAAGATGACCTCGTCGAGGTCGAGGTCGACTCGAATCAGGGCGTCCTGGCCGCGTTCGCGGCGCGAGCGCGGACCACGGCTGCTCCCGCCGCCGCCGAAGAAGGTCTCGAAGATGTCGCCGAAGTTGCCGAAGTTCTGCCCGTCGAAGCCGCCGTTCTGGCCGCCGCCCTGGTCGTACTTCTGGCGCTGCTTGGCGTCGCTCAGCACGTCATAGGCGTGGGTGATGCTCTTGAACCGTTCGGATGCTTCGGCGCCGGGGTTCACGTCGGGGTGCAGCTCGCGGGCGAGGCGACGGTAGGCCTTCTTGATTTGGTCGGTGGTCGCGTCGCGGTCAACGCCCAGCGCTTCGTAATGGTCAGCCAAAGGTGGCTCTCCTTGATTTTTTGATGTTGGTTGTTCGAAATGGCACAGAGCCTAAATGGCACAGAGTCGAATTGGCACAGAGTCGAATTGGCACAGAGCCTGATTGGGACAGAGTTCAGGTCTCGCCGAGCAAGCGGGAGAGGTACCGGGCGACGGCGCGTACGGCCGCCATATTGTTGGAATAGTCCATGCGGGTCGGCCCGAGCACGCCCAGCCGGGCCAGGTTGCCGCCTGCGGTATAGCCGCTGGTCAGCACGCTCGCTTCCGGCAGGCCGAAGGCCGCATTCTCCCGGCCGATACTCACCGAAACGCCGTGCTGGTCGGTCTCCATCTCGCCGAACAGCCGCAGCAGCACGACCTGTTCTTCGATGGCTTCGAGTACCGGATAGATGCTGCCGGAGAAGTCGTCTTCGGTGCGCACCAGGTTTGCGGCCCCGGCCATGACGAGCTTCTCCTGACGGTTGGCTCCAACCTGGTCGGCGACGGTGCGCGTGATCAGGTCGACGATCGGCTGCAGCGCCGGCGATCCCGGCCAGACGCTCGCGGCGAGGGCAACGCTCGCCTCGGCCATGCCCAGTCCAACGACCGTGACGTTCAGTCGGGCGCGCAGTTCGCCGAGCGTCTGCTCGTCGAATGCTCGCGGCAGGTCGATAACCCGCTGCTCGACCCCGCCGGAATCGGTGATCAGCACCGACAGGATGCGCGTCTCGGTCAGCGGCACGAACTCGATGTGCCGAACCCTGGCGCGGGACAGCGAGGGGTATTGCACGAGCGCGACCTGGTGGGTGAGCTGCGAGAGCAAACGCACGCTGCGCACGAGCACCTCGTCGAGGTCGGCGGAGTGACCCAGGAAAGTTTCAATGGCCTGACGCTGGGCCGGGGTCAGCGGACGCAGGTCGGCCAGGTGGTCGACGAAGACCCGGTAGCCCTTATCCGTCGGGATGCGCCCCGAGGAGGTGTGCGGCGCCGCGATGAGCTCTTCTTCTTCGAGCAGGGCCATGTCGTTGCGAATGGTCGCGGCGGAAACACCGAAGGAATGCCGGTCGACGATGGATTTGGAGCCGACGGGTTCGCGGGACGCGACGTAGTCCTGCACGATGACGCGCAGCACATCGAGCCCACGGTCGGAAACCATTTCGCCCGCCTTCCTCTTTTTCCGGTCCAACTTCAGTTGAGCGGATGCCCCGGGTCGGCGCGCCTCGAGCGCACCGGAACGCAGGTTTGCCGGCACGTCGTTGGCACTCGCATCCACTGACTGCCAATACTATCGCGACCGGCCGTGTTCCGGCTGAGCGCACCCATTGCCAGTATCGCGAACCGAGCGTTTAATTACCGCTAGACGCTCCCCCGGAGTTCAGTGAAAGGCACGATCATGAGCGATCCACAGGCACAACCTCCCGGTGATTCTAACTACCGTGACCCTAATGCTGGGCAGCCGCCGTATGGCCAGCAGCCCGGGACGGGCAGCCCATACGGCACCCCTATAGCCGCAGCCCCACTCTCGGAGGCCGACGACCGACAATGGGCCTCGTTTGCGCACCTCGGCGGCATCCTGAGCTTTCTTCCGTCGCTGATCATTTGGCTGGTCTTCAAGGACCGCGGCCGCCTCACCAATACCGAGGCGAAGGAGGCGCTCAACTTTCAGATCACCCTCGTGATCGGATACGTCGTGATAAATGTCGTCTCGTTCATCCTGGCGATCGTCACCTTCGGAATCGGCGGCCTGCTCATCGGCCTGACCTGGCTGCTCTGGGTGGCCGGAGTCATCTTTTCGATCATTGGGTTTCTGAAGGCCAAGGACGGCCAGAACTACCGGTATCCGGTCGCGATTCGCCTGATCCAGTAGCGCGCGGCCCGGTCCAATACTCATCTCGGACGGTTAGTCTGGAGGGGTCTGGCCTGGCTTGTCCGACCCCACACAGTGCTAGTGCACGCAGTGGTTCTTCCCTGGATGTCGTCGGCAACCCATCGCCAGATCCACCGCGTCCAGACCGACCACGCTCGAACAGGAGACCGTATGTCCGAGAACGATTCACGCACAAATCCGTATGAATCCACCCCGCCGCAAAACCCGTACGCGCAGAGCGTCCCGCCGACGCCGATGAGTCCGGCCGACGAGAAGATGTGGGCGACCCTGATTCACGTCGGCGGTATCCTCTTCGCCTTTGTTCCCGCACTCATCGGCTATCTCGTGCTGCGCGATCGTGGGCCGTTCATTCGTGCCCACAGTGCGACGGCTTTGAACTTTCAGATCACCCTGATGATCGTTTATGTGGTGGGCACCGCGTTGACGGCGATCCTGATCGGCTACCTGATTGTGCCGGTGGCCTGGGTGCTCGGCATCATCTTCTCGATCCTCGCCGCACTCGCGGCCAACCGCGGCCAGGGGTATTCCTACCCGCTGACCATCAGATTTTTCAGCTAGCGCACGCTCTTAGTCGCTTAGCCGCCGCACCACGGCGTCGGCCAGAAGCCGTCCGCGCAGGGTCAGTTCAATGGTCCCAGCGAGGGCGGCTTTGGCGTTGACGAGCTCATCGGCGATCAGTCCTGCCACCTCTCGGCGTCCGTCCGCTGACAGCGATGCGATCGGGATACCGGTGCGGATGCGGCTCTGCAACAGGATGCGCTCGAGTTCGCGGGTGGGCGCATCGAGCGTTTCTCGACCGGCGGCCGGGGACAGGCCGCCGAGCATCCGCTCTGAATAGGCTGCGGGATGTTTGACGTTCCACCAGCGCACCCCGCCGATGTGGCTGTGGGCGCCGGGGCCGATGCCCCACCAGTCCTGGCCGGTCCAGTAGGCGAGGTTGTGGCGGGAGCGGTGCGCGTCGCTCGTAGCCCAGTTGCTGACCTCGTACCAGTCATAGCCGGCGGCGGCGAGCAGTTCGTCGGCGAGTTCATAGAAGTCGGCCTGTTGGTCGTCGTCGGTCGGGGCGATCTCGCCGCGGCGAATCTGCCGCGCGAGTTTGGTGCCGTCTTCGACGATGAGCGAATAGGCGCTGAGGTGGTCTGGGTGCAGGCTGAGCGCCTGTTCGAGGCTGGTGCGCCAGTCGGCGAGCGACTCTCCCGGCGTGCCGTAGATGAGGTCGAGGCTCACGTCGAGGCCGGCGGCACGGGCCCATTCCACCACGAGGGGCACCCGCTCCGGGTCGTGGGTGCGTTCCAGGGTCGCCAGCACCTGCGGCACGGCGGACTGCATACCGAAGGACACCCGGGTGAATCCGGCCTCGGCGAGGGCGCCGAGGTAGGCGGCATCGACCGAGTCGGGGTTCGCCTCGGTGGTCACTTCGGCGTCGTCGGTCAAGCCCCACTGGTCGCGCACGGCACCGAGCATTTTCGCCAGGTCGGTGACCGGCAGCAGCGTGGGTGTGCCTCCCCCGAAGAACACCGTTGCCACCGGGCGTTCGGGCACGCCCGATGCGGTGAGGATGCGGCTGGCGGCCTCGACCTCGAGCACGGCTTGGCTGGCGTAGTCGCTCTGCTTGACGCCGCGCAGTTCGGTCGCGGTATAGGTGTTGAAATCGCAGTAGCCGCAGCGCACCCGGCAGAACGGCACGTGCAGGTAGACGCCGAAATCGCGTTCAGCGGCGTTGACGGCTGCCGAGGCCGGCAGAAGGCCGTCGTCGGGTGCCGGGTCGCCGATGGGGTGGGGTCCGGCCATGGGTGGTGCTCCAGTACGTTCTATTTGATCGCACCCGCGGGGTGCAAAGCCCGCAGATACAACTTGGTGAATTTGGCCTGCTGAAAGCGCAGCACCGGCCAGGCCAGTCGGTAATACCAGGTGCTCGGCCGCGAAAAGGAGCGGATCGTCAACCAAACCGAGTCGTCCTCGCGGTGCTCGACGATGAAGGATTCCTCACCACTCTCCGGGTGACCGGCCAGGGTGCCGTAGGCGAACCCGATGCGGGCGGCCTCGTCGATCACGTAGACGACCCGCACCGGCGCGGTCACGCCGATCGGTCCAACCCGCATCTTGAGTGTGGCCGTCATACCGTTCGCAATATACGGGGTGCCGTCCTCAGCGAAGGTCGCTTCATTGACCGGATGCTGCTGCCCGCCCGCCGGCGCGCCGTCAGGCCCAAAGGTCACCGGGGTGTACTGCACGCCGGTTCCATTTTCGAGGTCGGTCACCTCCATGCCGCTGCCGCGCTGGATTCCCCACGTCATCAGCAACTTCGTCGCGGCTTCAAAGCGTTCCGGCGAACTGCCGAGCCTGACGCTCTGCTCCATCGGCCGGTAGCCCTTGGGCGGATAGCTCATCAGGTCGGGCGCCAGCGTACCGCCGATGGCAGCGTAGCTGACGGCGGCGTCGGTGAAGGTGGCCCTGCGCATCCGCTTTACTTCTTGTCTTTGGTCTCGATGTCGCCGCTGAGCGCGGCGATGAAGGCTTCCTGGGGAACTTCGACCCGGCCGACCATCTTCATGCGTTTCTTGCCCTCTTTCTGCTTCTCCAGCAGCTTGCGCTTGCGCGAGATGTCACCGCCGTAGCATTTGGCCAGCACGTCTTTGCGCATCGCCGAGATGCTCTCGCGGGCGATGATGTGCGCACCGATCGCGGCCTGGATGGGCACCTCAAACTGCTGGCGCGGAATCAGTTTGCGCAGGCGCCCGGTCATTAGCGCGCCGTAGGCGTAGGCCTTGTCGCGGTGCACGATGGCAGAAAACGCGTCGACCTGTTCGCCCTGCAGCAGAATGTCGACCTTGACCAGGTCGGCTTCCTGCTCGCCGGAGGGTTCGTAGTCGAGCGAGGCGTAGCCGGCGGTGCGGCCCTTGAGCATGTCGAAGAAGTCGAACACGATCTCACCGAGCGGCATCGAATAGCGAATCTCGACGCGGTCTTCGCCGAGGTATTCCATGCCGAGCAGGGTGCCACGGCGACTCTGGCAGAGCTCCATAATGACGCCGACGTAGTCTTTCGGGGCGAGAATCGCGGCCTTGACCATGGGTTCGAGCACCTTGGCGATTTTTCCGGTGGGGTATTCGCTCGGGTTGGTGACCGTGACGGTGCGCTTGTCGTCGGTGGTGACCTCGTAGGGCACGCTCGGCGCCGTGGTGATGAGGTCGATGTTGAATTCACGTTCGAGGCGTTCGGTGATGATCTCGAGGTGCAGCAGGCCGAGAAACCCGCAGCGAAATCCGAAACCGAGGGCGACGGATGTCTCCGGCTCGTAGCCGAGGCTGGCGTCAGACAGCTTGAGTTTGTCCAGTGCCTCGCGCAGCGCCGGATAATCGCTGCCGTCGATCGGGTACAGGCCGGAGAACACCATGGGCTGCGGTTCGTCGTAGCCGGGCAGGGCGTCGGTCGCCGGGCGCACTGCGGTCGTGATGGTGTCGCCGACCTTGGACTGGCGCACGTCTTTCACACCGGTGATCAGGTAGCCGACCTCGCCGACCCTGAGGCCCTTGCTCTCCACCGGTTCGGGCGAGATGACGCCGATCTCGAGGATCTCGTGCGTCGCCTTGGTCGACATCATCTGAATTTTTTCGTGGGCCTTTAGATGGCCGTCGATCATGCGCACGTAGGTGACGACGCCGCGGTAGCTGTCGTAGACCGAGTCGAAGATCATGGCGCGAGCGGCGGCATCCGGGTTGCCCTTCGGCGCCGGAATCATCGTCGTGGCGAGGTTCAGCAGCTCTTCAACACCGGCGCCGGTCTTGCCGGAGACACGCAGCACGTCTTCGGGGCGTCCGCCGATGAGGCTCGCGAGTTCGCGGGCGTACTTCTCCGGATCGGCGGCCGGCAGGTCGATCTTGTTGAGCACCGGAATGATCGTGAGGTCGTTCTCGAGGGCGAGGTAGAGGTTGGCGAGGGTCTGGGCTTCGATGCCCTGGGCCGCGTCGACCAGCAGGATGGCGCCCTCGCAGGCGGCGAGGCTGCGGGAGACCTCGTAGGTGAAGTCGACGTGGCCGGGGGTGTCGATCATGTTGAGGGCGTAGGTGACGCCGTCCATTTCCCACGGCATGCGCACGGCCTGGCTCTTGATGGTGATGCCGCGTTCCCGCTCGATGTCCATGCGGTCCAGGTACTGGGCCCGCATGGAACGCTCGTCGACGACGCCGGTGATCTGCAGCATCCGGTCGGCGAGCGTCGACTTACCGTGGTCGATGTGGGCAATGATGCAGAAGTTGCGGATGAACTCGGGGGCCGTGGCGGCCGGTTCCAGCGCGTGAAGGGCTCTCGGTGACATAGTTCGTCTATTCTCCCATGCTCCGGCGGTTGGCGTTCTCCCCGAGCCGCAAGCGCTGGTACCGGCGGCCCCGGCTGCCGGCTATCTGCCAGCGGGACTGTCCAACGGTGAGAGGTCCGACCCGGGAGTCGAGTCCGAGAATCGCGGCCGGGTTGACCGTGAGCGCTTCGAGCGTCGTCTGCACCGGCAGCCCTTCCTGCACGGCCAGGGAGGCCTGGTGCACCAGAAAGTTCACCGGAACGACGCGAGCATTGATGATGGTGGTCAACGTGGTCGTGGGTGCAGATGTCATCGCTCCAGCCTCGGCCTGCGCTGTGATCGGGGCTGACTAGGCTCGCGGGCATGGAGATTCCCGAGGCACGCGTACCAATTTTGCTCGTTCACGGTATCCGTGCCTCGGCCACGATGTGGCGGTATCAGGAGGCGAAGCTGCGTGCCGCCGGGCACCGGGTTCTCGCGATTGATCTACCCGGCCACGGACAGCGGATGCAGGAGCCGTTCACGGTGCCGGCCGCGCTCGCCGCCATCGACGACGGGGTGGCGGCGCTCGGTGGCAGGGTGCTGTTGGTCGGGCTCTCGCTCGGCGGCTACTACGCCGTCGCCTATGCCGCGGAGCACCCCGATCGGGTAGCCGGGCTGATCGCTGCCGGCTGTAGTGCAGTTCCCAGGGGCGCTTTGCTCGAGGGGTATCGGCTGCTGGCCCGAATGATTCACCGCCTGCCCGATCGGGGCTTGTGGCTGCACGAGGGTCTGGCGCGCCTCCTTCTACCTGCGGCCGGGGCGCGCGATGTACTCGCGGGCGGCGCCGCGCTCGACGTGATGGATTCCGGCTTGCAGGCGACCTCGACGCTGACTCCCCTGGCCAGCCTCGCGGCGTATCCCGGCCCGATCTGGTTGGTCAACGGTGCGCTCGATCACTTTCGGCTGAACGAGCGGCGCTTTCTCTCCGCCTGCCGCAACGGGACGGTGGTCGTGGTGCCGGGAGCAACGCATCTGTCGAGCCTGGCCCAGCCGGAGCGCTTCACGGCGATCCTGTTGGGGGTCGCCGGACAGGTGTCGGCCGACCTCCCGGCGCACTGAGGGCGTACAGCGTCGGCATCCCCGGGACCGCGCCCGATACCGATGCGCGCTCCGGTAACTGGCGTAGCGGCCACCCATATGGGCGCGGTCATGCGCCGTCCGCGGATGGCAGTTTTGGGCGCGCGCGAACTTTGAGAACCGCGACTGCTGCAGAAGCTGCAGTGAGCGCGGTCATGCGCACGGAGGGTGCAGCGGCATCCGCTCGCGCGAGCGAAGAGGGGTTCCCACCGACCAGGCGGGTTTTGGGGCGGGGCGAATTGCTGGTAGCGTTAGTGGTTGGCTTGCGTGTTGGGTCCCACCCCGCACGATTTTCGCCGCAGAAGCGCCCTCTACCGCTGAGCGGCTGTCCGTACTAGAACCTAACGAAAGCGTAAAAAACGTGGCAAATATCAAGTCGCAGATCAAGCGAATTGGCACCAACAAGAAGGCCCAGGAGCGTAACAAGGCCGTCAAGAGCGAGTTCAAGTCCGCGATCCGCGCGACTCGCACCGCAATTGCCGCTGGCGATAAAGACAAGGCCGTCGTCGGTCTCGCCTTTGCTTCCAAGAAGCTCGACAAGGCCGTCAGCAAGGGTGTAATCCACCAGAACCAGGCTGCGAACAAGAAGTCCGCCATCGCGAAGGCTGTCGGCGCACTCGTCTAATCGTCGCACTCGTCTAATCGACGCTGGATCCACCCGCACCTGGTGTCAGCGTCGGCTCTTTAGAGCGGATGCTGCACCTCGTGGCACATAAGCCCCCGCCCCTCGGCGGGGGTTTTTTGTGTCCCTGGCAACCCGTTCGGGCAGCAGTGGCGCTGTCCCTGGGTCTCGAATTGACCACACACTCTGTGACGCGGTGGTCCGTTACTCGGCGTGTATTGCGGTCAACCGCGCAGGTTGACCCAGGCTCAGCAGCCCCGAGACCCGCTCGTTGCCGGTGGCGCTAGCCCTCGCCGCGGCGGGCGATCACGCCGATGAGTCGCTCGAGAGCGTAGACCGGGTCGCGACCCGCACCCTTCACCGCGGCATCCGTTTCGGCGAGCACGAGGATGCAACGGGCAAGGCCCTCGTCGCTCCAGCCGCGCAGGTCCTTCTGGGCACGTTCCACCTGCCAGGGGGCCAGACCGAACTGAGCACCGAGCTGGGCAGAGCCGCCGCGGGCTCCGAAGACCTTCGCCATGGTGCGGATCTTCATAGCGAAGGCCGCGACGATCGGCACCGGATCGGCCCCGGAGGTGAGGGCGTGCCGCAGGGTGACGAGGGCCTCGCCATTGCGGCCGGCGATGGCCCAGTCTGCAACCTTGAAGGCGTTGGTTTCAACCCGACCGCCGTAGTAACGGTCGACCGTGGTTTCGGTGACCTCGCTCGTCGCGTCTGCGATGAGCTGCTGGCAGGCGGCGGAGAGTTCGGCCAGATCGTCGGAAAACGCGGCGACAAGCTGCCGCAGCGCACTCGCGGTGACGCGTTTGCCGGCCGCCTTGAACTCGTTCGACGCGAATTCGTACTTCTCGGTGTCTTTCTTGAGCTCGGTACAGACCACCTCGATGGCGCCACCGAGTCCGCTGCGAATGGTGTCGAGCAGCTTCTTGCCCCGTACTCCCCCGCCGTGTCGCAGCACGACGTAGGTGTCGTCGGCCGGGTTCTCGAGGTAGTCGAGCGCCTCGGCGAGAAAGGTGTCGCTGCACTTCTCGACGTTGCTGACCCGAATCAGCCGCGGCTCGCCGAACAGGGACGGGCTCGCCAGGGTGAGCAGCTCACCGGGGGCGTAGCTGTCGGCCTGCACGTCGCTGATTTCAAGGCTGGGATCTTCAAGTTTGAGAAAGTCGCGGAGCTGACGGATGGCGCGTTCCGCGAGAAACGTTTCGGTCCCCGAGACGAGCACGATCGGTGCCGGCCGCACCTGGTGCCAGCCGAGCTGGGGAATGACGGTGCCCTTGGCCGCGCGGGCGGGGGCTGCCTTGCCGGAGCGGGAGCCGGTCGTGGCGGGTCGTGCGGCCAAAGCGCTCTCCTTGGGTGTCATGCAGGTGGTCGATCAAGCCTAACGCGCACGACTGACCCTCCCGGCAGCATCCGAGGCAGCCGTCGGCGGCGCGGGCGGCCCGCGGTCGGTGATCTTCTCCGTCCAGAGCACGAGGGTGCCGTTGTCCCCTGGCGCAACCACCGCCATCCCCTCCCGGTCGGTGCGCACGGACACGGTTTTCACCGAGGCGAGAACGTTGAGCAGCGCGTCGGTGGGATGCCCGTAGGTGTTTGTCGCGCCGACCGAGATCAGCCCCACCCGGGCCCGCAACTCGGCGTACAGCTCGGGGCTCTGATCGGCCGAGCCATGGTGGGCGACCTTCACTACGTCGACCCGGCCGGGCGGCGAGACCCGCCGCAAGGCATTCTGCGATTCCTCGCCGAGATCCCCGAGAAAAATCGAACGGATGCCCCGCCCTTCGAACACAATGGTGATGCTTCCCGGGTTGCCCGCCTGCATCGTCGTGGCTCCACGGACGGGCCAGAGTATGTTCCAGCGCAGTCCGCCCAGCGTGCCGGCATCACCCCGAGCCGTCTGACGCACGACGGCTCCACCGGCGGCGAGACGCTCGCGCAGGCGTTCGTCCTGCGCCTTCTCCGGCTGCCCGACCAGGGCGGTATCGACCTTGCCGATGACAGCATCCACCCCGCCGATATGGTCGAGGTCGTAGTGGGTAAGTACGAGCAAATTGATACGACTGATACCAAGGGTCGCCAGGCAGTTCGCGAGCAGTTTCGGGTCGGGACCGACGTCAACCAGGCCGTACCGATCACCGTCGCGCACGACGACGGCGTCGCCCTGCCCAATATCGCAGGCCGCAATCTGCCAGTTCGCCGGCAAGGAGGCGGCCCGGCCGATTCCGGTGCCGATCAGCGACCCGGCGTAACCTCCGAAGCCGACCAGCAGCACGGCGAGGACCGCCGCCGGCCAGCGGGCGGGGCGAGCTGCCGGGCCGCGCAGGACGACCACGAGCGTGAGCAAGGTGACGACTGAGAGCAGCAATACGCCGGGCACTCCGCCGGGCCACGGCAGGCGGGTGCCCGGCAACATCGACGTGGTCTGGGCCACGGCGGCGATCCACGCCGATGGCAGCCAGGCCAGGGCGAGCAGGCCCGACGCTACGCCCGGGAGCACCGGCAGGGTCAGGCAGGCGATCAGCCCGACCACCGTGGCGACCGGCGCGGCGGGACCAGCGAGAATGTTGGCCGGCACCCCGTACAGCGGCAGGCTGGGGCTCAACAGAATGAGCACGGGCTGGCAGGCCAGTTGGGCGGCCAGGGGAATGGCGATGACGGCGGCCAGGGCCAGCGGCATCCACTGGCTGAGCAGTCGGCTGAGCGGACCGGCCAGAATGAGGAGCCCCGCGGTCGCGAGCACGGACAGCGCAAAGCCGTAGTTGCGGGCCAGCCACGGGTCGCTCGCGAGCAGTCCGATCACCACGATGAGCAGGGTGGGCACGCCTCGCCCGGGCCGGCCGGCGCCGATCGACGCGAGAGTGAGGGTGGCCATGACCGCCGAGCGCAGCACGCTCGGCTCGGGTGTGACCAGCACGGTAAAGCCGAGCAGCGTCGCCAGTGACAGCAGAATGCGCCAGCTGCGACCGAGCCGCAGGTAGCCGCCGAGCAGCATGATCGCGGCGATGACGATGGCACAATTGGCCCCGGATATACTTGTTCTTGGAGGTGCGTATGTCAGAACTGAGCGTCCGCGAGTACTTGAGAGTCTCAAAAGACCGCAAGCAAACGGGTAAAAGCCCTGATCAGCAGCATGATGAGAACGTCACTTCGATCGAACGCCAGGGCTGGACTCTGCACCCAGATCCGCCGTACCGCGACACTGATCGCAGCGCCAGTCGGTATGCCACGAAGGCTCGAGAAGACTTCAAGCGGCTAATCGACGACTTAGAAAGCAGCGCGTTCGGTGCCGACGTGCTGGCGATTTGGGAGTCG
Organism: Cryobacterium sp. Hh11; assembly: GCF_004404045.1. Taxonomy (NCBI): domain Bacteria; kingdom Bacillati; phylum Actinomycetota; class Actinomycetes; order Micrococcales; family Microbacteriaceae; genus Cryobacterium; species Cryobacterium sp. Hh11. The sequence continues at coordinate 81,178 of NZ_SOHF01000015.1, read as the reverse complement.
AGCCGTGGATCGCGTCGGGTCGGCGAGTGGGTTGACCTAGTCGATCTCTGCAAAGCGCGCGGCGTGCGAATCTGGGTGACGACGCACGGCCGCCTCTACGATCCTGCGAACGCCCGTGATCGACGCAGCCTCCTGGAAGATGCAGTGGATGCTGAATACGAGTCCGAAAAAACGTCCGAACGCATCCGACGCGACGTTCGTGCTGCGGCCGAAAAGGGGAAGCCCCATGGGAAGAACCTATTCGGGTATCAGCGCGTGTACGACGAGCAGACTCGGGAACTCCTGCGGGTTGAGGCACATCCTGAGCAGGCGCCGATCGTCCAGGAAGCCGCACGCCGGATATTAGACGGCGATACGTTCTATGCCATCGCGAGGGACTTCAATGAGCGCGGGATCGCCTCACGGCGACCGACGCGCAAAGCACACCGCGAGAACTACGGCTGGACTCCCCCGGCAGTGAAGCAAATGCTTTCCATGCCGGCATACGCTGGTCAACGCCAGCATCGAGGCGAGATCGTCGCCGAAGCCGTGTGGCCCGCGCTAATCGATTTGCCAACTTGGGAGAAACTTCAAATCGTCATGTCGCCGCCAGACCGCAAGCGAACGAACGATTGGCCAGCCAAGCACCTTCTCACAGGAATAGCTCTCTGCGGCGTCTGCGAGGCACCGATGCGCGTTGGGAAGCAGAACGCCGGCGTCAAGAAAATAGACGACGAAGGAAGCCCACTGCCGCGGGCAACGTACAACACCTACGTCTGCTCAGGAGTGCCGGGGCGGCCAGGCCCCGACGGGAAGAAGGGGTTCCACGTCGCGATGCGCGAGACGCACCTTGACGTGGCAGTGACCGAACTGGTGCTTACGCGGCTCGAGCGGCCGGACTTCCTGGCTATGGTCGGCGAGCGGGGCGAGGGCAACGACACCGAACGCCGTGAAGTCCTCGAAGAGATCGCCGGCTACCATGCGTATCTCAACGAGGTGCGCGCAGACGCAGCGGCGAAGCTGCGGTTCAACCTGCTGCTCGATCAAGAAGCCCGGATCGAGCCAATGATCAAGGCTGCTCAGGCGCGCTTGGAGAAGCTTTCGGAGATCGACCCCTTCGTGCTGACGCTGTTAGCCGGCGGGGCCATTCGCCTGGAGTGGACAGATATGGAGCTCGCCAAGAAGCGACGACTTATCCGTGCCGTGATGGCGCCCAGGATCAACCGGATCGGTAAAGGATGGGCTGGGCACAAAGGGATAAACTACGAGCGGATCGAGCCTGGCTGGCGATAAGTCCGCGACGCCGGCGGCTAGCCTGCGTTCAGTCGGAAAGCGCCAGCCAGACACGCGTCGTGAGAGCGTTCATCGATTGGCACGGCGAGCACGTGCAGGCATCGGTGAGCAGTGGTTGCGGCACGCGTACTGCAACACCGCTAGAACGTGTAGAGGACGAGTTCAGAGCTTGCATCCCCGCACTCTTTGGAATCTCCGACATAGCTCGGTGCCGGGGGTGCAGCGTGGCCAAGCCGATCCGCTCGTCTGGAAGTGTTGTGGTGCTTCCTGCGTTCGTGCAAGAGTTCTGTTGCGCCGCTCGGGTTGCTCAACGTAGCGGGCCGTAGCGTTCCTATTCCGTCAATAGCTACGCTTTTTTCCCTAAGAAAGCCTGAATATCAGGGTACTTTCTATAATGTAGCGTTGCAGCGTTGTAGCGACGTAATAGAAAATAGTTAATGTGAGCTGCTTCTGCAGCCGTTATCTTCCTTATCCAATACAACCCGTTTCGCCACTGCTACATCGCTACAACGCTACGCACTCCCAACACCGTTGAGATGTCGATGAAAACGTGTAGCAGTCGATCTAAATGCAGCACTACGGGCGTTCTAGGAACGCTACGGTGTGCTGCCGAATCATCAGCGGATGCGAGCATCCATGTGTTCTGTCTCGGACTATAGAGTTTTCTCTAGACGGGTCAAAACCGCTTAAGAATGATCACCATTGGTCATAGATGTCTGCTATTGTGACATGACTCGGAACGATCCGAGTGCACAACTGAATATCTATATCGCGATCGTCGGTAGGCGTCGCGACGAAAAACAAGTACGAACCTCTCTCGGGAGGTTGCGGGTCCCAGCATTTGGCTGGTGCAGGACCCAGATAATTAGAGCCCCTAAAACTAAAGACCCCTTCGGGGGTGCGGGTCCCAGCATTTGGCTGGTGCAGGACCCAGATATATAGAGCCCCGTAAACGAAAGACCCCCTCGGGGGTGCGGATGACAGCGTTTGGCTGATGCGTTATCCAGAGTAGATGAGCCCCGTAAATAAGAGATTTGACGTTGTGCTCCTTCGTACTAGGAGCATTCAATGGCTACTGCACCATCCAACCTCATCGACCTCAATGCCGCGGTTAAGCGCAGCCCGAACGGTCTCGGTCTTTCCACCCTCCGGCGGCACATCAGCTCTGGACGTCTTCCCGCCGTGAAGGTTAAAGGCCGGGTCTTCGTCAACCCCGAGGACCTCGATGCGTTCCTTGCCCCCCAGCCGATTGTGGTTGCAGACGCCACGCTGACGGACTGGGCTACCCGCATGGCCGCCAAAGCACCAGCATTCCGGCCCGAGCAGCGCGATGTCATCGTGGCTGCATTCGCCTCCACTCTGCGAGGTGCATAGACCGATGCAAGAAACAGAAAACCGCCTCACCCACGGTGAGACGGTCTCAGAAGAGTTTCGCGGCTCTGACGCTAATGTTACTCCCACCACTCCCCCCACGCACCCGAGCCTGAAGAGTAATTCCAGCTCTCCGGCCCCGATGGCTCCATTCATTCCCACCTCGAAGGAAACCCTCGTCGAGCAGGTCGTGAGCAAATACCTGACGAGCATCGTCGACGACACGACGATGCAACTCGGTGGGATCCGTGACGCGCTCCTCCGACGCATCAACGGAGTGATCGCTTTGGAGAATACAGGGCGGAAAGACTCGTTCTCGTCGTCCCCACCTCTTGTCAAGAGCCAATCACTCGATGAAGTAACCGTTGCCCAGGTGTTACTGTCCCGTAATTGCATCGTTGCCGTCGACCTGTCAGAAGGCCAAGCGGATGACATGACGCTGCTGGCAATGTACGTCCAATATGGCGAGGGCATGGGCACATACACGACGTCAGAGGCCCGGATTAAAGCCCTCGCGAGCGAGCTGAAGCCGTCGATGACGAAGAATGCGATCGATTCGCTCTACGGGCGCCTGAGGATTCACGCCCCTCAGGTCTCGCGCACGACCGAACCACACCTCATTCCCGTAGCGAACGGCGTATTTGATCACGACCAGCAAATCCTACTGCCGTTCTCTCGAGACTGGGTGTTCCTATCCAAGATCCCTACTCCTTACAAAGCAGATGCTAAGGATCCCGTCATCACCATGCCCGACAAGAAACTATGGACTTTTGATTCCTGGATTGCGAGCCTCAGCGACGATGACGGCGTGCCGGAACTTCTCTGGGAGGTTATCAGCGCCGCTGTACGTTCGTATGCGCCGTGGGACACGGCTATCTGGTTCGCTGCTGAGCGAGGCAACAACGGCAAGGGCACCCTCGTGCAGATGCTGCGGAACCTCCTGGGTTCGAAGGCGTGCTCCGCGGTGAAGTTTGCGGACTTCGGCCACGAGTTCAAAATGGAGGCTCTGGTCCACGCACGCGTAAACCTCGTTGACGAAAACGACGTTGGCGAATTCTTCGACCACATCGCGGATTGGAAAGCCGCGATCACCGGCGACGTATTTACGTTGAACCGCAAGTACAAAACGCCTGTGGCGGTGCGCTTCCTCGGGATCGACATCCAATGTTTCAACTCCAGCACTCCGCGCACGAAAGACAAGTCCGATTCCTTCTACCGTCGGCTGCTCATCGTGAAGTTCAACAAGTGGTTCGGTGGGGCCGAGCGCCGGTACATCAAGCGTGACTACTTAGGTCGCCCGGAGGTGCTGGAGTACGTCCTGAAGCGCGCACTTGAGATGCAACACACCAAGCTGTCGAACCCGAAGGCTTGCCAGGAGGCGATGGACGACTACCGGGGAAACAACAACTTGCTTCTGAGCTTTTGGGAGGAGTTTGAGCAACAGCTAGCTTGGGGTCTCGTGCCCTTCGGTTTTTTGCACGCCCTCTATTCCGAGTGGTTCCGCCGGACCAATCCGAGCGGGAAGCCGGAGAGCCGCAACGCGCTCGTCGCCTTCTTGCGTGAGCACCTCGCCGGCTCGGCGGAATGGGAGCACAAGGGCTCGGATGACGTACGCCCCAAGCAACTTATGAACTGTCCTGAGGTGCTGAGCGTGGAGTACGGCCTGGTGGACTGGATGAACAGCAGCTATACAGGCACAGACCCGCTCAAGAAGTCGACCCTCTCCCCGTTGAAGGTCAACTACAAGGGCCTCGTGCGCCGGCATCAGATCGCCCTTCCTGGATCTGCTGCTACCGAAGAAGAAGAAGACTCGACCGACTAATCGGTACAGCCACCGGGGATTTCATTCCAGCACACACTTCAGAAAGTGTGCGTTGCTGAGGTCCCCGGCGGGCTCCTCGGGCAGAGCCACGCCCCGCACATCGCCAGTGCGGGAACCGCGGCCACACGGTTCACCCGTCACGAGGACAGCATTTGCTAAGAATGGGACCATCCATCGTGGAAGGAACACACATGCCACACCCAAATACTGGCGATGATGATGCTGATCGGGAGGAAAGCCCGGCCGACAGCTATGCGCGCGTCTTCACCCACGCACCTGTACTGAGCGGACCCAACGGGGAATTTGTCGAGGCCGGTCCGCAGGCAGCTCGGTCTATTGCGAACGCCGTCGAACCGTTTCTGCGTGGTACTTTCCTCGACCGGGCCGGCGTCATTAACCGGCTCGTGCACGGAACACCCCCTGTGCTCGGAGATGCCAACGGCAAGCACACTCGTACTTTGGCCATCGAAGAAGTGCACCGCATCATGAACGTCTGCGATTTGCTGATGATCGTAAATAATTCGAAACCAGTCTGAGGGCGTTTAGTCGACTGCGCTCGTCGACATCTAGGCCCTGGGATGGATGCGCTTGCGGTCGATCGATCTGGTCGGCTGCCGCAGCCATCCCAATCCTCGGCGGCTGCCGTGTTTTCTCAGATGCCAGCTTCAGCCACTGCTCGATCCGCTCGGCTGCGCTGCTGACGGGCCTCTGTACGCAGCTCGGACAGCTCGTCGCGGAGCTGCGTGAGCTGCTGCTCGTGAGCCCTATGAAGGTCGCTGACGCGCTGCTCAGAATGAACTCGCTCACGCTCAGCCTCGGCACGGGCAGCATCTCGTTCGACCGTCATGGCGGTCAGGTTCGCGCGTACGGAGGCGCCTTCTTGACGGACCACATCACGCGCACCGCGGGTCTCCTCGAGCTGCTCGCGAACCGTCACTAGGTCAGCCTCTGCTCGCACGGCCCGGGCCAAAGTTTCGTCCGCACGAGCAACCGCTCCGCGAGCACGTTCCTCAGCTTGCACGCTGGCGGTCGACGCGGCGTCAGCTCGTGTGATTGCAGCGTCGCGGCCGCGCACTGTGTCGCTCAGCTGTGTTAGCACGGCGGTCAGTTGCTCTGCCTGGTGTGCCAGATCAGCCTGTGCCTGGGTGTGCTGAGCCTCTGCCGCAGCAACGGTCGCGGCCAGCTTCTCGGTCACCTCGTCGAGAGCAGATGCTCGATCGCTGAGCTCCTGCCGGGTCGCGGTGAGAGTGGCCTCCAGCTGCTCAGACAGATCAGACGCTTCGGATGCTGCGACGTCAGCCTCGCCACGCTCAGCCTCGGCCTGACGCTGGGCCTGCTCGGCACGACTGGCCCGGGCAGAGGCGGCAGCGACCTGCTCGGCAGCCTCGGTCGTGACCGACTCGATCTGAGCCTCGGCAGCATCCGGGTCGGCCATCGTACGTAGCTCGTCGACGACTGCGGCCAACTGCACGCTCAGGTGCTCGACCGTCCCTATTACCTGGCCGTGGAACGCTCCCGCACGTTGGCGCGCGGCGTCGACAGGGCGCTTCTCGGCCTCGATGCTTCGGTTTGCGTCAGTGCCGAGCTTCTGGCGGGCCCGCCAGGCAGCGCCCTTGTTGTGCGCTGAATCGTCGCAGTACTGCGGTGGCCTTCCGGTCGCCGAGTCGGGGCTGGCGACCGGGCGCACGCATCCGGGGAATGCACACGTGCGTTGCTCGGTCTGGGGTAGCTGAGTGCTCATGCGTGCGACAGTAGCAGTGCAGGACTTGATACGAAAGCCGAAACACGAAACTAAACACACAATACGTAACTAAACTTTCATACTTCGATTTAGCGCGATGACTCGAAGCATGAGTTGGCTTGATTCGAGCTAATCCGCACCCCCGGGGGCGTGGACCGGGTCGACATCCGCAACGGGAGCCTGGGCCTGCGGACAGGTGTTGCCCAGACCGCATTCCTGCGCGCAGCTCGGCACGACTAGAGTCGGTGGCATGAGCGCTTCGGGCACGACCGACTCCCCAGCTGAGCCGTTCATGCACTGGTGCGAGGTGTGCGGCCGCGAAGAGCTGCTCATCACGGAAGACGCCTTCAACGCAGGGTGGGACTTCCCGCCAAAGATTGGCACCTTTGGCGTGATCTCACCGCGCACCTGCCCAAAATGCCCGATGGCGGGCACCGTGTGGTGGGCGATCTCTGTGGACGCTTTCAGTACGGATATGCTGACTCCTAGTCAGCTCAAGACCATGGGACGCATTCTGGAAGAAGTCCCACCTGGCACGGGCACTGGCACCGCGCAGTAGGCAATGGCAACCTGATCAAGCGGGGCGTCGTTTTGTGAGCTAGTCGAGCCGCCATGCGGGATTCCCCTCTAGCCTGCTGTTTATGACCCACACTCCTGCCATCGCTAGCGCCAAATCGCCTCGCCGTAAAGCACGCACCGCCACGAGCACTCTGCACGGGTTCAGTTTGGAGGTGGAGCTCGAGAACTATTTGGTGGCCCATCCCTCAGTTATGGGCCAGGATCTGCTCATCTTCGGCAAGCAGACGGTGGATGCTTTCGGTGGTCGCAGTGATCTCCTCGCTATCGCTGCGACTGGAATCATCCACGGCAACGAGCTGAAGCTGGGCCGTACTTCGCCAAAAATAGTCGGCCAGGCTGCCGATTACCTTTATGGTTTCCAACACCTCAGCCGGTCTGAGATCATCGACATCGCTGCTCGCGAGCCGCACAGCATCGATTTGGAATTTGCTTTCCTTGAGCATTTTAATCGCCCTCTGCCCGAAGTGATCAACCAAGCACAAGTCCTGACGATCATTGCAGCGGCGATCGACTTGCGCACTCAACGCGCCATGATGGCAATCCGGCACCCCGGTCTCTCCACCACGATGTTCCGCTACGTCGTCAAGGACGGCGCCGTTAGCCTGCTCCCGTGCTGCCTCGATGGGCCGGATTTAGAAGCAACACGACGCGTAGCGAGGCAGCCGGCGCTGCGTCCAGATCACGGTGCTCAGCGGGTAACCGGCTTTCACATACATATCGACGAGAGCACGCGCGATTTTTGGCTGAGCCGGAAATTCACCATGCCACTCGTGCTCCACAAATTCATATATGAGCTGTACCTCACCTGGGTCGGCGAGCAAGTGGTCGATGGCGTGAAAATGGATCGCCTCGCCGTGGGGCTATTCAGCCGGCAGCTGAGGGCGATTGTGAACGATTCGCGAGAGTGGGACCGTGTTTATACGCCTGCCGGTAGCACTATGGAGTCGCTTGCGGCGCTGGGAACGCTGCCGTCGATGCGAGCACAACGTGATGCCGAACACCGGATCGTGGGATACCTGCGTAATCCGCTCTTCCGCTAAGCGAAACCGGGGGCGTTGCCCGGTGAAGAAGCTCTCTAGATCAGCGCGGTAGACGGCCGTGCCGTGCTCTGGACACACGCCCAGGGTCTGGCTACTCATCCAGGACTGGAACGCGGGCAGAGACGGTCACCGAGCCGGGGCGTACACCGATGCCGAGTGCCAGTGCGAACCGCTCCATTGCTGCGACGTCGTCCACGGTGAGCCCGACAGTGGGCGCCGGCTCAAACAGGAGGTGTGGCACAGCAAAGATCGATCGTTGTCAAAATCACGCGAGGCGCGAGCGAGTGCGATCTCTTCATCATCTGCCCAGATCCAGGGCTGCTGGGTGGACTCGACTCGTGCACGTAAGGCGGTTCGTTTCCACGCGGCAGGCACAGCTCCGCGGTATCGCGGCGGCCTACTGGCCAACACGAAGCCGCCTGATAGCTTCCCGTCGAGTGCTTGCTCGATGAAAGCTCGTACGTTTGGACCCCAAGATGTGAGCCAACCGAGCTCGACGTTGTTGGTTTGGATGAACGTGTCGAGTGCCTGGACAACCGCGGGATCGATGTCGACCCAGTACTTGTGACCGTGAGCAGTACGCACGTGACGACGTTCGAATCCATTAGCGATGGGCGGCATCGCCTTCTCGTACGATTGCCCGTCCCTGCGATTTCTCTCCCACAGGTCGACGTCGATGGTGTTCAGCACGCCGTCGACGTCGAGGGCGAGCAGGATGCCGGTGCCAGGAAAAGTGTCGGCCGGGAGCAGAGTCTCTACGCGCGCGGCATGCCTGACAGTCATTGTGTCACTTTTGTTGGTTGATAAAGTTATCAGCCGAACCGCGCGCTGATAACTTTATCAACAGCCGGCGGTGACCCTCCGTAAGCGACGAATCCACCGGCACAAACCGGGGCTCGCCTATGAATCTCAATGAACTTGTATTAACGCTATTAACATTACCTCCCCCCTTTAGGGCGATTTAGTTTCTTTATCCTGTCTCTCCTGAGGCTGCGCGCTCGTCGGCGAACAATAGCAAGCATGCAGCCCCCGTGCTAAATATTGTTCGGTAGCCCCTGACAGGCGTTGGCACGTGGCACGTGTTTGTGCCTGACACGTGAGGCAGCCGGTGCTATTCCAGAACGATCACCTCGTAGTTATCCCAGCGAGGGGCCCACTTGGTGGCTTCGGCGACGATGGTATCGCGGTCGTCAAAAATACCTATCCCCATTAAGCGTGTTCCGGACGCGGCGGCCGCCCAGACCGTCGTTTGCGCATCGAGGGTTGTATTTATGGATCGAAAGACAAAGGCAAGCTTTTTTTCCGTGGCAGCTCCATCCACAGTTGCCTGCGCCTGCAGTGCGTCCAACGCGACGTTGTAGTCCATACCCTCAGCCGCCAGCAGCTTTTCTGCCCAGGGCGCCATGACGGCCTGGATTGATGCAACGACCTCGGCCGGAAGCGGTTCGGCGGGGTCGACAACGACGCTCTCACTTGTCGGCAGGTGCGGGCGCCTCAGAAAATAGGCAGGATCTTGGTCAAGTCGTGAATCGACTCGCCTGCATTTACTTCGTCGCGTTCGGATGATGGGTGTGGACCTGTTCGAGAAACACATCCTGCCCGTCAACGTAGAACCAGATCCTCGCGTCACCTTGGACGGTGGGCTTGTGCTGCCAGCGCTCATGGCTCTTGCCCGCACGCTGGATGAACTGCAACTCTCCGCGGAGCGGGTAGTTCATCGGCGTCTTCGCAATGGGTGTCTTCGTGAGGAAGTCCCACGCGTCTACCATCGGGTTCCGGATCGTCGCGACCAAGTCGCGCCATCCCTTGCGCGCGCCGGCGGACGCGAATCGAATCGTGTACTCGGACTTCTTCGTGGGCCTGGTGACCGGATCGTCATTCGCCACAGTCAGGGACGCTCGACCAGCTCAGCGTCGTCGAGCCACTCGACCAGTTGGCCGGTGAGGCCAGCGGCGATCGCGGTGGCAGTCTCGCGCCAGGCGGTGAGCTCGGCGATGGCGAGGTGTGGCTGCTTGGTAGCGAACGATGCTCGAGCAGCGTTGACGAGATCCTGCGCGCACTTTGCCTGATCCTCCGGCGACAACGCGAGCATCCACGGGAACCGGTCAGCCATTCTCGATGCGAGAGTGCCCTCGTCGTCGAGGGTGACCGTGATGAGGTCTGCCGCGAATTGCAGCAGTGCATCGCGTGCATCCGCCTCGCGCTGCGACATCAGCACCAGCGGCTCACCGTCGCGGCGAGTGATCTGGACAGTGTGATCCTCTGCCTCGGCGAACACGTCGGCCGAGTGCTTGCTCAGGTCTGATGAGCGCCGGGTCGTGGTGCGAAGTTCGTTGATCAGTGTCATGTGACCATAGTATTCGGAATGTATTCGGAAGTCGAGATGCCAGCTGGCTATAGGTCGTAGACGTCGCTGCGATGGCCGAGCGTTACGACCGCAACCAGGAGCACGCCCTCGTCGAGAAGCTCGTACAGCACCCGGTAATCGCCCACCCGAATTCGCCAGGCATTGCTTTCGCCGGTCAGCTTCTTGCGCCCGGCGGGGCGGGGATCTTGCTCCAGCGCGGCAATGCCTGCCAGGATGCGGCGCCGAATTCCCAGGTCAAGCTTTCTGATTTCCTTGGCGGCCGCGGTGGTGAACTCGACGCGGTAGGAACTCACTCGGGTTACTCAGAACCCGTGAGTTCAGAGAGCAGTTCGTCCAGACTGACGCGCTCACCGGCATCGGCGGCCTTGGCCGCTCGGTACTCGGCGACGTCCCTGTGCATTTCGAGCTGTTCGAGGAGCTCAAAATCTTCGGGCCCGATGAGCACGGCCGCCGGCTTGCCATTCTTGGTGATCTGCACACGCTCGTGACCATAGTTAGCCCGGCCAACAGCATCGGCGAGACCCCCGCGAAGCGCCCGAATCGTGACGGATGAGGTGATCGTGTCCACGCCGTGATTCTAGCTCTTGTGTACACATGATCAATAGAGGCACATGTGTACAAAGTTCCGCCTGGCACCCGCGCCCCGCACGCTCAATCCGAACGGGGCGCTGGTGACGCGAGGTGTCACAGCTGATCCGTGAAGCTGAGGGGTGCTCGCTGCGCCCGTCACCACTCGACACCCCACGCCCTTTCGGCGACGTCGAGCAAACGCTGTGCATCGTCAACGTGGTCGGCGGGTCGATCGCTGTCGAAATACGTCGTCGGCGACATCATCCACATGATCACGTCCGCGGCGGACCAATCGTGGCGTCGTGCGGTCTCGAGCAGTGGCACAACCCAGGGACGTACTTCGCCGGCTTCGTGGTCGAACTGGAAACCTGGGAAGACGTAGCCATTCTTCCGGTGCGCGGCCAGCAGCGCGCCGCGCTTGCGAAGCTCCGCCGTGAACGTTCTATTCCCGTTGCTGGCCCCCAGAAGGTCGCTGACCTCAGACGACGACAATAGCCCGAACTCGGATTCGATACGCCGCCACATGTTCTCTCTGGCTTGGACCGCGCGTGCCGTAGCGGGGTCGACGGGTGCGGTGCCCATCACACGGCGAGCCGTGACGCTTCAGCGCGCGCAAGCGCCAGGGCGGCGTCCACATCGGCGACACCCCCATCGGTGGCATCCCCGTTAGCAGCTCTGAGGCACTCCACAATGGAGCGACCGGCGAGGTCGTCGACCGGGGTGTTGAGCCACAGGGCGACGGACCATTCATCAGCGAGGCCGGTGGAGAGTGTGCGGGCGGCGTCCATGAGGTGCGGGACAGTGCCCCCGTGCTCGGTGAACTGAAATGCCGGGTAGAGAATGTCGTTCTTTTCGGCGTGCACGGCGAGGAGGCTCTTCCCGATCCGTTTGTGAATGGCTTGCCGGGAGACGCCAAGCCATCGGGATAGGCCGGCGGTGTCGTAGAACGGTCCGACGGCGGCGTCGAGCGCGGTGGCCGGGTCGGCACGCAGCGTGGGCTCGGGCTTACCGCGCTCGAGATCGGCCATCTCGAACTCGCGCCCGATCCGGACCCAGTGTCCGACCTGTTGCGCGGCGCTGCGGCCGGCAATGGCGCCCGCTGATTTTGCCGCCTCAAAGATGTCGGCGTCTACCCGCACCTGGATTGTCGCGCTCATGCTGTGAAGGATAATGCATGGCCCGTTGCGCGCAGGTGGTGAGTCCGCGTTGAAAGCAGTCGGTTTAGGAACGGTTTGTGGGTGGTATTCAAAGGCAACCTCAATCCGGCACGGCGACTCGCGGGTTATCGACTCGCGCGACGCTCTGACTCCGCCACCAGTTTCGCGGCGTGCTCGACGAGCGCCCTGGCCGCATCTTGTCGAACATCAGCTGATCCATATTGGTAGCTGCTTTTATCAGCTAGCAACGCGTTGAGATGCTTGCGTGGCGCAGCGTCTGGCTGAGTCGCTTCCACGAGAAGTGCAACGGCGTCGCTGTGGCTTCCGCTGCGGGAGCAATCTCCAAGGACGACGCCGCAGATAACGTCTGAGGCCGCGATTCCCGCGTTCACCGCGTTCACCGCGTTCGAGCCGGCCACCGTCCAGGCGGACACAGTGTCGTCTTCGACGAACATCTGCGCTGCCTCGAGGAACTTCCGTGCGTCTGCGAGCCGAGCTTCGATCGCAGGCCGGTCGATGTTCTGGCGCTTGGCCGTCTGGCGTGCCGTTACTGGTGCTGGACTGTCATCGAGAGTGCCTCCGGAATAATCTTCGGGAGTTCACCGATCAGGACTTCGCTGTCGTTCAGCCACAGATCGACAAGCGCGTCGGGCTCGTGCTGGCTGCGTTCGGCGGATTCCACGAGGCCACCCACGGTAATCTGGATCACCTGTGCCGGGTTGCCAGTCCACAGCTCCACGCGTCGCCCCAATTCGTCGACGAAGTCCTCACGGAGGCTCGCGGGCACCTCATCCGGGTACACGACCAGCAGGTCGACGTCGGAGTCGGCCGTGGCTTCACCTCGTTCGACCGACCCATACAGCACGACAGCGGTTCCGTTCGGGGCGCTCTCGTTGGCAAGAGCACGTATGCGCTGGCGGAACTCAGTTAAAGAGTTGATCGCAGTCTCCACGGTCGACCAGAGCAGGTGCTCCCGATTCACACGGTAGAGCGTCTCGGCCTGTCGGGACGCTGCCAGCACGAGGCCTACCCGAGTAAGACGCTCCAGGGCGCCCTGGACGCCCCTGATGCTCACAGTTCCGCCCAAGACACGTTGGATCTGGCGACCGTTTACCGACGCCGACCCGCGCGCGAGGGCAGTCAGGACTGCGCCCTCGGTTCGACCGAAGACAGTGACAAGCGGCATCCCGAGATTCATTATATCCTCCAAGTATGCTGTGAACCTGATACCTACAGGTTACACGTGATACCTAAATGGCTCAAGTATTCAGCTAACGCTCGGATAGAGGCTTGGACATCAAAGCGCCGTTCTACACCGCTTCCTGTTACTCAGTGGCACACTGGGCCCGCTGTAATTCGTGTTTACCGTTGCTAAACACAAACGAGACCGGGACTAGTGGTGGTTGTCCTGGCAAACACAAGATGCGTCATTGCGGATTTACGTCCGGCCCGTTCTCTGTCTTTGGCATGCTGGTGTCTCTGGCATGCTGGGCGGATGGGCCCGGTACTCGACAATCTGCGCGACTTCTGCGGCACGTACCTCTTTTGGTTCCCGGATTTCGCACAGTCTCCCGGATTCGCAGGGTGCCTGGCCGTTGTCGCTGCCGTGATCGCTTACATCGCGACGACGAAGAACGCCCGCAAGGAGCAGTGGTGGAAGCGCGCCGAGTACGCATTGAACCTGACCCTGGCGGCGGAGGAGACCACGCAGATAACCGGCCTCGAAATGCTCGACGCGCTCGAATCGAAGACCGAGCCAGAACGAGCGTTTATCGAAGCGGCAACGCAGTGGTTCCTCGTCAAGGAGCCCACGGGGGCATCCGCTGGTCCTCAGAGCGAAGCGCCTGCCGACGACGCGCCTGTGCCAACAGGCTGCCGCGCTCGAATCTTCAGTGCCATACGTGGTATTTTCAGGCTCCCTCGCGCATAATGAGTAGAGGATCAGGAGGCACACCATGACGATCAACGAGATTCAGCACCGTCAGAGCGACAGCCGGCCTAGCCCGAAAGCTCAGGCCGTAGCCGCGCGCGTTCGCGTAAATGCAGACCGCCGCGCCGGCAACGACAAGACGCCACAGTGGATCGTCAAGCTTTCGCAGACACCTGCCGCGAAGTAGTTTCTTTTCTCGCCAGGACAGCGCGCTCGTAACCGGTTTCATGCTGCTCTGACCCGGACGTGCTCGGGGCGACAAGTTATTTGGACAACGACGGCGACACTTTATTTGGCAGCCCGCTCGAGCGCTGGGGTGCCGGCGACACTTTCCGCGGCCGTTCATCCGCGCTGATCCGCTGGATCACGAGGAAGTGAGGGCGGCGGCATGTGTTGTGCATGAGCGGAAGAGGGTAATCCGGACTTCGCCCAGCATTTACGCAAGTAGTTGCGTAGACTGGTGTCATGACCACGACCCTGCCGATGAGCCGATTCATCCAGAACTACAATCAGCACCTGACCTTGGCTGAGCAGACTGACGCGGTGCTTATTCTCGAACAGCGCGCCGGCCGCCCCGCCTGGGTTCTAGAATCCGAGCATCGGGTCCGCGCCACCGCTGAGGCTACCGAGTACGTTGCCGCTGCTCTTGCGGCGCTCGTGCACGATGAGTCCCTGGTCGATCGGTTTGCTTCATCCTTCGCGACGGCACAGCCGTGGGTCGCGTTTCTTCCCGCGCGCGACCGGAAGCGGTTCGCCGTCGAGACTGCCGAAACGCTGCGGGCGTGTGCCTCCATCGGTCGCTACACGGCCTTCGCTGAACTCATGGAGGACTGGCGTAACACCGCAGAGATCTGGTCCGACCCTGATCTGGCAGCCGCGCTCTCAGGGGGCATCAACGAGCCGTTGGACCAGCGCGTTTGATGGCCCGCGCCAAGCGCGGCGAGCAGGGATCGACTGCCGGACGAACTGCGCCCAAGGGTGGATGTCAGCGCCTATCTGAGCCCGCGGTATCCGGTTAAGATCGCTGTCTACCGCAGCGGCGCACCCGCACGAAATTCCAATCGCAGCGAGCTCGCCCGCCTTGCGGACTTCGTGCTGAGCGCAGCCGGAGACCGGAGATCTGTCCCAGAAACCATATTTTCACCGAAAAGACAGGGAGCAACATTGGAATACTCAGGTAGTCGCATGATCACTGCCACGCCCTCGGCGCTCGAGGACGTCCTCACCGACATTCGGCGACTCCCGGAGTGGAATCCCGCAGTGTTCTCGGTGGCAACGCAGGATTCGACGGCCATTGCTGGGAAGGCGTACTCCGTACGCGCCAAACTTCCCGGTTCTCCCACGATCACCTACGAGGACATCTCCCCCGGCCGAATCATCTGGCGACTGGATGGTTTTCAAGCCCATGAAACTGGAAAATGGACACTTGTACCGGTCAGCGGACAGATCACGGAGGTCACCCATACGATCACTCACACCGGAGCTATTTTTCGCGCTCTTACCGGCGCTTTTCAGAGCGTCCCTGGGCTCAGAATCGATCGATTGCAGGACCGGGTAGAAGATGACGCTGCGCGCCGGGCCGGTCAGCCGGTACAGCCGTAGTAGGCGGCGGCGGGGGCGAGCTCCGGCGTCCAGGCTGAGCGCGAGCGGGTGTCGTTCACGACCTGCCAGTGGCCGGACTCGAGTTCGTACTCGTCGCTCGCGCCATCGGCGAGGACCGAGGCGAGAGCGGTCAGTAGGACGTCGACATCCGTGTTAACGCCGAGCCAAAATAGGGCCAATAGTGATACTGGCCCTATTTTCGGTCGGCGTTAACAATCCGCTTGCCGAGAGCCGACGCTCGCCCGCAGCGCTCCGTGATCTGCGATGAGCACAACCCTTAGCGGACGTTTTCGTTCCATTACTACTCAGGCCCCGTTACGCTGCCGAAGCAACGCTGGTCCGTATGGGAGCCGACTCGGCACGGGTGCTGCTCTGGTGGAACGGTGTTCGGTGACAACAGCCGGTAGCTCGCCCAAGGGCAGCTCTTACTCCGCGACATATTCCTGGCGAACGAATCCGTCTGTGGCGAGTTCGATGTGCCTGAAATCGCGGTCGGAGTTCAAGACCACGGCATCGTTGGCAACGGCGTATGCAGCGATGAGACAGTCGAAGGCTCCCGCGGCGCGCATCAGCCCGCTTTCCCACATGGCTTGCTGAATATCGAGCGCGTCTTTCTCAGTCGGGTGCTCCCACGCCGCGAGCAGCGTCTCCATGTCTTCTCGCAGCTCGGCGTACTCATCGCGCGACCGCGCGGAATGGCAGTACTCCAGGACCTGCGGCGGGCAGGTGATAATCAGATGATTCGGCGTAATCTCTCTGAGTCGCTGCGCAATGGCGGTGCTGCGACCGGCCTTCTGCCAGATGCTGTTATCGACCAGGTACGTCGTCACAGCTCGTCGCTGACAGCCAGCGGCGTGATGGTGGGGGCGTCAATCTGGTCCGGCTCGAAGCGACGGCCAATGATGCGCTCGACGGCAGCGGGCTGCCGGCGCACGGCGATCAGGGTTCGGAGGGCAAGATCAACCGTCTCGCGATTGGAGGTGGTTCCGGCCAGCAGCTTGGCCTGCTTGAGCTCGGCCGGGTTTATGTCGATTGATGTGATGGCCATGGAGCCTCCTTCTTGCTTTATATAAGCCAGTATATAAGAACAGCGCGAAGCCGTCCAGCGGGTGAGGGCGGGGATGTCGCTGATATCCGGCGGCGGCGGATAATAGATAGATGCTCTGGGACCTCGCACACCGCACTCGGGACGCGGTTGAAGCAACGCCGGCCCGCGTGGAAGCAGCGAGCAGCCTGGCAGCCATCGAGCAGCTGCGCAGCGAGATCCCGGCTCATCATCTGGTGCTGTACGTCCGGCGAGGCTGTGTGCGCCGTGCTCGCCGAAGATGACCCAGGCGTTCGGGCCGGGCGCGGTCGTCGACAGGGGCGTTGAGCCACATGACGACGGACCATTCATCAGCGAGGTCTCATTGCGAGTGAACAGCGCACAGGCCTAGACGACCCAGTACTAGGATCAACCAAGTTGCTATTTGGCGGCGGAGCATCTCCGTCGCCAAACAGCCGAGGGAGGAAGTAATGGTGACATCGCAGCGGGTTTCGTACGATGGCAAGGCGATCATTAGTCTAGTTCTCGGTGTCGCCGCACTTTTCCTAATTGCTTTCCCTCTAGTCGCGATCGCGCCAGCGGTCGCGGCAGCGGTCGCGGCAGTCGTTGTCGCGTGCATGTCGCGCCAATCCCTTCGCGAGGATCCTAGTCTCGCGGGCGCGCGCCTAAGCGTGCTCGGGTTTGTCCTCGGTTGGGCAGCACTAGTAATCGTGACATGGCCGCTTGCCTCCTCGCTCGCGATTCAGACGTTCGCTCCTCTTTCCAGGTAGCGAGAACTTACCGGTTCAACGCACGCGCATGATTCGTCATGAGAGCACGCACTTCTACGCCGACATGACTTGCGCTGCATATTACATCGAAGTAATATACCTTTATGAGGTTGTTCTGGTCTGACGAGTTCGATCGTCAACTCACCCGGTATGAGGAGCTGGCGTCTAAGTCAGACCGTGACCAGAAGCTCTTTGACTTGCTGGCAGCGATGCTTTCACGGGTGCGGGAGCTCGATGTGGCACCTGTCTCAGACACTGCGATGCTCAAGCGGGTTAGTCAGTCGGGTCGACATTTGGTCTGGCGACAGTCGCACCCGTACGAAACCGGAATTGCCCTGCGCTTGATCTGTTGGTTTCCCGAGGACAGCAACACCGTTGTAGTCGCTCTGTTTTCGGGCGACAAAGCATCTATGGGTGACGTTTTTTATGATTCGGTCGGCAGCCGTGCTGACCAAATAATCGACCAATGGCTGAGAGAACAACAGGAGGAATAGGCATGGCTAAAACATTCGTAGAGGGAAACAATCGTCTGGACACCCTTCTGGCGAAGCCCGGAATGGCCGAGAGAGTAGCTGAGATCCACGATCGTGCAGATAAGGAAGACCGCGCTTACGCGATGAGTCTGGCGATGATCCGCGAAGCCGGAAACCTCACGCAGGTAGAGCTGGCCCATCGCCTGGACGTCACTCAGGGCGCTGTGTCTCGGCTCGAGAAGCGAGATGACACTCTTCTGTCGACTTTGCAGAACTACCTTGAGGCGGCCGGGGCCAAGAACCTTCGCCTCGTGGTCTCAGTCGCGGGCAAAGACGTCGAGCTGGAGCTGTCCGCAGTCACTCGACGCTAGCGAGATGCGTGGTCTGTTCGACTTGACTTGACTCCATTCCGGGTATTCCGCGGCTCATTACATCCTCCGAGGGGGCTGTAAACCTGATGCCGCGGTGAATCGCATGAAGTCGCGCTGAATCAGGTTTACAGCCCCCTTCCAGATAGATGTTGTGGTTTAGCGAGCGACGCAAACGGAAAGCCGGATAATAGACACATGCTTTGGGAACTCGCACACCGCACCCGTGACTCGGCCGAATCGACACGGGCCAGCATTGAGGCGTCGACCAGTTGGTCCGCAGTCCAGAAGCTGCAAAGCGAGATTCCCGAAGATCACCTGGTGCTGTACGTCGGGCGAATCAGCTAGCTAGCCGAAAAGTCCAGTGTCTTCCGAGAAGCTAGATCCGGTTGAACCGGACTACGGCCGGGACTTTGTACCGACACCGTTCAGTCTCACAGCGGGCGAGCTGGGTGATCTCCCGGTGACCATGGCAAAAGCACCCACTCCGGTGCGTGCTTGGGTGAGGTATCCGGCCATCGCTACCCGTGTGCAGGGTGTTGCTCTGGCTTGGACACAGCGCGCTGTGTACATCGATTGGGAGGACCGCGGCACCCATCGGGCGTGGGTGTGGGCATCTGCTGTTGAGCACGCTCGTGCTGACCAGGGTGATTCTGCTGGAAGCACTCACACCGAGCAGTCTCGGACGACCGAGATCACAGCGCTCGGCACGGAACCCCTGGTCCAGCTCGTCAACGCGGAGCTGGCTCTCATCGGCGCTGAATTCGTCACCGCCATGGTCAAGTCGACCGGGCCGTTCAGTGCGGTCGTCTTCGGGTCTATCGACGGCCACCGCGTGCGCCTGAACTTCCTCACTGAGCCGACGGTGTGCACGCTGCTGCTGGTGAGCAAGAAGACAGACGATCTGCCCGGTCCAAGCGCTGCACCGACGTTTGCTGAAAGTCCTCGAGGCTGTTAACGCCGGGCCAAAACAGGGCCAATAGGCGATATTGGCCCTGAAGTGTGAATCTCCCGAGGTGCTTGGGAAACTGTGGTGTCTACGCGGCTGGCATGGTGACGGTGACCTCTCTGCCGAGTTTTTCTATCTGGTGGACCAGCCGGGCGATTTGTTGCTCGGGGCCTTGGCGGCGGACGGCCCAATCTGGCCCGAGGTCGATGTAGTCAACGTCGTCATGGACGATGTACCAGTAGGCGACGAGGATGTCGTGGCTGGTTGCACCAATGGCTTTGAAGGTGCCGCGGCGACTTCGGATCGAATGGAAATGAGCGGCTAGGTAAGTTCCTTTCGTGCGCGCCGCCGATTGGGCAGCCTCGGTGAGTACGGTGCGCAGAGCGATCGAACCGTGGCGAGTGCGGCCTGATCTCGCTTTGCCGCCGGAGGCATTGTTCCCCGGACAGATACCCGCCCAGGAAGCTAAGTGCGCCGGTGTGGGAAACACGCTCATGTCCACGCCGATCTCAGCGACCAAACTGATCGCGATCTTGCGACCAACCCCGGGAATTGTTTGAACTTGTTCCAGAACGGGTTCATACTCCATCACCCGGGCGCCGATCTCCGCGTCGATTTGTTCGATCTGTTCGTCGAGGAAATCGATGTGCGCCAACATCTGCTTCACGAGAACACCATGATGCGATACGCGAAACGTTCCGTGGAGTGCGTCTTGGAGCTGCGGAATCTTCGACCGCATTCGACCCAAAGAGAGGTCAGCCAGGACGACGGGGTCGGCTTCGCCGGCGAGCATCGCGTTCAGGATCGCTCGGCCCGATTTGGTCAGAATGGTCGACGCGACGCTGGAGAGTTTGACGTCGGCATCTTGAAGGACTTTCTCCAATCGTGGAATTGCGCGCGTGCGTTCCTCGATCAAGGTCCGACGATGCCGGGTGAAATCGCGCAACTCTCGGATCGGTGACGGCGGCACGAACGACGGCCGCACTAATCCGTGTTCGACCAACTGAGCGATCCAAGCCGCATCGCCCACGTCAGTCTTGCGCCCCGGAACGTTCTTCAAATGGGCCGCATTGAGGAGCCACACCTCCGGGATGCGGTCTTCTAACAAATAGAAGACCGGCTTCCAATACACACCGGTCGATTCCATACCAGCCCGCGTGACATGCTCGTCGATGAGCCAATCGCCCAAGGCTAGCAAGCCCGAGGAATCGGTAAGAAACGTGCGTGTCTCTACGTCACGCTTCCCCCGCCGGCCGGGACGCCTGACCGCCGCTACGACCGTGTCGCGGTGCACATCCAGCCCGACACAAAATTCGACGACGTCCTCCATCGCCACCCTCCTCCATTGAGAATTACCAACTGAGGTGCCTGCCGGAGGAGGGCCGTCAGTCAAGGACTCTGAAGTTCGCGCTCAAGGCAGCACGACCGGGTACCACAGCTCTCCACGCCACACTATTTTTCGAGCTCATGGGCACCAAGGGCCATCGACGTCTAGCCCGACAAACACGTAACCAGAATCCACCCCCACACCGGACTGGGCAAGAGGTGACCATCTCCCGATTCTCATCCGCCCAGGTGCGGCCGCGAAGCAGCCCCATGCTGACTATTTTCGGTCGGCGTTAACACGAGGCATACGCGCAGGGCAACTGGCCGCCGAGGTGGGATGAATTGATCTTCCAAGGTGACGCTCCCGCCGGCTAGCTTGGTCGCCCTCCTTGTGATGAAGAATTGGACGGGCGCGTTGGGTTCAACGCGCATACGGCCCGCCTACCCGCGGCGCGGGAGGCAGCGGACCCCTTACACGACGGTCCAGGAACTTTTTCTCTCTAGAGACTGGGTAGGTCCAACGCATAGAACGGCTGCGTTACCTCACGTAGTGCGCGGGGACATACATTCCGTGTGCGCAATCACGGAACCGTGTGCCTGTCGACTCATCAGACCCTTGCACCTATGAGGAGACGATAAGCTGCCGCGAGGAAGCTTTGAGGTGGAAAGTATGTCTGAAGTTGCTCAGCCAAGGGGGCCTCGTGCGCACATTGTGCGCCAAGCACACGCACGCGCCGTGGAACTCGGAATCATCGATATTATTGTTGCGCTGCAAGCTCAACTTGGGCAGGCCCTTCTCGCAGTGATCGTCACGAAGAGCCCCCGAACCATCAAACGATGGGCCAACAAGACTGTACGCGTGCCGCAGGCGATCGAACAGCTACTCCGAGATACGTTTCAAGTAGTGGAGCTGCTTTCATCGGCGGGATCGCCTGAAGTTGCTCGAGGATGGTTAATGGGGATGAATCCACAACTGGATGATGCGTCTCCTGCAGAGGTATTGTCTACTGGCCGCGCACGGGATGTCATCGCAGCAGCGCGGGTCTTTATTAGCGCTAGCTAGCAACCTGGACTTGCACACCGGCGACGCCATCTTTGGCACCAGCCGACCATCGGCATGCTGCCCGAGTCCGATATGAACGAGAGCGTCGTCAAGCACGCTGGCGGGCGCAACGCCGCCGATCGCTTTGTCTCGGTACGAGCCGTCACTGACTGACCAGGCTGCGCTATCCACTGAAGTTGCGCTGGCTCGTGCGGAAAGGTCGCCCCGGCGGCCGGCGGGGCAAGAACGCTGAAAACAACGGGCACAAGTCGAGTGACGTGGCAGCGTAGGGCCGAGTGATGCGCCGGAATCTTTCACCACTATCGCCTACCCGGTCCGCAAATCAAGTGATAGCCCCGTGCAACGAACATGGCAGCCAAAGGGCGGGCACAATCGCGACAAAGTGCGACACCTAGGCGAACCGGATCGACGACAAGTGGCGACGCAGGAGCATACGACCGCTGCTCATGATGATGCACAGTGTCCAGGTGCGGAAGCGGTGCGGACCGCCCTGGCGATGGCAGCGCCGCAAGCGTCTTGGATTTGGCATCAGTAGCACGCTGAGCCTTCGGCGTTCGCTTAATAGCAGTTGTGTAGCGCACCCGGGATGGACCGATGGAGTAGCGCTTCTTCTTGACGGGCACACAGAGCAGATACCCCTCAGCCACGAGAACATCAAACCACTCACGAATGATGGCTGTAGATTCAACGTCGCGCAGACCCTGAGCTGTCAAATGCGCAGCGCTCTGACCAGAAGATAGCTGCGAGAAAATTGGCCGACCCTCGATGAATTGCGCAAACAATGTCGCTTGCCACTGCTGACTCGGGAACGGGAGCCCCGGCTCTCCTGTCGTAGCCACGTCCAGGACGCCCGGCCATCGACCATCGAACTCGTCGAGGATCCGCAAATGTAGATCCGAAGTCAACCAGGCCGGCTCGAGTAGGAGTGCCCGTGCGTCCATGGCCGCTCGACGAGCCAGCACCCGATCTATGGCCTCCTGCTTATCCGCTGCGATGACCGCATCCGCAGCCATCATCACTCGCTGCGCCGCAGCTCGAGAGGCTTCCTGTTCGGCTCGGGACAGTTTCTGCGCTCCTTCTAGTTCCAGCCTCATCGCTTCCATCTCGGCGCCATTCTTCTCCAGCAGTTGAAACCGATCACTGGTCACGCCCGCGAGACACAACCGCAGGCACGCAAGATCCTCGACGGTGAACTGACCACGTGTTCCCGCGGCGGGTATCTCGAACTGACGCTGACCCAGAACCACCTGATCAACAGCTGTTCCGATCTGCGCTGTTACAGGGTTAAACCAGAGCAGCGGCAGACCGGCAGCGATGACAGCGGCGTGAGTCGGGTTGATGATCACAACGTTGTCGTCCACGTTGCCACGCGCGTTGCCACCCAGGTTGTCTCGCGCGCTCGCCGCGTGCGCCTGTCGAAGCTGCGCGCCGTGGTGACCGAACAGCCACACATCAACGATGCCCATGGACTGATACGAGTCGTGTCGCTCCTGCCACTGGGCAGGAGTAAGCGCCGAGTACTGAATCTCAAAAGCCATACGGCTACCCTCCGGCGCCGTGATCATCACGTCAGCTCGGCGATCGCCGGCTATCTCTTCTTTCTGCACCGTGAAGCTTGGATACAGCGCACGTAACCAGACAGCGATGCGCTCACACGCTTGCATGTGGAACAAACTCTCGGGCGCATGGCCGCCGACGTCGTCACCGGCGCCGTAGTGCATGAAGCCATCTCGACCCCGGGTCCGGCTGACTGTGGTAATAGCTGGGCTGGGGCAATCGCGAACAGGGCAACGAAGTTCCCTCTTCGTCCAGGCCCGCAACTCTTTCGCTTCCCCATCAGGGAGCAGAAAGAGCTCGTCAACAGCGAGCCGGCGCCCATAGACCAGACGGGTCTCACCGTTTTGAAAATCCGCAAGAACGCCTGGTACATGGCTCATACGTGCAGGCTACCGACAACCACCGACGTCACGGCTGCGCTCTCAGCCACAAATGCATCGGGCCAGACACTGACCAGTATCTGGTCGGTAACTGGTCAGTAACTGGCCACTACACGCCCACGGTTGCAGACCCGAAATCATCATCTAGCTACTCCGGCCATGATTTGGTCAGAGACTGGCCAATATCTAGTCACTTTGTGCCCACAGATTTTAGAGCCCTGTCTCGAGCTCGAGCCTGGCCAGCAACTGGCCGGAATATGGGCAGGAGCTGGTCAGTTCCTGCCCACAGATGAGAATGTGCTCGAGCAGAGGTGTCGAAAACTCGACCTGAAGGTCATTAGAACGCGCGTGGGCGGGAAATGGCCCGATAGCGGTCTAAAACTGGTCAGAAACTGGCCACTCCGCGCCTGCTGAGAAATCACACCTGACCAGCTGGGGCAGAAAGTGGGCAGCAAATGGACACTAATTGGTCATTGACTGGCCAGTATTTGGCCACAGCGCGCCCACAGATCACGGGCATATTAGCTTCAGATTCCCGGCTGCAACCAGCCGGATCACGCCCCCAAGCAGAGATGTAACAGCGGGCGGGAGCAAGGTGCGTATTTACGCGATCGGGGATCTCACGGCCGTGTAGCTACCGCTACTGCCCGTCCGTCACGGCCCGTGGGCAAGAATTACGCCAATGCCCAGTCCGTCTGCTCCTGCCGAGGAATCCGCTACAGCGATGTAGCTGCGGGGCAGCTCTCCTTTTACTCAGCGCATGGGGCACAGGTGGCTGCGCTCGCGCTGGGGCTCTGTGACCAGAGGAGTGACTACTTCAGAGACCAGGCAGAGACGAGCCTGATAGGCCACAGGGGCCGCCCCAGGAGCGAGCTGCTGAGTCTCTCGAGAGTCTCTGATGTGGTGACCAGGTCGATGCAGATGTAGCAACTGAGAAGCGGCAGCAGCGCCTCTACGCGGCCAGATTGAGCCAGGGACAAAACAAGCATCAGGAAGCCCGAGACGAGCTCGGAGACGGGCCAAAGGAGCCAAGCAGATAGCTCTCCGCTGCGCTCCAAGCTGCGCCGGTGTGAGGCATAGGTAGCCGCGTGCCCGCGGCCACGGCAGGGTGAAACGAGCATTGAGTCAAAGGGGTAACCGCGCTCTGCATCGCTACGCTCTAGGCTGTTGACCCGGTGCCAAGGCCCCGGAAAAGCCGTCAACAGCCCAACCCCGCCTTTCCAACGGAAAACGATGCCACTGTTAACAACCCCTAATGCTGTTGACTGCGTCAACGGGGTTGTCAACAGATGAGTTGAATTATCGTTTTACGCTGATACACGTGCAGAAATGACCACGATTCTCCGCTGAAGCTCCGAATGCGTGAGGAGAAGGGAAAGGGCATAAGGTCGACTGACACCACGCGTCGTTTTTCATTCCGCTGCGCTACATGAAAATCTCGCTTTGGTGGTCGGCATAGCCGACAGTCGCTGCGCCCTCCGCTGCGCTCCGGTCTTGCCCTTCGTCGCTGCGCTCCTCGGGTCCTTACTGCGCCATTACCCCTCTGTTCGCTGACGCTCACCTGGGTAATGTCTTGCCCTCTCAACACCCCTGCTGGGGTGTTGTCGGGTGCCCAGCTGCCGACGCCTCTCCTCCGCTTCGCTCTCCCACGGGCGCCGCCAGTAAACCACCGTCTTCCAGCCTGTGACCGTGAAGCGGTGAGGGTGCTTTTCTGAGCCGAAGGAAAGCTGATGGTGCGCGGCGATCGCGACGCTGGCGCGTCGAGTGTGGCAGTACGAGCCCGACACCCAATTCCGAAAACTTCTCAATGCGCAAAGTTAAGCTGTTGGCCCATAAATTCGTCGCCTTCGGTGACCTCTGGGATCGTTGGGGAACTGACAGCAAGTCGCGCGAGAAGGCCCCGGCGCGCTAACAAATGCCAACTCTGCGAATCCGCTCCACCAGCAACTGCCAAGGCCGTTCGAGAGCATCGGCAGCGCGCGATGCGCCAGGTTGTTCGACCACCAAGTCAGGCGGAAACACCCCAAGGACACCAATGCGCAAGGTGCGACCAACTTGCCGATGCCGGGATCGAACTCGTGTCTCAACGCCGTCGTGTTGAGGTCTTCGGTCCGCCGTCCAAGCATGGCCAAACGAGTTTGGCTCCCTCAGCAGGACATCCACGTAGGTTGTGGTGAGCCGCCGGCGGACGCAGCACTGATCGGCAACCTCGCTAAATGATTCTCTTAATGATTCACAAGAAAGATTCAGCGCAACAGTCTTTTGAACAACCAACCATCCCTCAGCGATGCCAGAGAGGTCTCATACAAGAGACGAGGAGTTCGCCAGGAGGTCGTTAGCGCTGCTGCTGCTGCTGCCGAGGAGGCCAGCGCCGCTGCCACGGTGCGCGCCACGCCGCAAGAAATGCGTTTCTGCTCGTCTACCAGAGCCGGTAGATCAGAGGCAGCATCGCTACTGGGACAAGGCCCCGATTGCTCCTACGCTCGCTAATTATGAACCCGTCTAGACGTGCTTCCAACCCTGACCCCGGCCCTGCGCCCCGACACATGCAAGGAGCCAGCGACCCGGATCACACCCTCCGGAAACTCGGCGATGCACCAGCAGTGCCGGATGGCGACCCTGCTTGGAGCAGCGACAGCGACAGGCTGATCGTAAAGTCGGACGTCCGGTGGTGACCGCCCGGAGAAGGCGGCTCGTGTTCCTGGCCGAGAAGGAACTAGAGGACTACCTGGAGGTTCATCTATCACTTCTCCTGTCGCGTCTGGGACTGGACCTGCTGATCATTGGGAGACAGGTGAACACTGTCGTCCGCCGGTGCATCGATCTGCTCGCGATCGACGCGGCGGGCGTTATCTACATCATCGAACTGAAGCTGAGCGCGGCCTCCCCTGGCGTCATCGCCCAGGTGCTCGGCTACCGGCGCGAGATCAAGCAGTTGAACAGGGAGGAGACTATTCGCAGGGTCGCTGATGGTCCCTGGAAGGTCGATTTGACGGATGCCTTCCAGCGGCACTTTGGCCACCCGCTTCCAGAGACGGTGAACGAATCTCAGGTACTCGTGATCATCGCCGCGTCTTTCCCCGGTCAAACCGCCCGCAGCATCCTGGAGCTCAAGGATGAAGGGTACTCGATCACGGCGTTCCGCTACGTCGAGTCCGACGCCGTCAGCCTCATCCCGTGCTGTCGTGATGATCAGGACGTGGAAGCCTCGCGCGCCGAGACGAGGTCCCCGGCTCAACGAAAAAATTCGGCAGCTCCGGCGTCGCATTGGTCGCCGCCCTACAGGGTAAACATTGACTTCAGCATCCGATGGTCCTGGCTGAGCCACGCGCATCGTTACCCCGGGCCCATCGTAACCTTCAGTTTCGTCTACGAGCAGTACGAGCAATGGGTTCGCGCGCAAGGACCCGAGGGCCTACAGCTCCCCCTCCGCACGCAAGGGCATTTTGGGCGGCAGCTGGCTGCGCTCACTGCGGAGTCCGGAGCGTGGACCGGCGTCTATCTCGCGCCCGGGAGCACTATGAAGACGCTCGCAACGTTGACAAGCCTGCCGTCGACTCGGACTGACCGGGACGCCGATCACTGGATTGTGGGATATCTGAGAAATCCGGTCGAACAGGAACCTGGGGTCTGACCAAGACCACGTCAGCGCTGGCTCGCCTCCGTCCATGCAACGCTCGCAAGATGAACACTCGACTGATCTCGCTGGCCCCTATACAGACCCTCGGCCCGTCGCAGCAGAGTCGCGGTTAGGCGACGTTGGGCAGTGGCACAGATGGTCAGTGTGGCCCGCCCAAGCATCTGGGATGGTGTCGGATCCGGGACCGAACGAGCTATAGTCAGCCTTGCGCGGCTGGTAGATAAAGTAATCAGTTCGCGTGGTGGCTGATAACTTTATCAATCACTCTGATTCTTGCGAGGCGCAGTTCGGAACGGGTCAGAGACCCGCTCATGAATCCCTATTAACTTGCATTAGGGCTATCAACATCGCCCATCCGGCGCATTCTCGCCGAATGGTGGGAGGGCTGAGATCAGTGTGAAAGGGCGTAAACCGCCCCTGATTTCTTTCCGCTTTCGATCTGGATGGAGAAGCCGCCCTCGACTTACTGCCAGATCGAAATCGCGCGCTGCTGGCCGTCGATCACTTCGAAGGTACCGTCGCCCTGCACCGCCCAATACATGGCGTTCAACGGGAAGCCCTTCCCAAGGGTCTCCATGACCGCGTCGCGCTGCTTGTCCTTATAGACAAATTCACGCTCGTACGGGGAGGCACATCGAGCCATCGTAAGCACTGACGCCGAGGTCCTCGTCGTCAGCTTATTGGGCGGGCGGAGACGCCTCCGGAATGTGCCGGTCGACGTGTGCGGGGCAGCATCGAGGCGTGCGTCGAGCGCGAAAATTGCAAGCAAGAATCTCACGAGACTCCTCGACCCGGCGGGAAAGGCTGCGCGGATCGCCACCCATTAGCCTGGCGTCAGCGATGTCGAGGGCATGGCGGAGGTCATCGGCTATTCGGCTCTTACAGTCGACTCTATGGGCAGAGCAGTGGTGGACGTGCAGAGCCCGATTCTCGATCTGATCGACCAAGTCGCGAGCGACGGTAACGCGGGAGACTGTCCCACTCTGGCTACTGCGCCCGGGACGTTCGGAAGCGTCACTCCCCTATGGTCGAGCATGCGAGCCATCTATGAAGACTTGACCGGGGATAGACACGGCACCCCTGAATGCATAGCCACAGCGCAGAGAGCGTTGGCTGCTTTTTTCCTGGGCGCCTGCTGGCGCGGACCCGCGATCAGATTGTGCTCATGCGTGTAAAACTCATCGTGCCCCATTGTAGGGATAAGTGCGATTATCGGGGGTAAAAAATTTAGACCCTTGAAGTGAGATGTGGCCGAGAGGAAAAGGGGTCTGGGACGTTTTTGAACTGACCACGTAAAGTGTCGCCGTTTGCTCGGCGCGACATATTGGGTGCACCACGCAGGTCCGCGAGAGGCGCCGCTCGTATGGCACAAGGGTTTCAGCAGACGTACCCGTGCGCCATGTGCCGAGTGCTCGATGGGCGTGCCGACGGCGGCCGCTACGGCTTGTAGACCTCGCGGCGGTGCGCCACTCTTTGTAAACCTCGGAGCGGGAGCGCTCGGCCGTGGCTACGGCCGAGCCGACGGCGCTTTGAACTTCTGGGTCCACCGTTGTTCGAGCTGTGATGCTTCGAGGCCGAAGTGCGTGAGATTGATACCGACAACCTTCGAGTCAAGAAAACCGTTGTCGACGCGGATCGCGGTGGTGAACTCTTTGATTGCCTCCCGGAATGAAGCGAGCCGTTCGAACGTCATCACCCTTGCTCCCTGGCGCGGGGTGGCGTCCCACATCGGCTGTCGTGATGGGTGAACAAGAACAGGAACCCCGCTAAATTGGGCGTCACCGTAGACGCTCTCGAACCAATCGAATGAACCTGAAAGCTGTTCGAGGTAGTCCTGCGCAACCTCATCCGCTACGGCTTCACTCTTGTCCTCAATTACCCAATACTTTCCGATGCCTACCGCCCAAAGATTGTCGGGACCGATGCCCGTCTCCTGGTCGGGGCGGGAGGAGCTGAGCCCAAGCATGTGTCCTGTCAGTTCGAGAGCCGCTTCGAATCGCTTGTGACTGTTCTTGTCTGTACTCGGCGTCAGGTCGAGGAGCATTGCGCCCACTGCCACTTCTAGCAATCGACCAGACGGATATTTCGCCACCAGGAAATCACTACTTGCCGCTGCCTGGTCAGTGAGGGCGGTGATGCGAGGAGCGGCAACATGCTGCCCGAACTTCAAAATGTAATTGTTGTCGATGCGGGCAGAACTCTGTATCTCTCGCGCCTTCGCGGGGTTGATGTGGTTCAGATAGGACGCAGCCCTCTGCTTAATCCAGCCGCGAGTGTGAGCATCTGCGATGTCACCGTAGACGGATGCAAGTGACTGAAACGCCTCGGTGTATCTGCCAGAAATGGCGTGTTCAAATGCAGCCCGCTCTGCTTTGAGAAGTGGGTCTACTTCTTGCGATGACGCGTAAACGACTTCCTCGAGCGCGGTCTTGCTCGCGTTCGTCCAACCAGGGTCTCGGCTAAGAAAGGCTTCAACTGCATCATCGAAGAAGCGCATCGGCTTGCTGCGACCGCCTGCTGAGAACTGCACGGAGAGGTCGTATTGCGCTCGTGTGGCGGGAGACAGTTGGTCAAGGTCAGCGGAGGTGTACAGCCGCTCGACGAGTCGGCTATCGAGCAGAATGATTGCGCAGTAGTCGTCAGTGGAGCGGACGCCTCGCCCCATCCCCTGTTCGATGCGTTGCGTTTGCCGAACTTTCATCGCCTCAGTGCCGCCAATTGCAACGGCTTCTACAAGTTCCTGCGGTGAGTAGCGTTCGGGCAAACCATCAAGGACGAGGACACGGCAGGCTTCGTTCGGGAGATCGAGACCGTCGTAGCGAGCGATGAGGACGACTAATCCGACGTGACCATCCTGAAGTCGCTTCACAGCGTCTTCGATGGTCTTCTTGTCGTGGATTTCTTTCGTTACGTCTTTCCACACATCCGACTTCGGTTTCGAGGGCACGATGACGACGACATTGTGGGTCTTCGCCCATCGAACTGCGCTTCCCTTCACATCATTTTGGGAGACTAGGCGGCTCGTTTCCATGGGCGTCAAAATGATGCGGTCGCCCAAGTCGCTCGCTGACGCGGGAGTAATGGGCTTAGTAACGCACTCCTCATCGACGCCCATCTTCGTGACCAACTCAGCATCATTAGCAAGCGTTGCCGTCATGAACACTCGACGCTTCGCATTGACGAAGGAAGGAAGCACCGAGAGGTCGGGATACGGCAAACGTATTTCGACTTCACGCGGCGTGAATGCGACATCGCAGAGCTCGAGCTGATTGCGGAACAGCGGCCACTTGAATTTGTGGTCTTCATCTTCTTCGTCGGTCACTGAATTGATGGCGGCAAAGCTCGACTGCAGGTTCTGTTTCCACGCCCAATACGGGACGGGAACAGCTTGCGTGCCTCTGCCTGCCACGAGATCCGTCCATCCCGATAACGACTGCTCTTTGAGCACGTCACTGAACGATGCGAATAGCGATTTGTAGGCGGGTGTTGTGCTTGAAAGTCGGAGAGAGAACTGCTGCTCAATGATTGGGATACAGGCATGAGCGTCGTCGATGATGATGGTTCCGACATCGAGAGGGCTGTTTGAGACGCCTCTTACTCCGAACTTCGAGATGCCGTTATACATTGTGTGGACGGTTACGACGAGCACCGCTTCACCGCGACGAAAAATCGAGTCGCGCGGGTTGTCCGTCCAGGCGATACCGAGTTGGTCAGCCGTTGCACCTACCTGGCCTTTAAGCTGCAAGTCAGGAACAAGGTAAACGGCGGGACCTTTCCCCTCGTTCAGAGAACTCTTCGCTATGAGCAGCCCTATGACGGTCTTGCCTGAACCAGTGTTCATTTTGACAACGAGGTCAGGCTCATTGCGCCGTTCAAACCACTTGTCCCACACCTCAGTTTGGATATCGTGCGGGAACTTGAATTTCGATCCCGCCGGCTTCGTAAGGGCCCGGAACAGGCGCTTAGGGTCAATGACGGATGACGCCAGGCTCGGACTACCTAAGTCTGAAAATATGCCGCTCATGAAACCCCTTTGTAACTGCGAAGTCGAAGGTGGACTATACGGACTGTGCTGCGCGCTTCGGTTTGACGGGAGCCTCCGCAAGGAGACCATTCGTGATTGAGGCGTACTCCGTGAACAGCATTTCCAGGATGCCGATGTCAGAAGCGTTCGACTTCAATCCGTAAGCATTGAGAACGGCCTTGTCGAGCGCATCATGAGCCTGACGAAGAGCAGGTGGCATTGCAGTTCGGCTGTATAGAACAGCGAGTGAAGTCGTTGGGAAAGCACCACGAGCAGCAAGCACAGAGTTCGCTGCCTTCTCCACCTTCGCGTGAGCTTCCTCCGGGATTCCAACCGCGAAAGGGAAGTTGTTGTAAGTGATTTCGTTCGAGATGCGCGGGTCGGATTTCATACGCCCGCTTACCGCCATCGCCCAGATGTTGAACACTCGTGAGGTGAGCACTCCGAACGTAAACATGGAGGCGCTTGGGATGAGCGACAAAAGGTTGTTGGCTATGACGTCAACCGTCATGTAGCCGATGGGGACATAGGCGCGGTCGTAGGATGAAACAGCAGGAACCGCGAGGTAGTCAGTGGTCGGCTGTCGAAGAGCCTGCTGCCACTCGGACGGACGGTTTGCTGACTTCACGGTGTCGGCTTTGGTGGATGCGAGACGCATCTGCTGCACCGCTTCAACACGAGCTTTCAGCACGGGTGACTTGATGAGGTCGGTCGGGTCAGCCCCGACGAGCCAGAGCCCGTAACGCGGGATGCTGTTGATGAACTCTTCTGAGCCGACAACAGGATGAAGGTACTTCGCCGCGATGGGGTCAGAGTCGCGGATCTTCTGCGCTTCTTCTTCTGGAATTTTTGACAAGAAGCCTCCGTCGACAGGCTTGCAGCCGTTCGTAATCTGCTGCACTCCGTCCTGTAAAGGCGTGCTGCGACTTCTGATGAGAACTTCCGCAGCGTCGAGCAGGTAGGCGTTGATGGTGCGAACCATGACGAGCTCAGGCTCACTGTTGACGGCCTGATACGACCAGAGGGGACGGAACGTGGGCTTGGCGTTCGCGGAGAACCCCACGATGACGCAGTGGACTGCGGCGTTCTTCCCACCCTCGTTACGCCATGCAAATGTTCGGTGAGCGAAGTCGATCCGCATGTCATGTGCGTAGAGCTGACCCCAGATGACAGGGGGCTGCTGTCCTTGCGTGATGGAGTTCGTCGAGACGAATGCAGCGCGCGCTTTGGTGCCTTCCATGTGACGAGCGGCGACCAGATACCAAGACGCTACATAGTCCAGAATGCCTGAGCTTTTCGTGTCGCCCCACACATGCTCCTGGTCGAGCTTCTGCTCTGTGCTGAGCCACGTCGAGCCGTAGAAGGGCGGGTTACCCATGATGATCGTGTCGTCGTCAATTGGACAGACCTCAGCCCAATCCGTTCGCAGCGCGTTGCCCTGCACCACATTCGCGGAGTGAGTAAGAGGGAAGATGGCCGGCGCTGAACCCGTCAACTCATCGAGCTGCAAGTTGAGCTGATGGTCTGTGAGGTACATAGCCACACCCGCGATCTGCGAAGACCACTCGTTGAACTCGATGGCGTTGAACTGTTCGAGCGTGACGGAAAGCCCAATGGTTCCCGTGCCATCAAGTCCAATCTGCAACTCTTTGCCGTCGAGACCTGTGGTTGCCTTGCCCTCAAGCTCAATGAGGCGAGCGATGATCTTGTGTTCGAGTTGACGGAGCCGCTGATAAGTGACCACGAGGAAGTTGCCTGAGCCTGCTGCGGGGTCGAGGTAGCGCTTGGATCCGAGGTCAGCCCTGAGCTTGCGGAGACCGTTTCTGTCGTCCCACACCTTCCTGAGCCGCTCCATGTAGTCGTCCAGGAACAGTGGACGGATGACTTTGAGGATATTGGTGATAGAGGTGTAGTGCTCCCCTAATGCACGCCGCTCTTCCTTCGATTTGATCGTCTGGAACATCGCGCCAAAGATGGCGGGACTGATGGTCGACCAATCGTAGGCGGCTGCACGCAGCAACGCTTTCCGCATGGGGGTGGTGAAGGAGAACACGGGAATAGTCTCAGCGAAGAGACCGCCGTTCATGTAAGGGAAGTCTTCGAGAACTGCGGGCAGCTTTTGGGGACGCTTCTCCTTCGGGGTATCGAGCACCTGAAAGAGTTCTTGCAGCGTTCCGCCGAGACCAGAGCCGTCTTCGTTGCTTGCGTCGAGCAAGTCCGTGAACACGCCCTTTTTCAGCATGCGTGTGTCGTCCGCGAACATCAGAAAGAGGAGACGGATTAGCAGGATGCTGACCGAGTGACCTTCGTAGTTGTTCGCCTCGAACTCCACGTACAGCTCGGACATGAGCGTGGCGGCTTTCTCATCCGCTGTGGTCTCCTGCTCCGTGGCCTTCTTGCTGTATTTCCCGAATACGGCGTCGAGCTGATCGAGGTGTTTGGGCAGCTCTGTGATGTCGAACTGGATTGTCTGGTTGAGTAGCACGTCGATGATGCGAAGGCGCGCGAAATCCGAGATGAAGAGCACGGGTGGACGATGCACTGAAGGCAGGCTGACCATGTAGTCACGCGCTTGCTTTTCTGCAATATCGAGGTTTTTGCCCGCACTCTTGTGCTCGACTAGGACCACGTTCTTCCAGAGAACGTCAATGAAGTTCGTTGTGCCTGTGGTGACGTTCTTGATCGGGTATTCGAAGTCGATGCCCGTTCCGAGAAGGTCGTCAATTCCGATGACGCTGCGGAAGAAGTCAGTCCAGAACGACTGCGCGAACTGCTTCTCGTTCGTGATCTTCGACCACTTCGCCGCGAACTGCCAAGCGTTCCGACGCGAGAGCTTCATGTGGGCTGTTGTTTCGGCAGTCATGGTGGGCTCAGTCTAGGGTTTGCGGGTCCTCATAATTGGTGCCAAGCATTTGGCGCCGCTCATTGCCCAGGGATCATGCCTGCGGGCAACTCGGGAGCGGGCGGCGTTGGTGCAGCCTCCCACTTGCCTTCATTCGTGATGCGGAATTCGTTGCACTGTGTGCGGGTCGGCTCCACTGAAAGCTGTATGCGTTGGCATCATTGACGTGCTCCCGAGTCGCGGGCCGGCGCTCAAAGGCGCACGTCGTGGGTGTGAGGCGCGTTTCCTGCCTTGAGGTGGTTCGCAATGTCGAGCCCCACCTCTCTCGAAACCGCCCGCACCTTCTCGAAGTCGGCCTGCCAACCTCGGTTCTCGTCATCGAAGAGGTACACCGCCTGGAAGCGGTCATCCTCAAGTAAGATCTCTCCCTCCCCCGGCGCTATCTCCACGACAGGGGTGGCATTGGGCAATCCGGCAGCCATGAACTGCTGAAATGTTGGGTCGATGAGCATGGTCGGCCACTCAAGCATAGCGACGAGGTGCCCAGCCCGTTCGAACTCCGAACCGTCGGGCGGCGCTCCGACGCAGTCGAAAACCTCCGCCGCTCCGCCGTGCTCACGTAGGAACTTTTGGGCGATCGACCCTGTCACAACGGAAGCCCCCGTCACCTTGGAGGCGCCGGCCATCGACACGGCGCGTGGCCTCAAGTCGTAACCGAAGTGCTTGGCAACCTCGCATAGGAGGGCAACGCCCGTGATGCACTGCGACTGCCCGCCGATAGCGACAGCGACAGCATCAGCGATTCCCTGCAGCTGTTCCTTGGTGTTCGCTCCGAGGGATCCAGTCATACCCAATATCTTGCCTGATGTTCCGAAGCTGACAGGGCCGGCCGTCTCGACGTGCGGCGTCGCATGACTAGGCGAGATGCTGATGCTCAGCCCGATCGGCCCCGGATCATCTCCCAAGATTAATGCGGAACCGTTCGCTAGAGGTCGGGCCAAGGCTCTCCAAGGCCGACCTGCCATTGCATGTGCAGGGACAGGAGAGCTTCATTGAATTGTGACTCTGGGCCAAAGTTGGGAGTGGTTGTCCTGGTTTCCAAAATCTCAGCCAAGCGATCTATTGCTGAGCTGAGCGCGGCCAGCGTTCCAACTAATAGCGTTTCGATCAGTGGGCCGACTTCTGCATAGCGCGAGCCATCTAGTCCGTCGTGGACACCCCATGTCTCGAGTGGTTCGAGCTTGATCATCGCGTCCGTGATATCCGCGGCCTGCGAGGCGGGCAGGACGATCCACGTTTCCCGTGTGCGACTCGATGCTTGGACTGCGACCGCATCTAGGCCCTCGTCGTGGATGCAGTTCCTGAGAAGGCGGAGAACCTTAAGTGCTTGCGCGGGTTGAGCTGAAGCGTCGAAGAGTGCACCAAGTTCGGCATCCTTCTTTGTGATGGCTCTTAGCCAGTCCCCCCTCTGCCAAGCGACAAGCTTGGGCGCAATGTTCGTGACGAGGACCCCATCAGCTACCTTCGCGAGTGCATCAGACGCGCTCATGAGGAACGTCAGCAGCGCATCAACAGCCGTGAGCGTGTCTTCCGCTATGTCACGGTCCTGCTTCTGATCGATGAGACGCCAAATCCCATCTCGCCTTTCAAACACGCGTGCGAGCCTGCGCTGAACGGCAAATGCAAGCAGTCCCAAAGTGGGAGTTCCCGTTGCCTGAGCCAGTTGCTCAGTTCGCGCCGTCACGTTCAGGAGGTTGGGAATGTAAAGCTCAGACGACCGCTGCCAGTACAGCCCCTTGTTGAAGGTAATCGCGACCCGAGCAGTCTTAGTGGCGACATAATCACCCCTAGATCGGACGTACAGGCCGAGCATTGGAATCGCCTCAGCGGGCGAGGCAACGGTGATCGTTTCTGGCGTTTCGAAAGGGCGCGCGGAGAGGAGCGTGGGCCGGGCAGTAACCAAAATGTCTGCACCGATTTCACTCGCTGCCATCAACATCAACGAATCCCGCTCAAGTTGCTCGGCTAAAACCCCCGCGCTCGCACTTCCTACCTTTTGGGCAAAGCGCGGCACCAGTCCGCCGACGATGGCGGAGTTCGTTATGTGATGTCCGTCTGAATAAGTGACGGTGTGGGACGTTAGCCCCTCCGGATCACTTTCCTTGGAGACCAGCCAGCCGATTGCCGATGGCTCCCAGAATTCAGGTTCGAGAGTTGGTGTACCGGGAGGCGGACCATCGTCAGCGTACCGATACATTTTGACGTGCTCATACGTTGCGAGACCAAGGAGAAGATCGTTTGCCTTCGTGCCCTCGGGATCGCCCCGCACTGTGTCGGCGTCGATGATGATGAGCAGGTCGCGTTTTACCCGGTCTCCTTCATATAAGGCACGGGTCGAATTGGTATCAGACTTGGACACCCTCATAGGAATCATTTGGCAATCCTGCACCTCAATACCGTCCGCCGTTCTCTCTTCGAGCATCGCATTTCTGCGCCCCTACTCACGCGGGCATGTGGGATCGTCAAACGGGTGCTCGAGGCAGGGGGCGAGGGCTCGCGCAATGGAGCTTTGCCCGAAACTCAGACCTAGCCCGGAGTCTAGAACGGAGCTGAGTGAAATCCGATAGAAGAAAAAGGCCTTGCCACCAAGAGAATTCCTGATCAAAGGGCCTGTAGCGGGAGCGGGAATTGAACCCGCGACACCACGGTGTGTGGTGCGTCTCACCCTTGGCCAGTCCCGGAACACGTGAGCCGTGCACCTGCTAGGCCGCGATCTGGCGCAGGAACTTTGTTCCCCGTGTTCTTTGGTGACAAGGCAGCTAGCCGTTGCTTTTTTGCGACTCCCCACTGGGTGGCGCGAGGATCGCCTCCTCGTCTGTCCATCAAGGTGTACCCAATTGAGCATTTCAAGAATGCATCAAAATCCCGTCAATCAGGGTGGGCTGCCGATATGATTGGACAGAAGCGACGCGGGATACAAAGCATGACTGGACACAAGGGGCAGGTAGTCGGCTACGTGCGCGTTAGCGCCGCCGACCAGAACGAAGCACGCCAGGTCGAAGCGCTCGGCGCGGTGGACAAGATGTTCTCCGAGAAGGTTTCGGGCAAGAATGCCCACGACAGAGCGCAGCTCCAGGAGATGCTCACGTACGTGCGCGATGGCGACAAGGTGCGCGTGAAGTCGCCAGACCGCCTGGCGCGTTCGACGACCGACCTTCTCGCACTCGTCGAACAGCTCAAGGCGAAGGGCGTCGCTCTGGAGTTCGTTGACAACCCCGCCTTGAATTCGGACACCCCTCAAGGTGAATTCATGCTCACGGTTCTCGCCGCAATCGCTCAGTTGGAGCGCAAGACCATCCGCGAGCGGCAGGCAGAGGGTATTGCCATCGCCAAGCGGAACGGCACCTACGAGAAAGCTCCGAAGCTCGCACGGCAACAGATCGCAGTGGCACGCGAGCGGATCGACGCTGGAGTGCCGAAAGCGTTGGTGGCCCGGGACCTCGGGGTGTCGCGCCAGACGCTCTACGCCGCGCTTAACGGCTCAGGGAAGTATGCCGAGCAGGGCTGCTCCTGAGCGGTGGTCGAGCCTGCCGACGATGCGTACCGCTCGCGTACAGAGTGCGGCCGCGACTGAGAACCTGCGCCGTTCGAGACCGGCGGGCATGCGCCCCTCGTTCATCTGTCCGCTGCACGGGCCGCGCACCGGAGCGGGACCCCTTGGAGGAAGAACGGTAAAGCGCGACGACGGTGAACGTGGCCAAAGTTGTTCCATGAATCGGTTGTTATTATGATTGCTGCCTCTCGCGCGATCGTTGGATCATCGCGTTGATCGCCGAAAGGTTCTCCTTGAGCGCGGTGATTCGCCCATACCATCGCGCGGTTTCCCGAAGTACCTTCGCGACACGCTGTGGCGCGAAGCCGAGTTCCATCAAGATACGGACTTCGAATAGCAACTCGATGAACTGCGGGCCCGTCCACAATGGGCCGCGATCTGTGACCAGTTCTTGCGACGCTTCGAGTCCGTGCGCAACAATGTTCCGTAGTGCCGCGAGATCGTTCTTCCAGGACTTGTCGGAAAGCTCGGCGGAGAGAAAACCGTTTGCCTGCTGGTCAAGTCGACTCAGGCGTTGAGCGAGGCTTTTCACTTGGACATGTTGGATTGCGGATTGTAATTCCTCGGTAAACGGCATGAGCATTGGTTCCTGCGCAACGACTTTTTGAATCGCGGCTGCGGCTGCTTGTTGAGCCTCGGTCTTCGGCGGATCAGGATTCAGCGCCCGGTCGAGCGTCTCGATGATCTGGTAGAGAACCGCGAATCGCATTTGCCACGTGCATCCCGGGACGTTTTTGTAGCTGACGTATTGGTCGACTGCCGAACGGTGGGTACGAACGAAGGTGAATAGCACAGGCAGCTGTGCCTCCAGATCCCAGTGCCCACGGCGATGTAGCAAACCCCATTCCAGAAGCGGTCCTTCTGGCCGTGACACGCTCTGGGCGTAGAGTCGGAGCTCCCCCGGTGTTGGCTCGCCGGTCTTCTCCATGACCGACTGAGTGGAGCCGCGTGTGTGCGAGGGATAATTGCATTTGGGCGCACCATATTGCCCGAGGAGAAGCGTGACTCACATGTCAACTGCAGCTGAAGCAGACCGGGCACGACTGGCCAGAGTACCTGGTCAGTCACTCTGGTTGAGCGTCCGTGACGACATTCTCAACCGGATAGCCTCGGGCGAATTCGCGGACACGTTCCCCGGGGAAATTCAACTAACCACGGAATATCAGGTGAGCCGCAGCACCGTTCGACTTGCGCTGAACCCTCTGCGTCGAGAGGGGCTGGTGTCATCGAGTCGGGGCAAGCGCCCGATGGTGCACGTCAACCATGGCGGGGAGCATCGCTTTGGTCCCGTGTATAGCTTGTTTGCGGCAGTTGAGGCTTCTGGGATGAGGCAGCGTAGTGAGTTGATCCGATGCGAGATCCGTGTCGACGCGCGGATTGCTGACCGGCTCGATCTTCCCGGCGACGCCTCATTAGTCAATATTGAGCGCCGTCGTTTCGCTGATGACGACATTATTGCGGTTGACAGCGCCTGGCTGCCTGCCGATCGCGCGGCAGGTCTTCTCAACGTCGATTTCAGCAACACTGCCCTATACCAGGAGCTGACGCTCCGGTGTGGCATTACTCTCGACGGCGGACAGGAAACACTGACAGCGATTGCCGTCAACGCCGAACAGGCGCGAGTTCTTGAATGCCCGGTCGGCGCTGCCGCTTTCTTCATTGAACGGTGTGGTCGCGCTGCGGGGCGTCCAGTGGAATGGCGGGAGACTGTCGTGCGCGGCGACCGTTTCGCAGTCACCACATCTTTCTCACCCCGTTGATGGTTTAGTCGTTAACAGCACTCAGCCCTAAGTCCGTTGAGCTGAAGGCTGGCCAGGACGTACTCGTAGGGTTTTCCGGTGGAAAAGAGTCCGGTTCCGTTAGGGAGAACAGCCATCGGAATTCGTTCCTGACCGCGCTGCTGCTGGTGGCCGTCGGACCAGCTGATCGTAACGTTTCCTACCCGCCACGAAGGTAGATAACTCTGTCAGAGGCCGATACCGGGTCGTGTCGCTCTCCAGAACCTGCTTCCACAGCGTTCCGGAGCCCGGATTAATCGCGGTGGGCATCGTGGCCCCATCCGTTGGACGGAATGAGGACACGGCGAGGTTTTCTGATGACTCGTCAACGATGGACGGTCCGGTCAGGTGCCCGAAAAACTCCGCGAGCCTAGCGTCCGTTCTGACGTTGTGTGCGCTCACGACAGTGTCACCCGCGCTATCGACCCAGTCAAGAAAAACGACATCTCCCTGCGACACGTCGTCGGCACAACGCTAGCGAGCGTGGCGGATGCGGCGCCGGCAGCGCCTCATTCTTCCCGTTGAGGTACTCGCTCCCGGCGTGTGCGACGGTTCCGAGCCGCGTAGGCGAGCGCGATGAGGCCCAGCACGACGATCGCGGCGATCCCGAATCCAAGATTGGTCACGAGCGAGGACATATCGAGTACCCAGGCCTCGGTGGCGAACTGATCTCCGATAGTTAAAACTCCGCCGAGGCTCGCGGTACCGTCGGTGAGGGACAGGAAGATTCCGATCAGGATTGACAGGATCCCCGAAACGATCATCAACCACGAATTCTCCCATCGACCGATAGTGAGCATCCGCGGGCGCAGCCAACGACTCTTGCCCAGTGACAATCGGTCCCACAACAGGGCGAGCACGATCAGGGGCGCTGCCATGCCGAGCGCGTAGATCGCCAGCAGGACTCCCCCGTACACGGCGTTGCTGCCAAGAGCGGCCACAGTGAGCACCGACCCGAGGATGGGCCCCGCACACACTCCGGCGACTCCGTAGACAGCCCCGAGAAGATAGACCGACACGGCCGAGGTGCCTTCCGCTGCACTGCCACGGGTGAAGGCGGGGAAGCGCAGCCCCGAGATCTGAATGATACCCATTATCACCACGAGCAGTGAGGCAATTCCGACGAAGACCGTGCGATTCTGAGTCACGAAAACGCCCACCGTTCCGGCGAGAACGCCCAGGGGCACCAGGGTGGTGATGAGCCCCAGATAGAACAATCCGGTCCGCGCAAGCAATTCGGACGGCTTGGCGAACGCGTAGGCAAAGAATGCTGGCAGGAGCATGACCGAGCAGGGGCTGAGCAGTGTCAGCATCCCCCCGATCAGGGCCCCGGCATAACCGATATCCATGCTTAGTGTCCGACCTTTGCCAGCTCGCTATCGATCGTGTCCCGGAAGACCTGCACCGGCATGGCGCCGGAAATGGGAGTTTCATTCACCACAAAGAGCGGCGTGCTGGCGATGCCGAGGTACTGCGCCTCAGACGCGTCAATCTGCACAGCGGCGAGGATCTCGGCACTGTCGAGATCAGCAACGAACTTGTCGAGGTCGGGGACGCCGATTTCCGTCGCGATCTCCAAGAGACGCTCCGGCGGCAAAGCTACGTGACCGCGTTCCGGGGCGCCCGCGAACACGACCTCGGCGAACTCCCAAAAGTAGCCCTGTTCGCCGGCCGCGCGGGCAGCAACGGCTGCCGCGACAGATTCGTCTCCGAATACCGGGAGATCTCGCCATTCGATTCGCATCTGGCCGCTGTCGACGTATTCCTCGATGAGAACGGGGAGGGTGTCGCGCGCGAACACGCCACAGAACGGGCACCGGAAGTCCGCGTACTCGACGAGGACGACAGGGGCATCAACCTCTCCCACAGCGGTGACCTCGCCGTCGATCCGTCGGGCGAGATCAAGCGTCTGTTCGCCATTGTTCTCCCCTGATTGTTCGTCGGCGATAGCGGACGAGGAGTCCCCGGATGGTTGTTGAGCAACCACTCCAACGATGACGACCGCGACCACCGCCAACGCCCCCAGAATCAGCAGGACCGTGCGTCGGCGCCGCCCCTTGGGTCGAACCGGACTAATTTTTGGAGCGTTCTGTTGTGTCGGCACCCCATCAAATGTACGCACATTAGGATGGAAAGGGAAACTCCCGCGTCTCACCCTCCGGGTCCGGATGCATTCCCGGCCGACTGATTGAAATGAGTTCATGATGCTTCACGCTGTCGTCGCTTCTCCGCTGACTCTTGTCGAGGCCAAGCAGATCATTGCCCACACCGACGAAGGGCACCTCGATCTGGACGATGCCGAAGTTGCCCGGATCGTCAATGAGGCGCGACGGCTCTGCCTCCACGCAGAGCTCTGGGGCTCACCGCCCCGCTCCTCGCATCGACGCTTTTACCGGCGCGCGGTTGTCATCGCGGCGGTATACCGCGCCGTCGCCGCGACGGTGCTGATTATCCCCCTGCTGAACCAGGTCAACGCGTGACCGCCGCCTCGGACGAGAACACCGCCCCGAACCGCCGCCCCCGACTTCTCCTCCACGTGTTCGGCTCGGATGAGGCGTCGGTCACGACCGGTCTGCAGGTCGCTCGCAACGCGCATCACGGGTTTGGCTCTCCGAGCACGATTGTCCTGGTAATTCAGGGGCGAGCCGTTCAGTTTGTCGCAGCCGCCGCCGGGCTCAATGATGACATTGGCACCGTGGTGACCTTGCCGGGTGTCTCCGTCGTGGCTTGTGGAAACAGCCTGCGCTCGGTTGATGTGGAACCGACCAATCTCGCTTCGGGCGTCCACCACGTGCCCGCTGCGGTGGTGTTCCTGACCCAGCGACAACTCGACGGCTGGGCCTACATTCGCATCTGAGCCCTGCTCCAGGTCACCGGCTGCACGCCGGGTCAGGTCCGCCCAGGAGGGTGAATGTCGCGGAGTGCACCGATTCCACCCGCGAGGTACTCTGACCACTTCGCTCCCGACCGAGCTGGCAACAGTGTCTGCGCGACCCATCGCTCGAGCGCAGAGTGGACAACTGCGGACACACTGCAATTGGACGGAACAGTGTGGGCGTTGCACCGCACAGCACGGCGCACCTCGGTCAGCGCCGCGGCGGCGCCTTCGAGATACTTGACCGATTGCGGTCCGATGCCAGAAAGCGACTGCGGACGACAGAGGGAAGAACCATTAGTGGCGCCGGCCAGCCGCAGTCGGGCGTCGCGTTCCCGCAGCTCCAGACCGTGCAGGTCCATCAGCTGCGGGTCGCGTGTCCGGCGGCCGCGATGATGGCTAGGAGTTCGAGCCGGTGGCGCAGGTGCACTGCTGGCTCGTCGGGACATCGGCCATAACCTCGTCGACATGCATGCCGCAGCCGGTCCAGGTTATCTTTCCGCAGTTGTCGCATCGCATGGGACTGCACATAGTGACTCCTTGTTGTGTGAACTGAAGTTCTCAGTATACC
Organism: Cryobacterium sp. Hh11; assembly: GCF_004404045.1. NCBI lineage: Bacteria > Bacillati > Actinomycetota > Actinomycetes > Micrococcales > Microbacteriaceae > Cryobacterium > Cryobacterium sp. Hh11. The sequence continues at coordinate 38,452 of NZ_SOHF01000015.1, read as the reverse complement.
CCCTAGGGTATCTTCAAGGCTATCCACCGGGGAGATTTCTAGTCGACAACGACGGCCAGTCCGGTGGCGGTGGCGGCGTCGGTGACCCCGCCGGCGTCGGTCAGGGAGGTGAAGCCGAGGTCGGTCATGCGCTGCACGGCGACGGCGGACCGGTTGCCGCTGGCGCAGTAGATGATGTAGTCCCCCTCAGTGGGCAGCGCTGAGATGAGCGTGTCGAAGTCTGCAGACTGCACGTCGATGTTGATCGCGTCCTGGAGGTGTCCGCCGGTGTATTCGGCGGCGGTTCGAACGTCGACGATGACGGTATCGGGCGCGACGCTGATGGAGGGTGCTGCGGCCGGGGTGGCACACGCGCTCAGGCCTACTAGGGCCAGCACGGCGAGGCTGAGGATGGTGAGGGTTTTCTTCATGGCTGGGTGTCCTGACGTGAGGGCTGGGCGTAGTCGTTTGGGGTGGTTGTGCGTGCGCGTGGGAACAGGGGTGTGCAGGTGGTGCAGACGTCGCCATCGCCGGATTCTGACGATCCCAGCCTGGCGGTGGCCCGGTGTTCGCTGGCCAGCCGTTCGCTCAGCGCCCACACCAGCAGGCCGACGGCCGCGGCTGCAAGGATAGGGCGTGCGGCCCCGGTGATGACCGGGTCGAGCGAGCGCACTTCGGTGGTCAGATACAGCGCAATCAGCCCCAATCCGGGCCACCGTGTATCGCAGAGTGTGGCGTCGGCACCGATGGGCGTGCCGATATAGCTGGACACGATCAGCCCGATCAAGCCGGATCCGACGGCGGTGACGGCAAGCGTCCACCACGGCGTGGTGCCGGAACCGCCCAGCGCTGGTGCAAAACCGGAAGCGAGGGCAATGAACGCCGCGGTGGCAACGGCTGCTGCGATCATCCAACGGCGAGCGTTCCAGGATGCCAGGTCAGTGAGCACGGTCATGAGACTCCACCGGTACGTCCGTCGGAGCAGGGAGACGACACGAGTACTCGCGTGTCATGCGGGCATACAGCGCCCAGCCGAGCAGCACTATGGATGCAGCGGCCAGGTACGGCTGGATCGGCTCGAAGAATTGCATGGCCCCGGTCGTTCCCAGCGCCAGGAGGACAAGCTTGTTGCACACGGGGCATCCCACCGCGAAAAACGTCACCAACCACCCCGCCATCCCCAAACGTCCAGCTGCCCGTTCAGGCGCCGCGCCTGCCGGGTGCGCAACATACGTTGCGGTCACCAGGCCGGCCAGGACCGCGCTCAGGACGAGTACCGGCCATGACCACACGGTCGGCGGCACTTCTCGGGCAAATACTGGAGTATCGATCAAGTCCGTCGGTACGGCGATAAATACCACCGTGAAAAGTGCTGTTGCCACGGCAACCCACCACCGGCGCGCGGGCCAGCGCCGCAAGTCGCGGCCGAGGCCTGTAAGCGTGAGCCGCCACGCGGCAAGCATCGATGGGGAGTCATCGTCGGCAGTGGATCGCTGGTCACGCATTCGAATAGCCTCATTTGCTGTTTCATCGTGGGACGCTTGGTGCCAGACCGTGGTCTTATGATACCCTATGGGGTATAATCCATTCTGGCAAACCCGCCACGCATCCGCCTACAATCAGGAGCACACAATGGGACTGACCGCCCCACTGCGCAGGTCGGCGACGACCTGCGCAAGACACTCAATCGTCTCAGGCGTGCACAGGGGCAGCTGGGTGCTGTGATCACCGCAGTCGAAGCCGGCGCCGACTGTCGTGCCGTCGTCACCCAGTTGGCCGCCGTTTCCAGCGCCATCGACCGGGCAGGTTTCACGATCATTTCGTCAGCGATGAAGGAATGTCTCATCGATGACGGATCGGGCGGGGGACCCAATCAGCTCAGCGTGAACGAACTCGAGAAGCTCTTCCTCTCCCTCGCCTAACGCGCGCCGAACTCCTCGCAACCCCCAGCCCCGAATTTTTCAGGGGGCGTCCCACAGCTACACACATCAACACTGGAGTACACAATGACTCTTCTCGTCTTCCTCAGCTCAACCAAGGGCCGGTGGGCGCGCGCCACCGCCGGCGCAGTCCTCGTGATTGTCGGACTCGTGCTCGGCGGATGGTGGGCGTTGCTGGCTGCCCTCGGACTCGTATTCTTAGCTGCAGGCACCTTAGACTTTTGCCTTCTTGCCCCGTTGGCCGGTAAGCCTCTTCGGGGCTCCGCGTTTCGCGCGTCGTTCAGATCTTGAACCCGACCTCAACCGCGTTGCCGGCAACGGCTGGCAACGCGCCGAGTGAGGCAGAGCCGCACGAAAAGCTTCAAAAGAGAGTCGTCCGCGTTCTCGTCGCGGGGCAGATCCTCGGCGGAGTCGGTATGGGAGCCACGCTGTCCCTCGGCGCGTTGCTCGCGGCCGAGCTCTCGGGATCCAGCGCCTGGTCGGGTATGGCCGCCACGATGAGCACCTTGGGCGCCGCCGTCGTGGCGGTTCCCTTGGCCCGAATGGCGCAAGCTCGCGGGCGGCGTATCTCCCTTGCTACCGGTTCCCTGACCGCCGGGGTTGGCGCCACCCTGGCGATCACGGCGGTGTCAATCAATATCTTTCCGCTGCTGCTGTTGGCCTTGATGCTCCTCGGCGCGGGTTCGGCCACCAATCTGCAGGCGCGATTCGCTGCCACCGACCTCGCGGTGCCGAAGTTCCGCGGCCGGGACTTGTCTGTGGTGGTCTGGTCTACGACCATCGGCGCCGTTCTCGGACCTAATCTTTTCGGTCCGGGCGAGGTTGTCGGGTCAGCACTTGGACTTCCGCCGATGACCGGTGCTTTCGTCTTCTCCCTGCTGGCGACGCTCACCGCCGCTGTCGTCTACGCCTGGGGGCTGCGCCCGGACCCGCTGCTGACAGCGCTGTCAGCCCGCAGCGCCGGGCCAGACGCGGGCCGAGCCGCCCGGGGCGGCCTCGCGATTCTGCGCAATACCCCGAAGGCACGCTTCGCAGTCACTGCCATCGCCCTCAGCCACGCCACCATGGTGGCGCTCATGTCGATGGCTCCGGTTCACCTGCGCGACCACGGCGCCTCATTGAGCATTGTCGGGTTGACCATCAGCCTGCACGTCGCGGGCATGTACGCGCTCTCTCCTGTTTTCGGCGCGCTGTCCGACCGGGTCGGCCGGATCCCGGTCATTCTGGGCGGGCAGGCGATGCTTCTGGCCGCGTTGACGATTAATTGGCTCGGCGACGGCTCACAAACCCCAATGACGGTCAGCCTGATCCTTCTCGGTCTCGGCTGGTCAGCATCCGTTGTGGCTGGGTCCGCCCTGGTCTCTGAAGCAGTGGAGGTGACGGATCGTTCCTCACTGCAAGGCTTCTCAGACCTGTCCATGAACGCGGCCGGCGCGCTCGGTGGAGCTGTGGCCGGACCAATCCTCGCCCTGGCCGGCTACTCCGGTCTCGGCCTCGCCGCCATGCTGTTGGTCTTCATCGTTGTGGCGTGGTCGGCGCGGCGCCTGGCGCGTGACCAGAGCTGACGGCCCGCTAACCGACGAATGCCCGCACGACAACACAGACCGCGACGGCGAGCACGAGCACCGCAAAGCCGCGTTTCAGGACGCGGTCAGACAGCCTCCGGCCAAGTCGTCCGGCGATGAGGGACGCCAGCATGGCGGTCCCGGCGAAGGCGCCCGTGACCGCCCAATCGATCTGCACGTCGCTGAGATGTGCGGTGAAGCCGGCGATTGAATTGATGACGATGATCACCAGCGACGTCCCGATTGTGACAGCCATCGGGAGTCCGAGCACGAGGGCAAGTGCGGGAACGATGAGGAATCCGCCGCCAACCCCAAGCAGTCCAGTCAAGAATCCGACCACGGCGCCGGTCGCCAGTGCGCGCGGCAGGCAGCTGCGCCACCGCGTTCCGCCACCGGGCAGGGCGCACGGTCCGGATGCCGCGGGAGTGGCCATAAACATCCGCACGCCAGCGATGACCATGATCGCGCTGAAGGCGACGAGCAGGATCTGAGGGTCGACCATCCTGTTCACGAGGGTTCCGAGGTAGGCCGTCGGAATTCCGGCCGCGCCTATGATACCCGCCAGGCGCCAGTTCACACCGGTGCGCAGTCGAGGAATCACGGCGACCGCGGAAGCTGCACCCACCACGATCAGCGAGGTCGGGATCGCTTCCTCGAGCGGCAGGCCGACGCCATAGACCAATGCCGGGACAGCGAGGATCGATCCGCCCCCGCCGACCAGGCCGAGCAGTGCTCCGACGATCACGCCGAGAAGCAGCGCCATCAGAATCATGCGCGCGGCGCCAACTGTGCGAGGGCCTCAGCGGCCGTGGGTTCGGAAACCGGACGGTTCCACGGCATCCACGAAAGGATTCGGCCCAGAGTGCAACTATTGGTGGCGGCCGAGATGGTCAGCCCCGCACCGATCACTCCGGCGATGAGTCGAAATTGCGGAGCGATGAACCGGCCAGCCAGCACGCTCGCCAGCACGAGCGAGCCAGCTGATATTCGCACCTGCCGATCCATGGCCCAGGTGGTGCGGCCAGTGACGATTTGACCGCCGACGGCGACATAGCTCGCTACACCACCCGTCAGCACCCGAGCACTAGTCAGGCCAGCTGCGTCGAGAGTCTTGCGGGCTTCCTCGGCACGCCGACCCGACTGGCACACTAAAACCACCCGGGTCCCCATCTGGGCCGCGAATTCGTCGGCATGTGCTCGGAGCAGGTGCAGTGGCACGTGGTAGGAACTCTGGATGTGCCGCGTTTCAAATTCGGCGCTATCCCGCACGTCGATAATCATGAGGTCGTCGTGGCGGTGTACCCAGGTATGGAATTCGCCGGCCGCGATCGGGGATGAAGAAGGACTGGCGATACTCGTGGTGCTAGAGATTGTGGATCCGTTTCAGTTCTGGTGAGGGAGCGGTGCGACGACGGGCAAGCCGGTGGCCTGCCACTCAATCATGCCTCCGGCCATCGTGTCGGCCATGAATCCAGCATGCACTAAATGATCGGCCGCGGCAGCGCTGCGCCGGCCGCTGCGGCACACCACGACGACCGGACGGGAACGATCCAGCTCCTCGTACCGATAAGGCACGAACCCGAGCGCGATGTGCTGCGCGCCGGGAATCATCCCATCGGACAGCTCTTCAGCTTCCCGCACGTCAACGAGCTGCACCGAATCTATCCGGTCGAACACCTGACGCGGCGTGAGTTCCATCAGGCACCGACCGAGGCGTGCTGGGCGGCCCAGGCGTTGTAGCCGCCGATGAGATCGGTGACCTCGGCATGGCCTAGGCCGCGCAGCGCGCTCGCTGCGACGCTGGAGCGCCATCCGCCGGCACAGTGGATCAGCACGGGGCCGTCGGGGATTTCGGCGTGGCGTGCGCTGAGTTCGGCCAAAGGAATGCGCAGGGAACCCGGAATCGCTCCCTGCTCAACCTCACCGGGGTTGCGCACGTCGAGGATGGTTGCCGCGTCGGAGCTTCGCAGAGTGTCGAACTCCTCGACCTCGACCCGTGCACCCGTCTGAGCCACGGCGCCCAGCTCGCTGAACGCCTGCACCGGGTCGACCAGATAGCCGGCCACCCGATCGAAACCGATGCGGGCAAGCCGCATTCCGGCTTCGTCCTCCCGACCAGCCTCAGCGATGATCACGATGGTGTCGTCGTGCTTGATGACCATTCCAGCGGTTTCGGAGAAACGGCCGTCGAGTCCCACATTGACGGATCCGACCAGGTGTCCGAGGGCGAAAAATTCGGGGGTGCGGGTGTCGAGAACGTGCGCACCGCGTTCAACGGATGCACGCACATCCGTCAGGGTCAGCGGTGCCAGTTCGCGCGTGGCCCCGATAATTTCGTGATCACTGCGATTGATCATGGCGTCGACGGCGAAGTAACCGGGAATAGCGGGCTGGCCGCTGCGGATCATGGTCACGAAGTCGATTTCACTCATCGGCTGCACCGACGCGTTGTTGCGGCGCTGGTCACCGATAGTGGATTCGAGCTCGTCGGAGAGGTTCTTGCCGCAGGCAGATCCCGCGCCGTGGGCGGGGAGCACACGCACCGGGTCGGGCAGAGCCAGCAGGGCCTCGTGGATCGACACGTACAAGGCGCGCGCGAGCTCCTCGGGGTCCGCCCCGACAGAGGCTGCCAGGTCGGGCCGTCCGACGTCGCCAATAAAGAGGGTGTCACCGGTGAGCACAGCGTGGGGAACGACGTCGCCGGCGTGTTCCCGAACGATGACGCTGACGGATTCCCAGGTGTGACCGGGAGTGTCAAGAATTTCCAGTTCGACCTCGCCGAGGGAGATCTTCTCTCCGTTGGCCAGATGACGGATCTCGTACGCCGCTTCGGCACGTGCTCCGTAGCCGATCCAGGCACCGGTGGCGGCGGCAAGCTCGAGGTGGCCGGCGACGAAATCGGCGTGGAAGTGGGTGTTGATCACGCCAACGATGGTGAGATGGTTCGCTGCTGCATCGGCGAGGTACTCGTCGATGTCGCGGCGCGGGTCGACGACGATGGCCTGTCCGGTGGTCTCGTCGCCGACGAGGTAAGAACCGTGCGACAGGCAGCCGAGGTAGTACTGGGTCAAAATCATCGTGGCCTCCAAGAATCAGGGCCCACCACGCCAACACGAATTGAGGCGTGCAATGGGTACGTGCGCTAGTCTCGCATATACCCCCCTTAGTATACAAGATACCCCGGCAGGTATACAGTGGATGCATGGCTACCATTGATCTCACCGAGACCACCTTTGACACGACCATCGCCGAGAGCCCGATCGTGCTGGTCGATTTCTGGGCCGCCTGGTGCGCCCCGTGCCGCAGTTTCGCGCCGACGTTCACCGCCGCGTCGGATAAGCACCCCTCGATCACCTTCGGCAAAGTCGACACCGAAGCTGAGCAAGGCCTTGCCGCAGCCGCTGGCATCCGCTCCATCCCCACCCTGATGGCCTTTCGCGATTCAGTGCTCGTCTTCTCCCAGCCGGGGGCGCTGAACGCGGCCAGCCTGGAAGAACTCATCACCGGCGTCGAGAACCTCAACATGGACGACGTGCGCGCCAGCATCGCCGCCCGTTAACGCCGGCAGCGCCCATGACTGCACCGCCCACGAGCCCCGCCCCCGCACCAGAATTTGGCGAACTGGTCGACGGTATCGACATTCCCGTTTTCAACGAACGCGCGGTGCGGGCATCCGCTGGTCTGCTCTTCCTGGTGGGCATCGTCGCGTTCATGATCGCAGCCCTAATCGACCATTTCGACCCGCTGCGGGCGTTCGCGTTCCTCTTCATGGTGGACATGATGCTGCGCCTGTTCGTCAGCGCCCGCTACACGCCGAGCCTGCTGCTGGGTGGGCTGATGGTGCGCCAGCAACGCCCGGAATGGGTTGGCGCCGACCAGAAGAAGCTCGCCTGGCAGCTCGGACTGGGCATGGCCTTCACCTCCTGCATCGTGATGGGGTTCTTCGGTATCAGCGACACCGTCACACTCGTACTCTGCGGCGTCTGCCTCAGTATCCTGTTCCTCGAGACGGCCTTCGGCATCTGCGTCGGCTGCGGCCTCTATCGAATCTTCGCCAAAGAAAAGCCGCAGCTCTGCCCTGGCGACACCTGCAATTACGTACCACCCACCCGTGCGGCCAAGCGCCGCCAATCACTCACGACGTCACCCAATACGAAGGATGAAGCCCATGACCACACGCATTGATACCGGCATTCCCGAAGCGGAGCTGCAGAAGATCGTCAACGGGCTCTCCCGCGTTCTGGCCGATTCATACACCGTGTACCTCAAGACACACAACTACCACTGGAACGTCGTCGGGCCCATGTTCCACTCCCTCCACACCATGTTCATGGACCAGTACACCGAGCTCGCCCTCGCCGTCGACGACATCGCCGAACGTATCCGAGCGCTGGGCGCACCGGCGCCGGGAACGTACCGAGAATTCGTCGAGCTCTCGATCATCAGCGAAGACACCGATCATCCCGATGCGCCGGAGATGATCCGTCGCCTCGTCTCCGCTCATGAAGCCGCAGCCCGCACCATCCGCGGCGTTCTCCCCGTAGCCGAGAGCGCACCCGACCAGGTGTCCACCGATCTACTGGTGCGTCGTCTTGACGCTCACGAGAAGACTGCGTGGATGCTGCGGAGCATGATCGTGGGCACGGAGCAATAGATCACCACCCTATATACCCCCTAGGGTATAGTATTAGTAGTTCAACTCACTGACTGGAGATTTCTTATGTGCCGTGCCGTAACTTGCAAAGTTTGCCAGAAGACAACATGGGCTGGCTGTGGTCAGCACGTCGACCAGGTCATGCGCGGCGTACCTCGCAGCCAGCAATGCCCGGGTGGTCACGTCAAGGAAAAGTCAACAGGATCGTTCTGGTCCCGACTGTTCGGGCGCTAACCGCGGGGCGGTGATCATTCATCACCAGCTCCTGGATCTCTGGAGAGACCCGCGGCGTGAAGCGCAATCTATGTGCGACGGTTGCTGAGCTTGACCCCGCCAACGTCGGCTTCTGATGGTTTTTTAATTTCGGATGGAACCTAGTTGGATGACTTGACTGCGGTTGCGGCCCCACCGTGACCGCAGTCGATAAGCACGCCTAACTCTCGAAAGATCGAATGTACCGTTATCGGCTCTCCAGGGAGTGGTCTGCTGGACGGGGTGCGATGTTCGTTATACCTACCCCGTCTATCGCAGATCAGGGCTCGGACGATCCAACGTTTCGCCGTTTCAGCCTGATCTGTCGGCGGCGCGCAGGGGTATCACGACCGTGAAGCGGGCTCCCCGCCCCGGCCCGACCGACGAGGCCGTCACGTCCCCGTCATGCGCACGCGCGATTTCGCGAGCGATCGTGAGACCAATCCCCGATCCGGCTGAGCGGCGGGCCTGTCCCGGCACACGATAGAACCGCTCGAAGACACGCTCGGTGTCTTCCTCGGTCAGACCCACTCCGGTGTCGATCACGACGACCTCACCACGGCCGTCGGCGCCGTGAGCCGTGATCGTGACTGCACCGCCTGCCGGGGTGGCGAGGAGGGCGTTGCCGAAAAGGTTGGTCAGAACCTGGGTGATCCGGTCTGCGTCCACGCGGACGGGCAGCCGCGTATCGACATTGAGTGTCAACGCCACGCCCGAATCTTCAAATTGCGGAGCGAGCCGGTTCGCTGTGCGGCGAGCAAGATCAGCTAGGTCCGCATCGACTGGATGCAGATCGAGCCGCTGTTCTTGGGCGCGCGACAAGCTGGACAGGTCATCGGAAAGGCGGTGCAATCGGCGCAGTTCCTCACTGAGGGAGGCGAATGTATCGGGGCTGGCGATGAACACGCCATCGATCAGCCCCTCGACGTAGCCGTCCAGGACGGTCAGCGGGGTTCGCATCTCATGCGCAACCTCACCGAGCAGCCGGGTTCGCCGCGACTCCGTATCGGCCAGGGCCTGGGCCAACGTGTTGACGTCGGTGGCCAGGGCTGCCAGTTCCGGCTCGGACGGGACTGGAACCCTGCCCCCATACTTTCCTGCAGCGATCAGCTTTGTCGCGGCACGCACGGCGTTGAGGGGGCGCAGTAGTCGCCCCGTGACGGCCGCGGCCACGAAACCTGCTGCAATGACGCTCGCCAGCACGCCGACGATCAACGAGGTCGTGAGCGCGGACAGGAAGGCTGAGCGCACACTTGTCGCGTCCATGGCCCCCATCGACATACCGGTGCCCTCACCCTCCTCCATCATCATGCCCAGCCGCTCCTCGAACAGTCGAGGAGCGAGCAGGGAGATCGTCAGATAGGCAACTATGCCGCCAACCACGGCAACAGCGGCATAGGAGATGAACAGGCGCAGCGAGAGACGCAGCTTCATTTGGGCCCAGCCACGAACTTGTAGCCTACGCCCCGCACTGTGGCGATCAAGTGCGGATCGCCAGCATCGTCGCCGAGTCGCGCGCGCAAACTGCGGATGTGGACATCGACGACCCGTTCGTCGCCGTAAAAATCGTAGCCCCAGACTTTTTCGAGCAGTTGTGCCCGGGAAAACACCCGCCCGGGCTCGGTGGCGAGTGCGGAGAGAAGGTCAAACTCCAAGCTTGACAGCCCCACTAAGGCTCCACTCACCTCGACCTCTCGGTGCGCCGGCTTGATGGACAACCCGTTAAAACGAAGCAGAGCATCTCCGTCGGTCCGGTCCCCTCGATTGTCACGACGCAGCATTGCCTTCACTCGGGCCGTCACCTCGCGCGGGCTGAACGGCTTGGTCACATAGTCGTCGGCGCCAACGCCGAGCCCCACGAGCTTGTCGACCTCCTCCGCCCTGGCCGTGACGAGGATCACGTACGCGTCGCTGAAGCCGCGCAACTGCCGGAGCACCTCCAGCCCGTCGATCCCCGGCAGCATCACGTCCAGGAGCACGAGAAGGGGAGGGTCTTTGCGCAGTGCTGCAAGGGCCTCTGCGCCATCCGCAGCCTCCGCTACCTCATACCCTTCCGCTTCCAGGTAGCCGCGCAACACTGTCCTGATTTGTGCCTCGTCATCAACAACCAGGACTTTCTGCATCGCTCACCTCTTTTCTCTGATTATCGCCGCCCACAGACACATACTCTGCATTACGCCCAGAATCTCGGCGAGAGGCCCCTCAGACCTTACCTGTCGAGCACCTTCAACCGTTCTCGATATTCCGATTCATTCAATTCACCCTTCGCGAAGCGATCATCGAGGATTTGACGCGCTTGACTCCGCCCGCTTTGCCCTCGGCCTGCTGAAGAACCTCCGCGTGAAACACCTCGATCCGTTCCTCCCGCCAAAGCCCGCACGATCCAGATAACGAGAAGGATAACTGCGACGAGCATGAGCAGCCCTACCGGCCACCCCCACGCCATGTTGTAACCATTTCCCCACATCATTTCTTCTGCTCCTTCAGTTCTTGTTCACCTTTTTTGACACTGAGGAAGTCCGCGGCGGTCAGGTCGTCGCCATTCCAGAGCCCATTCCGGCTCCCGAGTGCATACTCATTCCCAAACCTGTGCCCCTCCCCTCACCTGGGGTGTGGGTCGCGTCCAGCATCGTGTCGATGCGGCTCGTCATCTGTTCGGTGACTTCCTCCCTGTCATCAGAGGACAGAGTGCTGTTGGAGTCGAGATTGGCCTTGAGCTCCGAGACCATTGCATCCTTGAGTTCAGAAACCGATTTGTCCTCAGCTTCAGCTACAGCCGCGAGGGTCTCGCCCGACTGCAGCCGGTCCTGCAGCTCCGTCTGGCTCAGGCCGAGGTAGCTCGCGACCGCGATCATGGGAGAACTCTGTCCGAATGACATGCCGGCCGTGTGGCCGGACTGATGGTCGCCGACAGTTGGCGAGGTCGTCGATGATGGCTGGGGAATCGTCCCATCACCGGTGGAGGCCTGCGCGGCAGCAACACCGCCAGTGACAAGCGCTCCGACAAGCCCGAGCCCCGCAATACCAGCGGTCATGTTCTTCCGATTGAATTTCATTAGTCTCAGCACCTTTCACGTTCAGCCACCAAGTTGGTGTCTACACACCAGCATGCAGACCGCGCATGAAGCTCCAGCCTCCGAGAATGTGAAGGTTTGATGAAACGCTGTCGTCAGCCAGCGATATGGGACCACCCTGCTGACGGGAGTGAGACTGAAAACGTTTGGGTGTAATCCTGGAATGGAGGCACTCAGATGATAGATGCACGTGCCGACCTGATGGCGATAGACGCCGTGGCGACGGAGAGGATGGATGACGTAGTTGATGGGCGGCTCGTGGAGTAGATGGTGGGCCGCGCCCACGAGCAGGGCGTCGCCCTGACCGGCGAGAGCGGCCTGCTGGGCCAGTTGACGAAGCTGGTGCTGGAGTCAGCGCTCGAGGGCGAACTGACCGATCATCTCGGCGATGAGCAGCACCTCAGATATTCACACCGTCTGAGGTCACGAATGAGGTAACGGGGCAGACCCGCCCGGGCGCTTTGATGGCCGCGAACCAGCCGAGGATTGGCGACTCGAGCACGAGCCCGGTAATGATGGCGCGAAGCTTGGGGTCGGCGGCGAACTGCCGTGCGATGGCCGCTCCCATCGACCAACCCAAAAGAATGACGGTGCTGCTGCCGTGCTCGCGGGCGTAGTCCACGGCCGCGCGTACGTCATCGACTTCGGCCACACCGAGCTCAGATCGGCACTTCCCAACTTTGGGACCTTCACCGTCGTTTCGGTCGGTCACCACGAGCGACGTCAAAGCAGACTCGGAGGCGAGCTGTACGCCACGAAGGGTTCCGGCACGGGTGCTCCCGAATCCGTGGATATGGATGACCCATGCAGTCGACGGCTGACCTTGGGGCGGTAGAAGCCAGGCGGGCGTGGCGCCGACATCCGTTTGTGTCTCGACGTCTATTGCTTGGAGGTCGACATCGGCTTGAGTTTGGAAGTAGGTGCCGCTCCAGAATGCTCGCTGGCCGGCAACCACGCCTGGTTCCGACTCCCCACGACCTCGCGGCCAACGAGACGCGGCCCGCGATCGTCGACTCCGCTCGACAGCCGAACCCAGCCGCCGTTTTGACGGCCCGATGTGCGTGGTGTCGGTTGCAGTCAGTCAACCCCGAGAATCGCCGGCACTGTGGCGACTTTGGAAAACTCAAGAGTCTCGCGGACCGGTGCTCGGTAAGATTTACCGCTGAATTCCGCAATCAGCGCCCGCTGCGATACCCCCGGGTGTATTATCGGGGACAGGTGACCCGGAGCCCTCCGGGCGCCGAGAGTGACGTCCACGAAGGAGACCCCACATGCTTATCGAGCGCATCTACGACGAAGACCTCGCCCAGGCCAGCTTTTTGATCGGCTGCCAAAAGAACGGTGAGGCAGTCGTCGTCGACCCCCGCCGCGACATCGCCGTCTACCAATCGGTCGCCGCGGCGAACGGGATGAAGATCGTCGCCGTCACTGAGACCCACATCCACGCCGACTACCTCTCCGGTACGCGTGAACTGGCCGCTGCTACCGGCGCGGCTATCTACCTGTCCGGCGAGGGCGGAGCCGATTGGCAGTATCGGTTCGCGGGCAAGCGGCTGCACGACGGTGACGCGATCACCATCGGCAACATCACTGTCCGGGCGCTGCACACCCCGGGCCACACGCCAGAGCATCTGTCCTTCCTCGTCACCGACGGCGCGGTCACCGACCAGCCCGGCTACCTCCTCTCCGGCGACTTCGTCTTCTCCGGCGACCTCGGACGACCGGACCTGCTCGACGAGGCGGCCGGCGGAGTCGACACCCGCTTCGCCGGGGCGAAGCAGATGTTCGCCAGCCTCCGAGACAAGTTCCTCACCCTGCCCGACTATGTGCAGGTGCACCCCGCCCACGGCGCAGGCAGCGCCTGCGGAAAAGCCCTCGGCGCAGTCCCGTCATCGACAGTCGGCTACGAGCGGCTCTACGCCTGGTGGGGCCCATACCTCGTCGCTGGCGACGAAGAGGGATTCATTAACGAGCTCCTGGACGGACAGCCCGATGCTCCCGCCTACTTCGGGCGAATGAAGCGCCAGAACCGGCAGGGTCCGGCAATCATGGGCGAGCGTGCGCCGCTACAGGAGCTGGCCGCGGAGTCCGTCGCCCAGCATCTCGCAGACAATACGGCGACCTTCGTGGACACTCGCCACAACACCGAGGTACACGCAGAGACCGTACTCGGCTCCCTCAATATCCCGGCCGGCAAGAGCGTGGCCACCTACGCCGCCTGGGCCGTGGATCCGGAGAAGGATTCCCGTCCAGTCGTGCTCCTGGCCGCCGACCAGGACCAGGCCCAGGAGTTCTCGGACCACCTCGTGCGCGTCGGCATCGACGCCGTGAGCGGCTACGTCACGGGGCTCGAAGGCCTGCCTACCACCACCCCCCTGCTAGTCGAGCCCGCTGACCTGGACAAGTACGAGTTCGCACTGCTGCTGGACGTTCGCGCTAAGAGCGAGCACGCGGCCGGTCACATCCCCGGCTCTCCGCAGCTGCAGCTGCACGGCGGGCGCCTGCTCTGGAGCCTCGACCAGCTGCCAACTGAGGGCACCATCGTGACCTACTGCCAGAGCGGGGTCCGGAGCTCCGTTGCGGCCAGCGCGCTGCGCCACGAGGGATACAACGTAGTGGAACTCGACGGCAGCTACCTCGGCTGGATTGCCCAGCAGGAATCACGCGAATCGACTTCCGCGAGTTGATCCGCACGGACAACGCTTTCACGATCGAGTCCCTCACTCACGGCTGTCGCTCCAGGAGCGCGAAAGCATCTCGCGCGGAATTATCACGCATCTGTCGCTGACGGCAAACGCCGCTGAGTTGGGCCGGCCGGGGTCAGCGGTTTCGAGGGAAGCCCTGCTCAAGGGCGGCCCAAGTGGAACCGCACGGTCCCGGCTGATCGTCTTGCCGACGCTCGACACCGCCGAACTCCGTGAGGAAAAATCCGACGAATTGAACCATGAGAGCTTCACTCGATCGCCTCATCTGCTGACGGTTTCGAGAGCCTGCCAAAGGCGAGACCATCGGACGCATTACTGTCTCCACATCGAATCCATCATTCGTGATCGATGCAACCGTTTCCCCGTTCGATTGGCAGCGGCCCGCTGCCACGCCCCACAGCGGCGTCAGCACCTCCTCCACACGACCCAACAGCCGACCGCCGGCACGCACGTGCTCGTGAACGCGAATATCCCACCCGAACGCGGCACCCGCAATTCCTCCGCCAGCACGAGCCCCTGATCCGCGGCGCTGCACAGCGCCCACCTCGATACCACCGTCGTAAGCGTCCGGAGCTTTCCGCCCGGCAATCGCTGCCGTGACGCCAGCGCCCATCAGGAAGACCTGTGTGGCGGCCGCGTCCCGCCTGGACAACGCCCGTAGGCGGCGCCGTTGATGATGATGAGGATGTTCATCAGGCGGCCGCCTCGGCGGACACCGGCAGGCTCGCCAGTCGCCATTCCAGCATCCCCTCGTGCAACCGGGTTGCCCGGTGGCCGCCCTGGCGCAGCATGCCGACGGCCTCGTAGGCGAGCACGCAATACGCGCCACGGCAGTAGGCGACAATCTCGCGGCCGAGCGGCAACTCACTGAGCCTGCCGCTGAGCTCCTCGAGCGGGATGGAGAGGGCTCCGGGGATATGCGCGGCCTGGTATTCCTGCCGTGGCCGGACATCCAGCACTGTGACGGCCCCCGCCGTCACGCGCGCGAGAAGTTCCTCCCGCGTGATCTCCTCCTGCGCGTCGTCGCCTGAGCCAGGTTCATCGAGTCCGAGGTAGGCGATGCGCTTCGCTTCAACATCTGACAAGTGGTTCTGGGCGACCGCGCGAACTAGGTCGTAGAGCCGGGCGACGTCATCCCCGGCAAGTTGGTAATGAATCCGGGTGCCCTCCCGGCGGGTGGTGACCAAACCGGCGTGCTTGAGGGTTTGCAGGTGAGCGGATGCGGTGGTCAGGCCTAGGCCGGCCGCGTTCGCCAGCGATTCCACTGTGCGTTCGCCCTGAGCCAGCAGGTCGATCAGTTCGAGGCGCTTGCCGCTGCCGAGCGCCTTGCCAACGCGCGCGAACTGCTCGAACAGCGCGGACTTCTTCTCACGATCACCCATGCGCTTCCTCCCGGTTCCTTTCATACTAGTATCTTCTAGTAATCCATGGTTTTATGGAATATTGATCTTTCCCGTTTCTGGCGGGTCGTGCGACCTGAGGAGCGCCACATGGAAATGCTGCATCTTGTGCCCGTTATCGACGAGGGGCTGGGTAACTCCACTTACCTCCTGGACATTGGCCGGGGGAGGGCTCTGGTGGTGGACCCGGAACGGGACCTGCGCCAGGTCCGTGCGGAGGCGCTGCGCCTGGGACTGTCCATCGTGTACGCCGCGGAAACACACCTGCACGCGGACTTCATCGCCGGCGTGCGCGAACTGGAAGAAACCGAACGCGCCACGGTACTTGCACCAGACGTGGGCCCGCGCGGATTCGCCCACACCGTGCTCAACGACGGCGATACCCTGGACCTGGGTAATTTCACCCTGCAGGCGCTGGCGACACCCGGCCACTCACCCGAACATCTCTCCTACCTGCTGCTCGACCACGGGCGCATCGCCGGCGTTTTCACCGGCGGGTCGCTGATGGTCGGAACCGCCGGGCGCACAGACCTGGTCAGCCCGGAAATGACCGTTCCGCTGGCCCGAGCCCAGTACCACTCGCTGCACCGGCTGATGGAACTGCCCAACGACACCCCGGTCTGGCCTACCCACGGCGCCGGGTCGTTCTGCTCGGCCGCGGCCGGTGGCGAACGGATGACCACGATCGGCCGCGAACGGGCCACCAACCCGTTGCTCCAGGTCGCTGGTGAGGACGCCTTCGTTGATGCGCTGCTCGGTTCCC
The DNA here is from genome assembly GCF_004404045.1 of Cryobacterium sp. Hh11. Lineage (NCBI taxonomy): Bacteria > Bacillati > Actinomycetota > Actinomycetes > Micrococcales > Microbacteriaceae > Cryobacterium > Cryobacterium sp. Hh11. Next base: position 22,120 of record NZ_SOHF01000015.1, on the reverse strand, counting down.
TCGGCACTTTCCCTGACTACTTCCTGCGCCTGGGCGAGGTCAACCGGCGGGGCCCAGTCGTTCTCGGAACCACTCCGCCGCTGCCGGCCCTGTCCGTCGACCGCGTGATGTCGTTGCGCGCGCAGGGTGCCCAGATCGTGGATGCTAGGCAGCCTGCGGACTTCGCGGCCGGGCACATCCCCGGTTCCCTGTCCATCGCGCTGCGCCCGGTGTTCGCGACCTGGCTCGGCTGGCTGGCCGAGCCAGATCGGCTGGTCATTATCGTGCGGAATCCGGCTCAGGATCCCGAGGACATCGTCTGGGCGGCCGCGCAGGTCGGCTTCGACACCCTCGCCGGCGAACTCGACGGCGGATTCCCTGCGTGGAAGAACTCCGGCGCCACGGGATCGCTGATCGATGCCCGGAGCATGGTCTCCGGTGCTGAAGCCTCAGCCACCGTGCTCGACGTCCGCCAGGCCTCGGAGTACGCGGCAGGTCACGTCGCCGCCGCCTGGAACATCGAACTGGGCGACCTCGCCGGGCGCCTCGGCGAGGTCCCCACCGGACCCCTCGTCGTCATGTGCGGCCACAGCGAACGCGCCATGAGCGCGGCGAGCATCCTCGAGAGCGGCGGTCGAACCGCCGTCGCCGTGCTCAACGGCGGCGCCGCGGACTGGGCCCGTGAAGCTGGTCGCTCGCTGGAGACCGGACGATGAGCCGGACGCCAGGCCGTGTGGACCAACGGAAGGGCGTCGGCCGCGTGATCACGCTGGGTCTGCGGCAGAACTTCCCCCAGTTCATGCTGCTCGTCGCCGTCAACGCACTGGTCGGCGGCACCCTCGGCCAGGAGCGCACCGTGCTGCCTCTGCTGGCGGACGAGGTCTTCCACGTCGATCGGTACACGGGCGCGCTGACGTACATCCTGGCCTTCGGCCTGGCCAAGGCCGGCACCAACTACTTCGCCGGCACCCTCTCCGACAAGTACGGCCGAAAGCCCGTGCTGATCGCCGGCTGGCTGATCGCCATTCCTGTGCCGCTTATTCTGATCCTCGGCCCGACCTGGGGCTGGATTGTTGCGGCCAATGTGATCCTCGGTATCAGCCAGGGACTGACCTGGTCGACCACCGTGATGATGAAAATGGACCTCGTCGGCCCGAAGCAGCGCGGCCTGGCCATGGGCTTCAACGAGGCGGCCGGCTATCTCGGTGTCGCAGCCACGGCCCTGGCCACCGGATACATCGCCGCCGAGTACGGGCTGCGCCCAGGCCCGTTCCTGCTCGGGGCAGCTTTCATCGCCCTGGGGCTCGGACTCTCCGTGCTCTTCGTGCGCGAAACACGTCACTACGCGAAGGCCGAGGCGGCCAACCATGTGTCCGTGCACGCCCATGCCGGCTCCCTCAGCGACCGGCAGGTCTTCACCCTCACGAGCTTCCGGGATCGCTCCCTGTCGTCGATCAGCCAGGCCGGGATGGTCAACAACCTCAACGACGGTCTGGCCTGGGGACTGTTCCCCATCCTGTTCGCCGCCGCCGGACTCAGCATCGAACGCATCGGCATCCTGGCCGCCGTCTACCCGGCCGTCTGGGGAGCCGGCCAGCTGATCACCGGCGGGCTCTCCGACCGGATCGGCCGCAAATGGCTGATCGTCGGCGGAATGATCGTGCAGGCGGTCGCCTTAGGCATGGTCGCCGTCGGGGACAGCTTCAGCGTCTGGCTGGCAGCCGCCGTGCTGCTCGGGGCAGGCACCGCCATGGTCTACCCGACACTGCTCGCCGCGATCGGCGACGTCGCCCACCCCGAATGGCGGGCCCGCTCGGTGGGCGCCTACCGCCTGTGGCGTGACGGCGGCTTCGCGGTCGGCGCGCTGCTGTCCGGACTGATCGCGGACGCCTTCGGCATTCCGTTCGCCGTCGCCGTGGTTGCGGCCCTGACTGCCGCATCCGGAATCGTCGTGGCCGTGCGGATGCGCGGAGACGACCACCCCTGAATAGGCATCACCTGCGCACGAGCGTGACGCTCGTGCGCAGCGCGTATCACACGGTCAAATCAGATTCCGGTCACCACCAACCAGCCCGGCCCAAGATGGTGCAAAGAGCGGACGATCAGCGAGAGACAAGACTCAAAGCACCGGCGCCAACGACTTGGCGAGCTCTCTATAGTGGTATTCCCGTAAGACCCGTTATCCCGACATCGGCCTAGGACCTCCCGAGAAATACCGCGGTGAAGGCGGGGCGGCAAACGGACGCAGGGAAGCTGTCTATAACCCTGGGGATATGAGCAGTCTCACATCTCCCATTTTTTGCCGATACGGATCGCCGGAATCTCTCTCGCCCCGCCTCAAGCTGGAAGCTGTCCTCCAGGGGCAGTTCAACGCTTCCTCAACCCCGTCCGAGCGTTGCAAGGAGGGGTTCGAGATCGGGGCTGGACTCGGACTCGGCTGACAGATGACGTTTGGTGCGCCCCCATGCACCGCGGCCCGCGATTGCGAGCAGCGCGGGCACGAGCACCAGCATCACTACGAGGGCGTACACGGCGACGGACATCGCCAGGCCGAAGCCGAACATCGTCACGGTGCGCTGGTCGTTGAGAATGAAGCTCCCGAAGACGACGACCATGACGGATGCCGCAGCCAGGATGACCCTGGCCGTCGCTGCCAGGCCGTTTTGGACTGCCCGGTCGGGATCTCCCGTGCGGGCGAGCTCCTCCTTGACGCGGCTAAGTAGGAACACTGTGTAATCGGTGGACAGCCCGAACAGCACAGCGAAGAGCATCACCGGCACGAACGATTCCACCGGGCCGGAGGACACCCCGAGCAGGCCGGCGGGCCACCACCCCCATTGGAACACAGCGACGACGGGTCCGTAGGCGGCGCCGACAGCGAACAGGTTCATGATGACAGCCATGGCCGCGATGAACGGCGCCCGGAACTCGATCAAAAGAACGATGAAGGCCAGCACGACCACGATCAGGACGAACCAGCCGATCTGGGCCAGAAGCGTGTCGGCCAGGTCTATGCTCGTGGCTGTTGCCCCGCCTACGTGGGAGACCGCGTCCGGCAGCACGGTCTCGCGCAGGTCGTGCACCAGCGTTTCGGTGGCGGCGTCATCCGGCGAGCTGGTTGGGATCACCGTGTACAGCACGGTCGTCCCATTCTCGGCCAGCCGTGGGGTGTGACAGCGCTGACGCCGTCCGTTGCCGCCAATTGCGTGTGAACTGCCGTGCTCGCGACCTGGTTCTCGGCCAGGGTAGAGTCTGCGCCGAAGTCGACCGTGACCAAGAGCGGGCCAGCCCAGACGGCACCGAAACCATCGACGATGAGGTCGTAAGCCTTCCTCGACGTCCTCGGCTCCACGATCGGCCTGTTCGACAAGAACGGTGCTTTCGACGGCGGCCACTCCTCCTGCAGCCCCTACGACTAACAGCGCTCTTCCGTGGCGGCCGGTTCAATAATGAACAGCAACCCGCTTTCGGCATTGTGGAAGGTACAGAGCATCGAAGTCCCGATAACGGGCTCCATGCTTCACCCTTCGTATTTTTGGATGGATTACTGTCCGAAATATCCGCTTCAGCTCACTCGGACTAGGTTGAGAACACATCGATCTAAAAAGGCTATGAGGCCCAGGAGTGGTGAGAGGAAGGCGCGTGTCCACCTACATCAGCATTGCCGTCCTTCTCGCAGTCGCGCTGCTGACAGTGGGCGGCCTCTACCTGGTGGCGCGGTATACCGCGGTGGCCCGCGACCCACTTGAGCGGTTGCCGTTCCTTTCCGGCTGGGAGCCGGAGGAACATGCTCTGTCCCGCTACCACGCCAGGTGGTACCCGTTGACCCTGCTTTTTTTGGCCTTTGACGTGGAGATGCTCTTTATGTATCCCTGGGCACTGGTCGTCTCGAAGGATGGAATCGGCGCCGTCGTGGAGATGTTCGTCTTTCTCGGTGTGCTCATGGTCGGTGTCGTCTGGGCCTGGCGAGAGGGTGCGTTGCGGTGGGTCTAAGAAGCAGCGTGGCGGGACGCGCCACTCGCAGAGTGCACGTGCTGGTGCTGGAAGTTCCCGGCTGGGGTGAGACTCGAATGCGCGTTGAGGCGGAACTAGCCCGTCGGGGCTGGGCGCCGGCGATATCGCCAGCGGATGCCGACGTTCTGCTGGTCTGCGGGGAACCTGGACAGGAACTCGAGTCCGTGTGCGCCCGCCTTTGGTCACAGCTTCCCGGTCCACGGGTACGCGCGGCGGTGATCACCGCAAGCGATATCGCCGCGACTCTAGACCGTGCCGTGGATGAGCTCCTCGATGAGGCCAGTCAACAAAGCGATGCGCGAGCCCGCTCGCGCCGGCCGGCAGAACCACGTGACGAGATCGCGCACACCGAGCACGCAGCGCACGGTAGCAGCGGCGAATCGACCGAGCCTGACATGGACATGGACATGGACATGGACATGGACATGCCGATGCCGGGAGGGATTCCTCTGGCCAATGGCGCACCCGATCGCGACGGCCTCGAAATGGACGTGCTTCACGTTCCCCTTGGCCCGGTACTCCCCCACTGGCCAGCCGGTCTCGTTGTGCGCTGCGTGCTCCAAGGTGATGTGATCGTCAGCACCCAGGCAGAAATCCTTCCCGCGGCGCAACCGAGCGGTGACGGCCTTGTCCCGGACGATAGCCGCCGGTTGGCGGACGACGAGCGACGGCTGGCGGTCATCCGTCGTTCTGATGCCGCGGTGCAGGTGCTCGCTCTGGCCGGATGGTCGTTCGCGGCAGACCGCGCACGAAGGATTCGCGACGCCGTGGCGTCGGGCACAGCACTGGTCGACGCTGCAGCCGACCTCGACAAGCTGGCGCAGAGCGTTGGTCGTTCCTGGACTCTGCGCTGGACGCTGAAAGGTATCCGCGTCGGCGACGCACTCGCCCACGCGGATGACGGGATGGGGCAGAGCGGATCCGAGACGGTGCGCGGCCGCCTTGTCGGCTGGCTCGACGAGGCGCGACGCATTGCCCGAGACGACACGGCTGAAGGAGCGTACGAGCTGCAGGACGCCCTGGCGTTGCAGCGCAGCCTGCTGAGCGAGATTCCGCGACTGCTCAACGGCGCGGATGTCGCAACCGCGCGGCTCATCATTGCCGCTCTGGCAATCGAGACGGACCCGTCACCTAGATTCCGAAGCCGCGCACATGAGTGACGCAACATGAGTGACATCGTCGAGGTGAATCCTGCCTGGGCGCTGCTTGCTCCGGTCGTGCTCGGCCTGCTTGCCCTGGCTGGAGCCGCGCTCAATGGGATCCTCGTTGCCCGGGCCGAGGGCCGGTCTTTCCGTTCTGGAGTGGCCATCCCGGTGTTCGAGATCGCCCGTCTGATGCGGCAGCGACGTCGCACGACCGTCGCGGCTGATGTTCTGCTCTGGCGCATTGGTTGCGCCGGCCTCGTGGTGATCGCGGTGCTGAAGACGGCGGTGATCCCGGTGGGTCCGTGGGTTTTGGCCGATATACCGGTCGGGGTCGTCTGGTTCAACACGATGGACGTCTTCGTGTGGGCACTCATGTGGCTGATCGGCTGGGGTGCCAACAGCGCCCACGCGCTGGTGGGCGGCTACCGATTTCTCGCTCAAGCCGTCTCCTATGAGTTGCCACTGATGTTCGCACTGGTGACCCCCGCCGTCGCAGCGCATAGCCTGCGCGTGAGCGATGTAGTTGCCGCGCAACAGAATCTGTGGTTCATCGTCTGGATGCCCATCGCCTTCGTCGTCTTCTGCCTAAGCGTCGTCGCCTTTTCCAACTGGGGGCCCTTTGCGACATCCGCGAGCGGAGACATCGCTGGCGGGATCCTGACCGAGGTATCCGGCGTGGACCGCCTGCTGATTCTCGCCGGACGCTACACCCTGCTCACGACAGGCGCGGCTTTCGCCGTTGCCCTCTTTCTCGGCGGTGGGGCCGGACCGCTATTGCCCGGCTGGCTGTGGACGCTGGTGAAAACCCTGCTGTTGCTTGCAGCGTTCGTCACCCTGCGGCATCGTATGCCAGCTGTGCGTCCCGAGCGCCTCGCTGAAGTCGCCTGGATAATCGTGCTGCCGGCCGTTCTGCTGCAGACGCTCATTGTCTCCGTCATCGTCGCGGTAAGAGGCTGAGCATGCTGTCGATCATTGTTTTCTCGGCACTGGCGGTCATCGCGCTCGCCTCGGGAATCGCCGTCTTCCGCGTCGACTCCATGGCGCGGGCAACCTACGCCCTGGCTGTGTCCTTCGTCGCCGTCGGCGTGATGTTGCTGATGTTTGATCTCGACTACATCGGCGTCATCACGATTCTCATGATGGTGATGGAGATGGCCATCATGGCGATCTACATGATCATGTTCATGGGGATGAACCCTGCTCTCATGCCCATGAGCATGGTGCATAACAAACGGTGGTCGGCGATCCTCGCCGTTGGCACCTTCCTCCTGCTGGCCGGTGGCGCACTGCTCATACCTTGGCCGGCACACAACGGTTCGCCGGCCGCCGACCTGACCGCATCCCTCGGCGAGGCAATCATGGGATCCAAGATGCTCGTGATGCTTACCGTGAGTCCGATTCTGTTCGCCACGATCGTCGCTGCCCTCGTGCTCGCAAGCCCTAGGGGCCGCTACGACCGGTGGGGCGACAATCTGGATCTTCCCACTCCTGACGACCCACAGCAGGGCGGGTTGGGGCGATGACCCTGCAGCTCGTCCTTATCGCTGCCGCGGCACTGTTCTGCGTCGGGCTCTACGGCGCGCTCTCCCAGCAAGTCGTTGTCATGGTGATGATGGGGTTGGAACTCATGCTCAACGGCGTTATCCTCGCGGTCGCCGCATTCTGGTGGTTTTTGACACCGGTCCCGGACGGGCAGGTTCTCCTGCTCGTGGTGATCGCGGCGATGACCGTGGAAATGGCGATGGGGTTCGCCGTTGCCACTCTCCTGCATCGTTCCCGGGGATCAGACATGACCGACTCGGCAACGGACCTCGCCGGATGAGCGCCGCAGCAGTAAGCGCATTGGGCGTTACGGCGCTGTGGCTTCTGGTCAGTCTGCCCGCTCTGGCGGGAATCGCGCTCTGCGTCACGGGGCGGCGAGCAAACCTGGCCGCAGTTCCGGTGTCGCTTGGCACCGCTGGTCTCACCGTCGCGATGGCGTTCGTCGTAGCTTCCGTCCGCCCGTCCGTCGAAGTCCCATTCGTGGCCGGAGCTCGGTTCGGACTCGCCGTCGACGGGCTGTCGGCAGGCATTGTGCCGACGGTCGCGGTTATCACCCTCATGGTTCTGGTCTTTGCAGCCGCTGAGGGAACGGAATCGCCGGCGCGCTTCCACGGGCTGATGCTCATCTTTGCGGCGGCCGTTGCGGTGACGGCGACCGCCACCACGATTCCCGCTCTGTTGTTCGCTTGGGAGATCATGGGCGCTATGTCTTACGCGCTGATTGGCTTCCGCTGGCGGGAGGACCACCGGGTCGGTGCCGGACTGACCGCGTTCATCACGACCAGGTTCGGCGACCTCGGCCTCTACCTTGCGGCCGGAGCCGCCTTGGCGGGCGGCGCCGGGTTGGGACTCGCTGACCTGGCTGCGGCTCCCTCTCCCTGGCGTCACATCATCGCCGCGGGAATTCTGATGGCCGCATTCGGCAAGGCAGCCCAACTGCCCTTCAGCTTCTGGCTCTCCCGGGCGATGGAAGGCCCAAGCCCGGTCAGCGCCCTCCTGCATTCGGCGGCGATGGTGGCGATGGGCGGCTACCTCCTGCTGCGACTCGCTCCGCTGCTGGAGGTCACCGGCTGGGCTGCGACGACCACAGCGTGGGTGGGGGCCCTGACCGCTCTGCTGCTCGGCGCGGTCGCCGTCGCCCAGCAGGACCTGAAACAGCTCCTCGCGGCATCCACTGCAGCGCAGCTCGGTTTCGTGGTGCTGGCTGCCGGCGTCGGTTCCGCGGCGGGCGGGACGACCCACCTCATCGCTCACGCTTCAACGAAAGCGCTCCTGTTCCTCGCGGCGGGCGCCTGGCTCGCGGCGCTCGGTACCAAGCAACTGCCAGCGCTCCGGGGCGCCGCTCGCCGATGGCCGCTGGTCGGAGTGACGTTCGCCGTCGGCGCCCTGTCCCTGGCCGGAATAGCCCCTCTGGCCCTGTGGGCGACGAAGGATCAGCTCCTGGCCGGTGCCTTGGAAACCAGTACGGCCCTGTATGTCGTGGGCTTGGCAGCCGCCGCACTCGCCGCGGCATATGCTGGCAAGGCTCTCATCATCGTCTGGAGCCACCCGCTGGCGAATGCTCGCGACGAGTACGACACCGAGCAGCGCGGCACGCGGCACATCGGCGCCTGGGAACGGGTACCGCTTACCGTCCTGGCGGCGGGCGCGGCGCTCTTGGGGGTGCTCGCCCTGCCGCCGGTCGGCGACTGGGTACGGGGTGTGCTCGGAGCAGAATCAGATCCGCGGCCCGGCGGGTTCGAACTGGTCGGCTCGGCCATACTGGCACTTCTCGTGCTCGGTTTGGTGGCCTGGAAGCGGACGCCTCGGCCTTCCTGGGCCGCGAACTGGTTGGGGCTCGAGCGGGCGACCCGGGTCGTGTTCGTTGACCCGGTGCTTCTTGTGAGCCAACGACTCGCCCATTTCGATGACGCAGTGCTTGATCGCGGAATCCACACAGCGGCGCGTACAGCGCTGCGCGGCGCCCGTCGACTCGGCTGGTTCGATGACCACGGGCTCGATGCGGCAGTGACTGCGGCGGCGCGCGGCAGTATCGTCACCGGTTCCGCTGCTGCCTGGGCAGACACCGACGGTGTGGATGCGGCAGTTGAGGCTATCGCCGGTACCGCGCGCCGGTTCGGCATGATCGCCCGGCGTCCCCAAACGGGCCAACTGCATCAGTATTACGCGCAAATCACCGTCGTTCTCGCTGCCGCCGTCATCCTTCTTCTCGTTCTCCTTCTTCCTGTTATGAGGTAGTCCATGCTCAGTCTTGTCGTCTTTCTGCCGGTACTGGCCGCGGTGATTCTCGTTGTCGTGCCCCGGGTTCCGGACCGGGCCGCCCGGTGGGCCTGGCTGGGAATCGCTCTTGCCGATCTGGCGCTACTGGTGGGAATGTGGATCGGCTTTGACAGCCCGAAACCGGGTGCACTCGCGTACGAGGAACGGCTGCAGTGGATGCCGAGTGTTGGCAGTAGTTACCACCTCGGAGTGGACGGCCTGTCCCTGCCGTTGCTCACTCTCACCGCCGTGATCTTCGCCGCCTGCGCGGTCTACGCCCTCAGGGAGAGCGACCGGCCCAGGCCGCAGGCCGCTCTCTTTCTGTTTCTCCAGTCGGCCTGCCTCGGTGTGTTCGCCGCGCAGGACCTGATCTTGTTCTTCGTCTTCTTCGACCTGTCACTGGTCGGCATGTACTTCGTCATCGCCGGTTGGGGCCATGGTAACGCCGCGCGCTCGGCGCTGAAGTTCTTCCTGTACACGTTCCTTGGGTCTCTGGCCCTGCTGCTCGGTTTCATCGGCTTGTACCTCGGCGCCGACCCGCACACCTTCGATATGGTCGAGCTCGCCCAGTCTCCCCCCTTCCAGAACAACCCCGTTGCGGGGGGCTTCGTGCTCGCCGCCATCCTCATCGGCCTCGCGATCAAGACACCCACGTTTCCGTTCCACACCTGGCTACCACCGGCTCACACCGATGCCCCCGCCATCGGCTCTGCCGTGCTGGCCGGCGTGCTGCTGAAAATGGGCACCTACGGTTTCGTGCGCATCGCCATGCCCCTGCTTCCCGACGCGTGGCGATCCTGGGCCTGGATCATCGTCGTCGTCGGCATCGTGTCGGTGCTCTATGGCGCGCTCGTTGCCCTGGCCCAGACCGACGTTAAACGGATGATTGCCTACACGTCGGTCAACCACATGGGCTACATCGTTCTGGCCGTCGGCGCCGCTGGCGTCGTCAGCGACAGCTCTGCCGAGGCGCAACAGCTCGCCGTCACCGGTGCTGTCGTGCAGATGGTCAGCCACGGACTGATCACCAGCGCGCTTTTCCTCCTCGCTGGCGTGCTGTACGAACGACGAAAGAGCTACGATCTCAACGCTTTCGGCGGGCTCGCGGCACCGGCACCCAGGTACGCGGCATTCTTCGCCGTCGCCGCATTCGCGTCCCTCGGACTGCCCGGCTTCAGCGGATTCATCGCCGAATTCCAGATTTTCGCCGGCAGTATTGGAACCGTACCGCTGAGCCTGCTCGCACTCCCCGGCATCCTGATTACCGCGGCGCTGTTTCTCCTCGCGTCGCAGCGCCTGCTCACGGGCAAAACGCGCGGGTTATCTACCGGGTTTAGCGACCTGAACTCAAACGAGACACTCTCCATCGGCTCGCTGCTGGTTCTCTCGGTAGTCATCGGGGTGTTCCCGCGATTCCTACTCGACATCATCGAACCCGCAGCATCCGTCGTCGTCAACCTGGTCAGCCGTTAGTTGCCCGTGAACGTAGCACTGGACACTCTCGCCCTTTTGCCGGAAGTTTTCGTTCTCGCCGGGGCGATCGTCGCGCTCCTCGCCGGGTCGTTCCTCCCCCGGAACCGCCAAGTCGCGACCCGGTGGATCGCCATTCTGGCGCTGATGGCGAGTGTGGTCGCGGCGGCAGTCGGGATGATGCAGCCGTCGACGACGATCTTCGAAGCGAGCTTCGCCGTGGACATCGGCTCCGGTTTCGGTCGAATCATCATTGCCCTAGCAACGATTTTCGTTATCGTGCTCGGAATCGAGGAGCTCAGTGGTGCGCGCCGGGAAAGCGAGACCTACGCCCTGCTGCTGCTCGCCGCCCTCGGTGCCATGCTCCTGTGCGGCGCGAGCGACCTCCTCATCCTCGTGACCGGATACCTACTCACCTCGATCCCGTTATATGCCCTGATCGGAATGAGTCGTTCTCCTGGTGCCGCCGAGGCGGCGATGAAAACGTATCTGCTCGGAGCCTTGCTCGGAATCATGATGATGCTGGGCGTCAGCGTGCTGTTCGGAGTCGGCGGAGGTACCTCGTACCGTCAGCTGGCGCTTGCTCTGGTCGATGCTCCGGCTGCCGCCGTGGCCATGGGGGTCGTCGGGGTGCTCGGCGCCCTGATGTTCAAGGCTGGCGGTGTGCCGGGACACTTCTGGATTCCGGACGCGACGCAGGCGTCCGGCACGGCTGTCGCAGCCTTCCTCACCACCGTTCCGAAGATCGGCGCTCTCATTGCGGCCTACCGGCTGCTCGATATCATTCCGGGAAGCATCGACTGGCCGCTGTTGGTCGGCCTTCTCGCCGCTGCCAGCATGACGCTCGGAAACTTTGCCGCATTCTGGCAAGACGACGTTCGCCGGCTGCTCGGCTGGTCAACCGTGAGCCAGGTCGGCTACCTCATGCTGCCGCTCGCGGTCGCCGGGCGCAGCGACCTCGCCCTGCCATCGCTGCTGCTCTATCTCGCAGGCTACGCCGCCACCAACCTCACCGCCTTCGCGGTGGTCGCGGCACTTCCCACTCGCCGCACCCTCACCGACTATCGCGGGGCAGCCAGGACCCACCCCTGGCTTGCCGGCGCCCTCATCGTGAGCCTGCTCGGCCTTGTCGGAACACCCCCGACCATCGTGTTCATCGGCAAACTCACCACGCTCGCCGCCGCTTGGGACGGAGGCCTCGTCTGGCTCGTGGTCATCGCCGTGATCAATAGCGTGGCGAGCCTGTTCTATTACCTGCGCTGGCTGGCACCGATGTTCTCCCGCGCTGTTGCACTTCCACTTTCCTCGTCGGCTGCGTCACCGGCCGCTGCCACAGCACGTGTGCGACGCCGCTGGGCAGCTGGCTCCGCCGTCACGGGAGCAGCATCCGTACTCATTCTCGGCATCGTCGCCGGCGGCATCCTCTCAATTGCCGGCTCTCCCCTTGCCCACTGAATGCGACAGTCTCTGCATGTCACGCGAGATCCAGGCCCCCCTGCGAGGCTTGACGAGGCCCCCGCGCATTGAATCTGGATTCAGAAACTGTCCCGGTGCATAGTTTCAAAACGCCAAGATGCGTGTCTGCTACTATTTGCGTATGGATGCAGATAAGCAGATATGTGGTCGTCTTCCCGAGAGTGACTTCGTAGAACTGGCCGTAGAGATCTTCTCGATGCTGGCGGATGCCACCCGGGTACGTATGATTGTCGCGCTTCGAGACGCGGGAGAGCTGTCGGTGAATCATCTTGCCGATATCGTCGACAAGACTCCCGCGTCGGTGTCGCAGCACCTGGCGAAAATGCGCCTGGCGCGCATCGTCTCGACGCGTCAAGAGGGCACGCGCATCTTTTATCGCCTCGAAAACGAGCATGCCGCGCAGCTGGTGCGCGACGCGATCTTCCAGGCCGAGCATAGCCTCGGAGGCACGCCTCGCCACCACCACCCCGACCTCGCAACGACAGGCGGAGAGGCTACCAGCGCATGACGAACACGCTATTGGACGCGCCAATCCGAACGGGCGGCCGCGTACTCGCGAAGCCACCATCGATCTTCCGCACGGGCAGCTGCCTACCCGAGGTGCGCTGGGCCGGCCTCGCGCTGCTGCTGTTTCTCATCGCCTGGCCCCTGCAACTCGCTGGCGCACCCGCACCCGTATGGTGGACGATCTATCTCGCGTGCTACCTCGCCGGCGGGTGGGAGCCGGCATGGGCCGGGATCTCAGCCCTGCGCGCCAAGGTCCTCGACGTGGATCTACTGATGATCGTCGCCGCGATCGCCTCAGCATCCATCGGCCAGGTTTTCGACGGCGCTCTCCTCATCGTCATCTTCGCCACGAGCGGAGCGATCGAAGCCCTCGTCACCCAGAGGACCGCCGACTCAGTCAGCAGCCTGCTCTCCCTGGCGCCCGAACAAGCCAGCCGCCTCACCCGATCGGCGACCGGTAACGACCTCGTCATCGTCGACACGGCAGACCTCCGTATCGGGGACCTCATCCTCGTCCGTCCCGGCGAGCGGATCGGAGGCGACGGCATCGTCATCGAGGGCATCAGCGAGGTCGACCAGGCCGCCATGACGGGAGAGTCAGTTCCCGTGCGCCGCGGGCCCGGTCACAACGTGCTCTCCGGCACTGTCAACGGCACTGGAGCCCTGACCGTGCAGATCACGAGCCCGGCAAGCGAGTCGGTCATTGCCCGCATGGTGTCCCTCGTCGCCGAAGCATCCGAGACGAAGTCGACCCGTGCGCTTTTCGTAGAGAAGGTCGAGCAGCGCTACTCCCTCGGCGTGGTCATCGCGACCCTCGTCGTGTTTGCGCTGCCGCTGCTGTTCGGCGAGGATTTTCGCGGCGCCCTCCTGCGCGCGATTACTTTTATGATCGTTGCGTCCCCGTGCGCGGTTGTCCTGTCAACGATGCCTCCGCTGCTGGCTGCGATCGCCAACGCCGCTCGCCACGGCATCCTCGTCAAGTCCGCCACCGTAATGGAGGCGATAGGGCGTACTCAGCTGGTGGCCTTCGACAAGACCGGAACCCTCACCGAAGGTGCTCCTATCCTCGTCGAGGTCAGCCCCGCCACTGAGCGCAGCGCGCAGGCGGTCTTAAATCTCGCCGCTGCGGTCGAGCACCACAGCGAGCATCCCCTCGGTCGCGCAGTCGTGCGCGCTGCCGAAACAACGGTGACCCCGGCGAGTGATTTTCGGGCCATTCCCGGACAAGGTGTCCAAGGCAGTGTCGACGGACAAGTCGTGCGTGTCGTGCAAGCGCGTGGCGAACGCACCGGCACGATCGGTACGGTCGTCGAAGTAATGGTCGACGGCCAACTCGCCGGAACCCTGACCTTGGAGGACGCGCTCCGCCCGGACGCCGCAATAGCGGTCGCTCGAACGGCAGCCATAACCCAACACCCGGTTCACCTACTCACCGGCGATAACCAGCGCACCGCGGCCGATATCGCGGCTCGCACTGGCATTACCGAAGTGCGCTCCCGCCTGATCCCCGAAGACAAAGCGGCCATAGTGCGGAGGCTCGAGGGCGATGGTATCCCGGTGCTGATCATCGGTGACGGCGTAAACGACGCCCCCGCCCTCGCGTCGGCCAGCGTAGGCATCGCGATGGGACGCCACGGCTCTGACCTCGCGCTGGAGACCGCCGACGCCGTAATCATTCGTGACGAACTCGCTGCGATTCCGAGCGTCATCGAACTCTCGCGGAAGGCGCACCGGTTTGTCGTGGCCAACCTCGTCATCGCGGGGACTTTCATAGCCGTACTCGTCACCTGGGACCTCATCTCGACGCTGCCCCTCCCCCTAGCCGTGGCCGGCCACGAAGGTTCCACCGTGATCGTGGCCCTCAACGGTCTGCGACTCCTTGGCACAAAAGCCTGGCGCCAAGCTCCGACTCCAAGCCGCCCGCTGGAACAGATGGTCACTGCCCCGGAGGACACCCCTCATGCTTGAGGTCCTGCGCAACCGAACCTATCGCCGACTGTTCAGCGCGCAGATCGTGGCGCTCATCGGCACCGGACTGCTCACCGTGGCCCTGGGCCTGCTCGCGTTCGACCTGGCCGGCGGCGACGCCGGCATCGTGCTCGGCATCGCGCTGACCATCAAGATGCTCGCCTATGTCGGCATCGCCCCGGTGATCTCCGCGCTCACCGCCCACGTCCCGCGAAAGACCCTGCTCGTTTCAGCGGATGTGCTCCGCGCGATCGTCGCACTTTCGCTACCATTCGTCACCGAGGCCTGGCAGATTTATGTACTCATCTTCGTGCTTCAGGCTGCCTCGGCAACCTTCACCCCGGCATTTCAAGCTCTGATTCCGGAGGTTCTGCCGGAGGAAAGTGAGTACACCCGGGCCTTGTCGCTCTCCCGACTGGCATATGACCTCGAGTCGCTGCTGAGCCCGATTCTGGCCGCCGCGCTGTTGACCGTGATCAGCTACCATTCCCTATTCGTGGGAACCGTGGTCGGATTCGTCGGCTCCGCCCTGCTCGTGCTCTCGGCCACATTGCCGGCCCACCGAGCATCCGTTCCGGCGCCCTTTTGGGAGCGCCTCACCCGAGGCGTCCGCGTCTTTGGGCGCACGCCGGAACTGCGGGCCCTGCTCGCGATGAATATGGTCGTCGCCGCCTCGACCGGCATGGTCATCGTGAACACCGTCGTGCTCGTGCAGAGCCACTTTGGTCGCGCCCAGTCCGACTTTGCGATCGCCCTGGCGTGTTACGGATTCGGGTCGATGCTGGTCGCACTGGCGTTACCACGGGTACTCGACCGCTTCACCGACCGCCGCGTCATGCTGCTCGGCTGCGCCGTTCTACCTATCGGACTCATCGCCCTGGCCCTCGTTGTTCTCGCTCCGGCGACAGCCGTGACTTGGTCTGGTCTGCTCGTGATCTGGTTCGCACTTGGCGCCGCCACCGCGCTGATCCTCACCCCATCGGCCCGCTTGCTGCGCCGTTCCTCCGACGAGACCACTCGGCCCGCGGTCTTTGCCGCACAGTTCTCGCTGTCCCACGCCTGCTTCATCGTGACCTATCCCCTAGCCGGAGTACTCGGCGCCCTGCTCGGCCTCGCCCCAACAGCCCTTCTGCTGGCCGCGCTGGGAACGGCAGCAGCGGTCACTGCCGCCCGCGTCTGGACCCCATCAGCACCCATTCGCGACACCAAATCACCGGCCGTGACAGCCTGACGCGACGGTCGACCAACATGGGTATTCAAGTTGCCAAACTCACGGTGAGGTACTCTGCGACTAGTGCAACCAATCAATCGACTGTGAGCTAATGACGAGAATGGAGGTGGCATGCCGCTGAATCGCAGTGCGCGCACGATCGTCCCCGCCGTTCCTTTCTCCTTCTTCATAACGCTCCTCGCGTTGGCGGCGCTAGTGGCCGGCCTATTCGCCGTTCATTCAGCGGCCACCGGTCGTGATCTTCCGACGCCGCTGCTGTCATCAGCATGGTCGGTGTCAGCCGGTGACCTCGCAGTGGGCACGATTGGTCTCGTCGAGGCCGCTCCGGAGTCCGTTCTGGTATCGTCGAGCGCCCACTATGGGACAAGCGATGGCACGTGGCTCACCCTAACCTGCGTTCTTCTCCTTGGTCTTGTTGCATTGGTCTTCTGGACCGCGATATCGACGCTAACTCGGCAACTCTTCCCCGCCGCAGTCGTAACTCGCATTACCGCGCACGCCATCGCTTCGCCGGTTCCCAGCCCTAGCCTCACTCTGCTTTCAGTCAGTCGCGTCTAGACCCGATTTTGCGCCCGAGCCATGAAATGGCTCCTGCGTTGGCGGTGACCCGTCCACTCGGTTTCTAATCAGGTGCACGCGTGGATTCTCAACCCTTCATGAGCGCTCGAGCAGTCACCCTGGGCTAAATTCCTGCCACCTTGTTCGATTCGACCGGGCGCATCGCCGTAATCTCACCGCGTCACCATCACGTGATTTCAACGGTGATCACCGTTCGATTTTCCCATTTTCCCTTCTCGATAGGCTGAAAAATATGAGCACCAAGAGCAATAAAAGAACCAAAAGCACCAAGAAACGTACCTCTGGCACCCCAGCCGCACCAACTTTCGTGCGCTCTGGGCTTGCACCGGGCTTGTTGGGAGCGTTGGTGCTCTTGGCCGGGTTCGTGCTCATCGATGGGGAAGGCTTCACCATCATCCGATACGCCGTCAGTATTCTCGCGCTCATCCTCTGCGTCTTTGTTATTCAAGCCAAAACGTGGTGGTGGCTGGTGCTTCTGGTACCCATTGCGGTGCTCTGGAACCCGGTCGTGGTGATACCGCTCGAAGGCAGGGGCTGGCTCGCAGCCCAGTTCATCGCAGCCCTGACTTTCGTCGTCGTCGGCATTCGCAACAAGGTCCCGGTTCGTCGCGAATGACCCGTGTGCCAGCCATTATCAATTTGTTCTCACCGGCCACACTAACCAGGCGAACGGTGGTCGGAGCCGGGCTCTCCGCCGCGGCGCTTCTTGCTCTTGCCGCGTGCAGCCCGCAGCCACAATTGCTATCGCCGCAGTCCGCTGCCGTTCGGGCTGCGGAGAAACGTAGGCTCTCGTCGGGGAATTCAGTCAAGGTCGAGCTTCGAGCCAGCGAGACCACCGTCGATCTGGCCGGCACCCTCGCCACGACCTGGAGTTACGGCGCACTTCCGGCCGCAACGATTCGTGCCACCCAGGGTGATCTGATCACGGCCCGCGTCGTGAACGAGCTGCCCGAAGCGACGACGGTGCACTGGCACGGCATCGCACTACGAAACGACATGGACGGTGCACCCCATCTCACCCAAGATCCGATCCCTCCACAGTCCGAGTTCAACTATCAATTTTTGGCGCCCAATGCCGGCACGTACTGGTTTCACCCGCACGTTGGAACCCAGCGCGACCGGGGCCTCTTGGGCGCATTCATCATCGAAGACCCGCACGAACCGTTGGTCTATGACGACGAATGGGTCGTCATTCTCGATGACTGGATCGATGGGGTGAACGCCACACCTCCCGAAATACTTGCCGAGCTCTCCCAAGGCATGCGCGGCGCATCGAACAGCCAGAGCAACATAATGCAGAATGCGAGATCCTCTCTGCTCCGCGGGCACGCCGGTGATGTGAAATATCCGCACTACCTCGTCAACGGTCGGCCTGCCGCCGATCCGGAGACTTTCCGTTCGCGTCCGGGGGCGCGCATTCGCATCCGGTTGATAAATGCTGGCGGTGACACCGCCTTTCGCGTTGCCCTCGGGTCACACCGGATGACCATCACTCACACCGATGGATACCCGGTCGAGCACGTTGACGTCAACAGCATCCTGCTCGGAATGGGCGAACGCTACGACGTGCTCGTCACGCTCGGCGACGGTGCCTTTCCCTTCGTCGCCGAGGCAGAGGGAAAAAGGGCCCGTGGGTTTGCAGTTGTTCGAACCGCGTCGTTGGCCACGGCACCCTCCTCAAACGTCACGGTGTCCGAACTCACCGGACAGGTCGGAACAGCCGATCAGCTCGTCGCCGACGCGGAGTTCGCGCTGCCCATCAAAGATATCGACCGACAACTGACCGTGCGTCTCACGGGCGGCATGGCAAGCTACGACTGGGCGCTCGACAAACGCCCATTCAATATGGACAAGCCACTCGACAACGCTCGAATCATCCGTGCCGGTGAACGCGTCGGGATCGATTTCGTGAACACAACAACAATGTGGCACCCGATGCATTTACACGGACACACCTATCAGCATCTGGGCGGCGGTCCCCGCAAGGACACCTCCATTGTGGTTCCCGGGCAAACACTCTCCGTCATTTTCGACGCGAACAACCCGGGACAGTGGATGCTGCACTGCCACAACGTCTATCACTCCGAATCAGGAATGATGACGACGGTCGCCTACGAAAAATAGTGCGTGATCCACTATTCATCGGTCCCGCTGAACCTACATTCAGGATTCCCAGCTGGCCATGCGATACCGTGAGAGTTGACATGGGCAGTCCACTCTTGGGCTGAGAACAAAGCAGAAGGTAACATGACGCTGGTTCGCGCGGTACGACGGATAGTCGCACCCGTCTCTCTGTCGCCTTTCGTTTCGCTGCTGGCCCTTGCCGCCCTGCTTTTTGCTGTTTTCGCGTTCCATTCCGAGGCCACTGGGCATGCCATGCAAGCGGTTCCCGCTGCGTCGGCAGCGGCCAGCCAACAGGCAAACGTTATGGGCGTGGCGGCTGTCGCCGCCACATCCGTTGTTGATGCGATCGCCTCCGGTAGCCGTGATGGAACGCTCGATTGCGCGCTGTTCGTGATGACGTGCATGCTGCTGCTCACCCTCGTCATCATGCTTTTCGTGACTCGGCTTCCGGCCATGCGTCGGCGTCTGCTCGATACCGGTGGCGTCACTCTGGGATCATGGCGCAGCGTTGGCTTACCGATTCACCGTCCCAGCCTCACCCTTCTGTCGATCAGTCGCGTTTAGACCGTTATGGAGTTCCGAGCCAGTACCTGGCAGTGGAACTTTGCCTCGCCATCGGCCGCATTGCCGCTCCGCCGTAATGCCGCCATGTCGCTCATCTGAGCTGGTCAAGACTTCGGCGTCCCGATTATCGATTGAAGGAAACATAATGAACTCATCTCTTACGCGTCGCACATTTCTCGGCGCTTCCCTGGCCACAGCGGCCACAGCAGCACTGGCATCCTGCTCACCATCACCGGCGGCGAAGACGGTCGATCGCATCCTGCCAACGGATCGGCTGGTTTCACAGTACGAAGATTCTCGCTCCTCGAACGGAACAACGGTCACGCAGAAGCTCAGCGCCGGGGTATTCGACACGACCGTCGCTGGCATCGCATTGAGCACCTGGGGATACAACGGAGCGGTCAACGGGCCCGTTATCCGCGCGAAAACGGGGGATACGCTCAACGCCCAGGTCGCCAATGCGCTCGCGGAATCGACGAGTGTGCACTGGCACGGTTTGGCTTTGCGCAATGACGCCGATGGGGTGCCGGTTGTGACCCAACCGGCGATCAAATTTGGCGCCAACTTTGAGTATACGTTTCGACTTAACCACCCCGGCACCTATTGGTATCACTCGCACGTGGATATGCAACGCGAACGTGGCCTCTCGGGCGCGCTTATCATCGAGGACCCGCGAGAGCCTCTGCTGTATGACCAGGAATGGGTCATCATGCTCGACGACTGGCTCGACGGCATCACCGGCACCCCCGAAGACGCTCTGGACGAACTATCCATGGGTATGGACATGTCCGGAATGGATATGCCCATGACGCACATGCTGATGGGCGCCACCAGCTCCTACCTCGGCGGAGACGCCGGAGATGTGAGCATGCCAGCCCACCTCTTCAACGGAAAAGCCACGCAGGATGCGGAGGTATTCCAGAGCCGACCGGGCAACCGCATACGTCTGCGGATCATTAACGCCGCCGGAGACACCGCCTACCGGGTGGGTGTGCCGGGGCAGAGGATAACCCTGACGCACACGGACGGATTCCCCGTGCAACACGAGGATGTCGACGCGGTCGTGCTCGGCATGGGCGAACGCATCGATGCGATCCTCACCGTTCAGGACGGATACACACCACTTCTGGCCATCCCGGAGGGGAAAGATGGCCGCGCCTACGGCCTCATCAGCACCGGCAGCGGCACCGCCCCAGACGCCGCCACACTTCCGTCAACCCTGGACGGCACAGTCACCGACGGAGGGCGTCTCACCGCAGACGAATCCGTTCTCCTCACCGCCACGAAACCCGACCGCATCCACACCATGCGTCTAACCGGCAGTATGGGGAAGTATGACTGGAGCATTAATGGGCGACGCTTCGACATGAAGAAGCCGTTTGCGGGCGCCTTTGATATCGGTCTGGATGAACGCGTTCAGGTCAAGATGGTGAATGACACCGGCATGTGGCACCCCATGCACCTGCACGGACACAGCTTCCAATTGAGCAACAACGGCGCACGCAAAGACACCGTGATCGTCCGTCCAAAAGAGACCGTCACGTTTGAATTTGACGCCGACAACCCCGGACAGTGGATCGCCCACTGCCACAACGCCTACCACGCTGAACGCGGCATGATCGGACTGTTCTCCTACGTGCGTTAGCGTGGCGACCCCAACGCCGGTCGTCAATTCGATCTGAATGTGTTCGACTGACATCCAGCTAGAACAGATACCCCTAGAGGTATACTGGAGTGGTTAGGAATAACGAGAGGAATCACATCATGATGTGGGACAACGGAACGATGGGATGGTCCTGGGGGTTCGGCCTGCTAGCTATTGCCGGTGTCGCCGTGCTTATTTATGTCATTGTTCGTTTTTTGTCGAACAAATCCGGAAGCGATGACACGCGATCTGCTCCGAGGCAAGCTAATTCGGCCGGTGCCAGGCAGATTCTTGAGGAGCGGTTCGCTCGGGGGGAGCTCACTGCGGAGCAGTTGCGTGATCAGCTGCGGGTGCTCGAGGAGGGCCGGTAGTGCCCGGTCTTAGTCGCCGTAGCGCCCTGATCCTCGGCGGGGTCGGGATTGCGGCCACGGCTGTGGGCGGAACGGGTTTCTTTGTCAATCAACGGAACTCCTCGACGACGTCACCGGCTATACCGTCCGGGAGTGACCTCGTCGAGCCCCCGGAGCTACGAAGCGTCAGCGGTACTCTCACCGTTGATCTCGAGTCTTCCCCCCAGCAGGTGACCATTGCTGGTCGTGATGTGCGTGCGCTGAGTTACAACGGTGGCGTGCCCGGCCCCACACTGCGCGTTCGCGCGGGAGACACCCTCAGCGTCAGCCTGCGCAATGGGCTGGCAGATCCGAGCAACCTGCACGTGCACGGCCTCCACGTTTCGCCCGAGAACAACAGCGACAATATGTTCGTCACCGTCGCAGCCGGCGACTCCTTTGATTACCAGTACGAATTGCCCGCCAATCACCCGCCGGGCGTGTACTGGTATCACCCGCACCACCATGGTTTCGTGGCCGATCAGGTATTCGGCGGGCTTTACGGCGCCATTATTGTCGAAGACCCCGACCCCATCCCGGCCAGCCGGGAACGCGTCCTCGTTATCTCCGACATCACCCTCGATTCCGCGGGAACAATTCCAGCGGCCACAGCGATGGAGAAAATGTCCGGACGCGAGGGAGACCTCGTCCTGGTCAACGGTCAACTCACCCCCAGTATGACTTCCCGCCCTGGTGAGCGGGAACGATGGCGCATCGTAAACGCCTGCGTGTCCCGCTACCTGCGGCTGCGCCTCGACGGGCAGCAGCTGTCCCTCCTCGGAATTGACTCCGGACGGTTCGAAGCCGCGCACGACGTCGACGAGGTCGTGCTGGCCCCGGGGAACCGGGCCGATCTTCTCGTCACCGGCACGGCCGGCACCTCCGTGCTGCGTACCCACACCTATGACCGAGGTATGTCCGGCGGAATGATGATGGGAGGCGGAAGCTCCGCTGGAGCCGACGACGTCGCGCTGGCCTCCTTTATCGTGACCGGTGACGACGTCACGACAGTCGCCGCTATACCCGGCCAGCCCGTTCCACGAGACCTTCGCACGGCTACCGTAACCGCTCGACGCGAGTTGATCTTCGCGATGGGAATGGGCGGGGATATGGGCGGGGACACGGGCAGTGGCATGGGTGGAAACATGGATGGCGGCATGGGCGGAGGAGTGGGTGGGGGCATGATGTCAGCCACGATCAACGGCCAGGTATTCGATGCCACCCGGGT